>CALJVI010000314.1 GCA_937974575.1 uncultured Saprospiraceae bacterium | reverse complement strand
CTAACAGCTAACAGCTAACAGCTAACAGCTAACAGCTAACAGCTAACAGCTAACAGCTAACAGCTAACAGCTAACAGCTAACAGCTAACAGCTAACAGCTAACAGCTAACAGCTAACAGCTAACAGCAAACAGCTAACAGCAAACAGCAAACATCACTCACACCCCATCTGCACTTGCGAAAGCACATCATTATTTGGAAAACACTTGCCAGACAAAATCTCAGTAGGCATGTATCTATTTAGATTAGGATCAAAGAGACCCGTTTCCAAAAACTGGGTAAGATCTTCAACCTCTTCTTCTGTTAGACTGAGAGGTCTAAAGAAAGCAGAAATATTTTTGTTTACATTTTCATTTTCTACGACAGCCTCATTGAAGTATTCTACCACTTCTTTTAGACTACGCTTGCTGCTGCCATGAAAGTAGAAAGGCGAGTCCTTCATATTGTATATCTGTGGGACTTTAAACTTGTAAAGATCCTCGTCCTTACCCGTAAATCCACCTCTACCCAAGTTGCGCAGATCATCTGGTCCTGTGGCAAAAGCCTCTCCAGTCTCGTATAGATCCTTGACGCCAATGGCGAAAAAATTCTGATTATTCAAGCCTGGTCCTTTGTGACAATTGACACAGCCTGCTTTGTCGAAGAAAAGAATCGCACCACGCTTTTCTTTAATGGTCATTGCGGTCATATCACCTTTGAGCCAATTTTGAAAAGGAGCTTGATTGGGAAGCAAAGATCTGATGTAGGCAGATATGGCAAAACTCGTAGTCGTGAGGGAGTACCGCTCTTCTTCCGGAAATTCAGAAAACACATTATCATACATCTCTTTATATCCATATTCCTCTGCTATCTCTCTATTGAATTTCATGCGGTGAAGGTGGAGACCCTCGATATTTTGACTCTCCAATCCTGCGAGTCCTAGGTGGTTTACTTCAGTAGGTGTATTTACACCCCACTGATCTTCAGTACCTTCATTTGCGTATCCAGCACCAAAGGCACCAGACCATGATGTATTGGTCATGAAGCCCGCATTGAGTAGACTCAATGGGCGAGCGCCTTGTGTATCCAATTCGTCTTCCTCGTAGAGATGAAATCTCGCTCGGGACTCCCCATCCAAGCCAAAACCGATTCCGCCATCTGCAATCCCTTGCACAGTACCAGGCATAAATCCTTTGGCAGGAACATGACATGTACCACAGGAGTAGGTGAATTTTCCGACTTCTTTGACAGCGTCAGCACCAAGGCCAGTTTCAAAAAATAAGAGTTTCCCTAAGGCGACCTTTTCTGGGGTCATAGGATTAGTGGGTTCCTGCTTGAGCGGGGTATAATCTCCGTCTTCAGGTAGAATAAATGAGGTGATATCACCAGTGGGTGAGACACGTTCTATATTCTGCATAAGATGTGTATCGTATTCAGAAACTGCGAGTTGCTCACTTGTACATGAGTAAAATATACAGCTGAAAAAGATAAGTTTTAATAATAGCTTCATAAACCTGAAAAGGACCAGGGGCCCAATAATTTTCTTAAAAAGTGATTTGGATCTTTAAGGGTGAGGTTTGTTACTGTCGTACGTTTGACAAATATACGCCATTTGAAAGCTATAATCAACATAACAGTTGGTTAATTATTGCTTAATTATTTTTTATACTACGTAATAGTTTGACTGCAAGCGTGTTGCTGAAGCTGGAGATTTAGACTGTCACATTTTTGGCTCTTGCATTAAAAATAAAATACATACCAGCCAGTATGAAAGGAATACTCAAGAGTTGGCCCGTACTAAACATGTTATCTACCACAGTCTCAAATCCACCTTGGCTGCGCTTAAAGTACTCCAATAGAAAGCGAACAGACCATAAAAGGACTAGAAAAGTCCCAAATATAAGGCCCAATTTGTGTCTAGCCTCTGTTTTCCAATATTGCCACATCAAAAACAAAAATATCGACAAGTAGGAAAGCGATTCATACAATTGGACTGGATGTCGAGGATTATCGTCTACATCTTCGAAGATAAAGGCCCAAGGTACATCTGTCACATTTCCAATGATTTCAGAGTTCATCAGGTTGCCCAGACGGATAAACATACCGGTCAAGGCTACAGGGATCACGATCCTGTCTAGGATCCAAAGGATTGACTTTTTGGATATATTTCTAGAGAAAAACCACATCATCAGTATGATGCCTATAGCCCCACCATGACTGGCCAAGCCTCTAAACCCTATAAACTTAAAATCTCCAATGCTCCCTGGCCAATTCTCCCCAAAGCGTACAGGAATAAATATTTCTAAAAACGAGGTAAAATTTTGCCCAAAGTAGTCCCAGTCATAAAAGAGGCAATGCCCGAGTCTAGCCCCAACGATGGTGCCGATCATGATATATATAAGTAGACTATCCAGCCATTCTATCGGGTATTTCTCACGTCGGAAAAAACTCTTCATAATTTGAAAGCCGATCACGAAGCCCGCCAAAAACATCAAGCTGTACCAACGAAGAGTTACGGGTCCTAGCGTTAGGATTTCAGGACTAGGACTCCATTGTATATATGTGAGAATGCTTTGCATATGGCTAAAGGTACGGTTATAAAATCAGTACACAAAAGTAGATTTTATATACTATTTTTAAAGTGGGTGAATGATTATTTTTGGTTGTTTGGGGCCATCCCCTTTTGCTTGTTCGCCTGCCATGCGCTGCGGCGGGGTCGCTACGTTTCAGGACTCGTTATTCACTCGGTGCTGCGCACTGCCGCAAAAAAGCGGCACCCTTGCACATCGCTTGTCCGTTTTGATTTTTCCTAGCTTGGGATTTTTTGACCTAAACCTAGTCCTCTACCCAGAAGCAATTTGTCATGATTTTTAAAAGAAAAATCCCGCCAAATTGGATCTTGCATCATCTTGTTTACCCAGCGC
Organism: uncultured Saprospiraceae bacterium; assembly: GCA_937974575.1. GTDB lineage: Bacteria > Bacteroidota > Bacteroidia > Chitinophagales > Saprospiraceae > JALZVN01. Next base: position 517 of record CALJVI010000314.1, on the reverse strand, counting down.
TGCCGCACTGGGCTATAATTATGTCATCCCTCCGGGATTGATTTATGGATGGATTATAGTTTTATTATTTTCGACAAGTAGAATATGGACTAAGAAGTGCGCAGCACTACTTAGTCCGTATTCGAAAAACACGGTTCGTCGAGGTTTTCAACCTCGATGCTGTACACGCGTCAAAACGTTTCTACCCAGAAGCAATTTGTCATGATTTTTAAAAGAAAAATCCCGCCAAATAGGATCTTGCATCATCTTATTTACCCAGCGCTGGCGCACTGGGCTATAATTATGTCATCCCTCCGGGATTGGTTAATGTATGGATTACAGCATTATTATTTTCGACAAGTAGAATATTGACTAAGAAGTTCGCAGCACTACTTAGTCCGTATTCCAAAACATGGTTCGTCGAGGTTTTCAACCTCGATGATGTACACGTGTCAAAACGTCCTCTACCCAAAAGCAATTTGTCATGATTTTTAAAGGAAAAATCCCGTCAAATTGGATTTTGCATCATCTTATTTAC
>CALJVI010000313.1 GCA_937974575.1 uncultured Saprospiraceae bacterium | reverse complement strand
CTCTGGATATTATTGAGCAATAAAAAGCGTACAAAAAGAATATCATTGACACTGACTTGACCATCATTATTTACATCCGCTACTATGTATTGATAAGGGGATGTAAATCTTTGCTGGTACAGCAAATGATTGATCACGCGCGTAATGTCACTCACTGCGATACCATCTCGTTCACACTTGTCATTAGCTGCGGAGACATAATAGTCGACGCCAATGTCTAATTGTGTAAAAGAAAAAAGGCCGTTGCTGTCCGTGAATGTAGAATCCAATATCGTCGCAGTCGACCGTGGGTATACTCCATCTGAATTAAGATAAACAATAGTATTGGACATAGGTCCTCCGTTGGCATCTTTTACTTTGCCACTAATGCTGCCAAGGCTAGAATTTGAATTACTTGGATCGAGACCCTGCTGTACCAAGTTGCCAGCATTGATGGGATCTAACCATTCTCTAAGTCTGGTAATGGGAGAACCTCCACCTGTCCAAGACTTTGCAAATATACCCGAGAACGCTTTCGGATTATCGCATTCTGCGTCTCCTCCATGCAGCTGAGCTACAATGTGCCCATTATCATCAAATAGTGGTGCCCCTGATGAGCCTCCTTGAAATGCGCCAAGATCTAAAAATCCTCTATAGTGAGAACGAGGTGTAGTCACTAATCCATTGTCCCATTCGATGGTACTATTGAAAATAAGAATTTGACTAAATTCTTGAGATATCTTTCTGATATCCCCTGATGGGTGATGAATAAGTGTAGTCGTATCAGGCCTGTAATCTAATGTCCTATTCCATCCAGCAAAATAGGCATTGAAAGAGGTAGGTATAGATTGGAAAAGACGTAATAGTTCAAAATCACTATCCGCATTGCCTGCAACAGAGGTACACCCTACAAGTGAATTGTATGGTGGTTCTTGAGTTGGGTTGGTACAAAATGGACTTGCAAAATTGAAATCAAATCTAAAGAAATCATACATCGGAGTAAGATCACTAGAACAGTGAAAAGCCGATAAGATATAGGGTGTCATATCTTGTGCAGTATTGTTGATCAATCCACCACTACAGTAGATCATCCCCTCCTCCATCGTCATGAGGATACGCACTACGGATCGCTTTGCATCATCAAAATAATCTGTGTCTATACACTCTACATTGACCTGACAATTCCATGCATCACCGAAGGCTCTTTGTGGATCACTAGATGGCGCAGAGGGTAAAAAATCTTTATATAAACGCTGCACATTGAATAAGTCAAATTGTCCTTGACCTTTGAGATGTTGCGGCTCATAATATTCTATAATAGCGGACGTCCCAACGATTGGACCTGCTACAAGATTACCTTGACTGTTAATGTCTATAGACTCGAAGCTTTTGACAATATGCTTTCCATCTAGAGAATAAAAATGTAAGCTAGCTCCTGCAGGTATCGACACATGTCTAAACATGAATGCAAGACCTTTGGAGTTTTTGCAATTTACTTGAAGCCTCCAAATACGGTCACCATTAGCTAAAGTATGCCAATCCCCACTGTTGGTAAGGTCGTGGTCAACTGAGGCTGGAACAGACACACGGTCATTCCAGAAATTAGCTTTGTCTCGCTTCTCAACAGCTTCGTAAGAAATAGCAGGAATAGTAATAGAAGTTGGGACAGGAATGGAGTTTTCAGTAAGGCCCCTTGGCTTAGCGTTTTGGCCAAATAAGGAACCAAAAAGGGCACAAAACACTATGGTGTAAATAGTTCTGATAGTAATAGATTTGTCCATGGGAAGATTCATCATTAGAGCGCAATTGCGCAAGGCTCTAATATACCTTCATTGGCTCCTTAAGTCAAAAAATGTGAATTCTTATTGCCAAAAATAACCTGAATAGGGTATGCATTCAGGCTGTTTATTTCGGAATGCAGAATGCATCGGATAACATATAACAAATAGTTGAAATAACTAAACCTTGAGATCATGCCACCGCTTGGTTTTCAAAAACCAATAGGAGACTACAAAGATGATGAGCCAGTAAAATATTTCAGAAGCCCATGCCCATCCCAAGCCTCCTTGAAGCACTTCTATCACGAAGTATACATATATCAGATAGAGCACAACCGATATGGTCTGTATGATCAATCCAAATGCAGTAGCACCTGTAGCCGCCAATCCATTAAAGAATACTGCGGAGACTGAAAAAAGAATCAATATAACACCCATGACATAGAATATGGGCTGCGCCTCTATAATCAAAGACATGTCTTGCTTACCGAATAAGGGGTACAAAATCATTTTAGGAAACAAGAGCACAGGCAGCAACATAATACAAGTCCAAGTCAAACATATCTTACTGATTTTCCACAGTAAAGGAACTACTTGTTCTTTTTTACCTAGGGCTATGTAGTTGCTGATCATAGTGTTGGCACCTGAAGCAAAGCCCCAGGTAGGTATAGATAAGGTGAGATACACCATCCTCACCAGATTGGTAATGGCTAATGGTCGCTCGCCCAAATTCTCAATAATCCCAAAAAAAGCAAACCAAGAACCGAAGCCCACTACTGCTTGCACTACTACTGGAGATGATATCTTTATCTGTGTGCGGATCGCATCAAAGTCAATAATCTTAGGAATGGAAAACAACTTGAATTTTCTAATCTTTTTATCAAACATGATATAGATCAGAAACAGCATAAAAGCAAAACCCTCAGAGATGGTACTTGCAATACCTGCTCCCTGTATCCCCAACTCAGGTAAGCCAAAGTTTCCAAATATGAATCCATAATTGAGAAATACATTTGAAAGCGCTAAAAAGAGGGAATCTATCAGGATGAATTTAGTCCTAGCGATGCCTGTGTATAATGCTATAAAGCTCAAACCTACATAACTAAAGAAGACTCCATAAGATCTAAACTCTAGGTACTCCAGACTCTTATAGAAGATCACGTCTGAATTGGCAAAAATAGAGAAGATATAGTATCCCCCGTATTGCATAATCAGAAACAGAATGATGGCTAAGAAAAATTCAAAGAAGAGCATGGCTTGAAACACCTCTCCTACTTTTGTAGGATTATTCTCACCTGCACGTCTGGCAATCATGATTTGACCACCTTTAGAAAAATTGTAGCCTATGGCAGCAATCATTAAATAAAAGACACTTACAAAACCAATGGCTCCAAAATCTGCTTCACTTTTGTGGTACAGAAATACACCATCTGTTAGGACAATGATTTGCTGTACTGCACTGCCTAACATGATCGGTCCTGAAAGAGAAAATATATCTTTGTATGTGGTACTTAGCTTCATGCTGGCTTCAAAACAACGGATTTAAACAGTCTTATCCAAAGCTTTTAGACGAATAAATAGAGATATGGGTCAAACATTTATTAGAAATTCTAAAATATATCATTTAGAGTTAGTTGTCAGAGAGTTATGAACTAATTCTAAACTAAGGCTTTAAGATTCTTGGGCAAACAAAGATGATCCCAGCTTGGTCAACAGCAGGTAAAAAGAAGAGATGTACATATATTTAGTAGCTAAGATATGGAGACAGTCCTACTAGAATGCCCTATGTTTGCTATATCTCAATCGACTGAAAATGATACTCTATCTAAAGGCATTACATATTTTTGGTTTCGTAGCCTGGTTCTCGGGCTTGTTTTATCTGGTAAGGATGTTTGTTTATCATGTCGAGTCTGGGGCAAAACCTGAACCTGAAAAAGGAATATTGCAGGCTCAGTTTCTTTTGATGCAGAAACGAGTTTATAAAATCATTTGCAATTTTGCGGCAGTGCTTACTTGGTCTTGTGGTATAGCCATGATCTGCCTCTATGGTATGGATTGGTTTGTAGCGAATACATGGCTGCATGTAAAGCTGGTTTTGTTAGCCATCCTTACTGGCTATCATATCTATTGTAAAGTGATCATTGGAAAATTAGAACGCAATGAGGAAGTGATGTCTGCATTTGGCTTTCGACTTTTCAATGAGGTACCTTCTCTACTTTTATTGGCCATTGTACTTTTAGCCAGCTTGAGGAGTATGGAAGAGTTTGTGGGTACACTTCCCTATATTCTCGCCTTTGGTGTTGCTATCTTCTTTCTCGCAAAAATGTATAAAAGGATTCGAGAAAAGTAAGTAGATGCTGCTTACGATATATTTCAACTCTTAGTTTGTATATTATTTTAGATTATTTCACCTTGAAATAATAAAGGGTCTCCTATTTGCGTTTTGAAAATAAATGATTAACTTTGTAATTCAAAGTACTTTTAATTCAAGATATGGTGATGGATAAAAGAATAGAACAATTAGAGCAATTATCAGAGATCCGGGCGATGATGGAAAAGTCCAGTAGGTTCATTTCCCTGAGTGGTTTGTCAGGAATTGCGGCTGGACTAATTGCGACATTAGGGGTCATTGTGACCTATTCCTATTTAGGATCGAGGCCTTTTGAGGGTTTGCATCTTGACAAAATAGGTGCTGAGAATTATTCTAATTGGGGAATGGGTATAATATCATTTTTGATCAGCAACGCATTGGTCGTATTTGGATTGGCTGCCTTGATAGGGATATTTTTCACCCGGAGGACAGCTGACAAAAAAGGGCAAAAGATATGGGGTGCTCCTTCAAAAAGATTATTAGTCAATGGGGTGCTTCCACTAGCAGCTGGCGGGATATTTTGTTTGGCCTTGATACAAAGGGGAGATCTTGATCTACTACTTCCTAGCTCTTTAATATTTTATGGATTGGCATGTATCAATGCTAGTAAGTATACTGTAAATGACATTTTGTATTTAGGTATTTGTACTTTAATATTGGGCTGCATTGGTTTATTCATTCCGCAGTTTGGTATTGAATTATGGGCACTTGGATTCGGTGCACTACACATAGCTTATGGTGCCACTATGTACAAAAAATACGAAAGCAGCTAAGGCCGAAAATGAAAAAAATAATTAGCAAGCTTAACAAAGCATTCGATAATAAAGTCCGACTCGGTATCATGTCCATGTTGATGGTCAATGAGTGGGTAGACTTCAAGACACTCAAGGAGATGTTGGACTTAACTGATGGTCGTCTTGCTAGTCATATAAAATCATTGGAAGAGAATAAGTTCATCCAAGTGAAAAAAGAATTTGTAGGTAGGAAACCTCTCACCTCCTACTCCGCTACTGTAGAAGGTAAGAAAGCGTTTAAAGATCATCTTGATGGATTGGAAGCGCTGCTTAATATACAACATTGAAAATGACCACACTTAATGAAATAATACTACATCTCTGCTGTTTGCTAAAAACAGGTCTTGAATGTATATTTTTTTTGTCCATTCACTTTGATTTTCAAAGTACTTTTAAATAATTCAATCTTGGCTCATTTGCTTATTGCTTTGCACTTTAAGTTAGAGAAGATAGCAAGATCTAAGAAACATAAAATCCAATAACATGAATATTAAACACTATCCTTTAAAAGCGCCAAAAATAATTGGTTGAACTATAGCCTAGTCAAACCAAATACTCTGTATCAAAAAACAATTGAGTGGAGAGAATACTTATGCTATTTCTTGACTACCATCACAGTGCCTCTTTATAAGAAATTATGCAAACCGGCTGTCAGTAAGTGGAACATCACCATGGAACAATTGGCTGCTCACCCAGAAGAAAGTCTAGGTAGAAAATGGTTTGAATTTTACGAAGGGCAAGGCTTTACTATAAGTGCGAACTACGAAGAGCATGACATTACGCATGTCATACTGGGTTATCGGACTACGATCATAGAGGAGACACGTATGTACAGCTTCATGTTTGGAGCAGGCAAAGTTTCCGCACCTACTCTACTCACTTTGATATTTGGTGCTGTCTTCTTACCTGAGTTTATGTCCGTCTTTTATAAAGATTATCAGCTGGGAAGAGAAGCAGTCGATTTTTCAAAGTGGGACTTTCGACACTTGCTCCATGAGCGAGTAGATACGCTGCAAGAAATGATTCTCAAAAAGAATATTCATAAACGCGCAATCTATTTATAATTCCATTTCTATTATTTAAAGTGAAAAATTCTACCTCATGAATAAGTGTCCATTTTCAAATTTTAAGTTTAAAAAAGAGGAAGTAGTCCTTGATGCTCAAAAAAGAACAGCGGTATATAAGCAGCATATCCATCACTACTTTCCAGCTGGTAATAGTGTAGAAGGGCTCTTTGGACCTGGAAGTATGCATTGGAAAATATACCGCTGCCCTGCAGTAATACTCGGAGCCTATAGCGCACTCCTATCTCAAATAGCACATCCTGCAGTAGCAGATGGTGTAGCGAGGTTTAGCCAGTTTAGTAAGGACTATCTTGGGCGAGCAGAGCGGACATTTACGAGCATGATTAAAATATATTTTGGAGATCAAAAAACAGCATTGGCCTCAGGAAGAAAACTACATCAAATCCATAATTTTATTCGTGGAACGATCGTCGTAAACGTGAATGGGAAAAAACTAGAGCAAGAATATTGCGCCAACGACCACCATCACCTTTGCTGGGTTCAAGCAACGCTCTTGCATACTTCAATACAAGTATTTGAATTGGTAAATAGACGATTAAGTAAAGAAGAAAAGGAACAATTCTATCAAGAATCAAAACGAACTGCATTGGTAATGGGTATAGCTCAGGATGTCTATCCAGAAGATTATGCTGCCTTCAAAATATACTACAAGGATATGCTTGCTGGCGATTATCTGCGTGTAGACAAAACAACCCGTGACTTGGCGAAGGTCATCTTTGATCCTCCATATGTACCTGCATACTTAGCAAAGTTATTTGCTGCAGGTCTGCTGCCTTTTCAACTAAGAACCTCTTTTGACTTAAGATATACTACACTGATGAGATTGATCTTTTCTGCATTGATAAAGCTGGCAGCTCTTTTCACTTTTTTGACACCTCCGCCATTTGGATATACCCCACCTTATTATCAAGCGCATTATAGGATAGCAAGATCAAAAGGAATACGTCCAAAGGTGAGTACTCAGTTTTTCAACTATCTGAGTAGTTTCAAGATATTTAAAGCGGTAAGTTTGCCAAATTTGACTATCTGAGTTCACAGCTACCACTTTCAAATCCTGTAGCGTCAAAGGTGGTGGTGATAGATGCTGAACCTTCTAGTGTATTTACTTCAAGGCGTAGCCCATTGATTCCAGAACCATCTCGCTTTGGAGTACAATATTCAAAAAGGTAGAAGCTATTGGCTTCGTCAAAGATATAATCGGCGATTTCTCTAAATTTATTGGAGAGGTCATCTGGGTCATCGGTTGACAAGGCGCTATTTGGTCCTAAAGCGGAAAGAACTTCATCGTCTATTTCATTACCAAGACCGATGGTATAATAGTCCAAAGTCTCCGATGCATCCTCTACTGCCTGGAATGCATCTTTACGCAAGTAACGTGCTGCTTGATCCGTCCCATCTGTAAAGGTAATCACAGAAGCAGCGGACTGAAAACCACTAGCAATATTATCCGCAACTGCATTCTTTGCTTTCTCTGTTCCTTTAAGAATGGCACCAAACAAATCTGTTGATTTGTCATTAGACATATTCTCATTCATGCCATTGATTCCATTAGTCAATTGTTCGAGATTGTCTGTAAAACTAACCAGCTCGTGCAGAATATCTACACCATCAAACCAGAAAATACCAATCTTGGTAGAATTGTTTTTTGTACTCAAAAGGTTGGTAACAAATTGTTCTGCAGAAATTTTTAGTGCATCCAAATCATTATTGATCACAGACCCACTCAAATCTAAGAGCAGAACGACATTATAACGAAAGATATCTTTATTGTCTGAAATGACTCTATCCGCTTCGTCTGTAGAGATCAATTTGAAATCTGCATCATTCCTACCTTTTTCTAAGATATTAAAATCCGCTTCAGTAAGTCCAGATACAGGAGCTCCTAAGCCATCAAGTACTCGATAAAAAACCGACACCTTGGAAGGTGCAGAAACAAATTCGTTTTGAATTTTAATTTCAAAGTTACTTGGATCGGTATTGTCAGGGTTGACGTTCATTCCGTCATCTGGCTTACAGGACCAGATCAACAATACTGAAAATAGAGATAGGTAGAGGGATATATTCGCTTTCATATTCAGATTATTATAATGTATGTATAGTCATAAAACGTACCAAGCGACGAAATATGTGTGATGATTTTGTTAAATTTTCTATATTTATCGGATATGCTACGTGGTACTATTGTTTATGAGCTGTTGCAATTGGCTGGATACTGGTTCAAAACACTATCTACGAGCAAAAACACGAATCTGAGGTCCGAGAGAATCCAGTTTGGCCCACATGCCAAACAGTATCTAATGCTTTACTCTCCCTTGAAAATAGATCCCAACAAGCCCCTTATTATCTATTATCATGGAGGTGGATGGATATTCGGTAAGCCTGAATTATTCAGCAAGAAGGCCGAGCTCTTTACGCAACTTGGATATCAGATCATCATGCCCTGCTATCGCAAAGTGCCTTTGTATCATGCAGATCATATACTAGAGGATGTCACCCTTATGATAAATCATTTGCGCACCTTACAAAAAGAAGGAAAGATCAACCAGCTAGATCGCATCATTTTGGGAGGTGTAAGTGCAGGTGCGAATCTAGCATCGCTGCTATACTTCAGAAAGGATCTGCATGAACAGGCTGTTTTTTCACAACAAAATTTTTGTGGTCTTTTCTTATACGCTCCCCCTTTTGATTTGAGTGGAATGAAGAAGACACCAGTGTTGTATAGATATGCAGGCCGCAGAAACTCGAAGCGATTCTACAATGCTAGTCCTATTAATTTTATTGAAAACAGCAGACCTATTCCAATCCTATGTACGCATGGCAACAAAGATGCTTTTGTTCAGCAAGCAGCCTCCCAGTCCCTGCAAAAAAAGTATAGTGATCTATATCCAAATATGCTGCAATATCAAACTATTGATAATGCTACTCATCTTGATGCTGCATCCTGGGCGCATACAGATAATGCTATGCGCAAAGAGTTGGTCGCTTGGTTAGCTGAAGTTTCTTAGTAGATTATATAGAGCCTTCACCGACCTAGTCTTTCACATGCAATGCATCTGTCGTAAAAAACTTAAGACAAGACTATTGACTAAGTAGATAATTTGCATTTCAAGTCGTCATTATAGCCGCTGATGTGATCAATCATTGCGAAGCAAAAAAGGAACAGCGTAATAGAGATGCCCTAATTCCATTATTATCGAGATCTACGGACTAGCGACGTGCAATGGTAGCGACTGATAAGGCGCTAGTCCGTGCCTAGGATGTAGCGCAGGCTGAGGACCGAGCTGACTAGCGAGTCATGGAACGTAGCGACCCATGCTAGAGGAGACGTTATTTTCAACGTCTTCTCTAGCATGGGTAGGCCCCAAATATTGTTATGTCTACATATAAATACCAAACTAATCCACCCCTTGACATCGTCACCAAAAATATAGGAGAAATAAATAATAGCTATATATACTAATAGAACACACCTTCAATAAATTAGCTGTCAGCTATCTATGCATAAAGTAAAATCAACAGATGAAAAATAGATATAATCAAAAGCTACTATGAGGCTAAAGAGCTCGTCACAAAATACAAAAATGATAGGGTCATAGAGGAAGATTTATATAGCATACTTGTAGGGTATCCCTGATAACACCATAAAATATACCTAGTCATGAAAAAACTTCTGACTTATACCTTATTGTTTTTTGTTAGCTTGAATTTTCAATCGCTATTTGCTCAAGCAGAAATCTGCTGGAATAGAATAGATGATGATGGAGATGGTGAAGTGGATTGCCGAGATTCAGATTGTCAAGCATATAATTTTTGCTTTGAATGTGATGATAGATTTTACCAAGTAATCAATAACCGATACTTGGCTACACTAGATATTGCAAACCAATGGTACAAGGATATTTTTGTACTAAACGGTATAAATCAAATCAATGGTGCAGCTATGAATCCGAAGGATGGTCATGTGTATGCATCGGCTACAACAAATGGAAATCATATATTAGTACTAGTTGGTAACAATGGTACATTAGGAAATTTGGGATTGGTACTGCCAGGTAACAATGTATATTTCATGGCGACTATAGATGACGCTGGCATCATGTATCTAGGGAATACGCAGTCAAATATACTGCGTATAGATCTCAACCAATCTACGCTGGCTTGGGAGGATACGGGCATACCTTATCCTGGAGGTACAGACATTGCATATCACTATGGTGATGGCAACCTGTATGCTGTAGGCAACGATGGCAGACTCATACAAATAAATCAAAATACTGGAACTGTAGTGTACTCAGATCTCATAGGACCTATCAATAATGACGCAGGGTACTATGGAGCTGTATGGGCAAATCTAGGCGGTGAATTATTTGTCGCAAATGGCGTATCAGGAAAAATATACTACATAGATATAGAAACAAAAATAGCGACAGAAGTCATGAATGCTACCGCTAACCTTAATTCGAATGATGGATTTAATTGTGGCTTGGCGACGGCTCCATTTGAGGTAGACTGTGGTAATGGAATTGATGATGACGGGGATGGACTGATTGATTGTGAAGATCCAGATTGCTTCAACTCGAACTCTTGTATTGTAGAAATCTGTAATAACGGGATCGATGATGATGGGGATGGCTTTGTAGATTGTGCAGATGCTGAATGTCAAACGGTAACGGTATGTGTAGAAATCTGCGATAATGGAATTGATGATAATGGCGATGGACTGATTGATGATGCAGATCCACAGTGTAATACTTCCGGTGGTAATCTAGGTGGTCTAGAGAGTAATAGAAGACTGGGCAGTAAAATCGCAAGTAGAAACTTTGTACGCAAAAGAGAAGATATTGGCACAAAACATTTCCCAATATTCAATGCAAGACCTATAGATCCTAATTTGAGATCTGGGTTTGATATGTCCATGTTTATTCCAGCAGATGTATTTCCAGAAGCTATCACTGTAGACTCTTCTCCAGAGGACTTGATAGATATCACCAATGCTACAGAAGTAATCAGTACAGACTATGTAATGGCGGAAAGAAGAGTTGCTTCACTCCTGCTGTTAAAAACTGAAAATGATACTTATGAACACAGCAAGTATATCTGCGACAGATTGGATGGTGCACAAATCAAGGATATCTCTACGATGTTTTTTGATGATGCACAGCTGATCACTACTGAAATAGTTCAGTTGGATGGCAACATCGAATATGTATGTTCATTCGCAGCATATATTGATGATAAGGGGGCTCACATTGAAAATCACTGGCTAAAGGAACATTACTCTCAGAAAGCAGAAATGTATAATTTCCAAATCTGGGCCAATGATATCGCCTCACTTACTCAACTGGTAGATGCTACCCTACAAAGAGTTGGTCAACATAGTGAGATAGCTAGTATAGAAACTACAAAGCCACCAAGAGTATTTGTAAGTCACGGAAAAATAAATAATGGTAAGCTTGATTTACACATAATAAATAAGAACCAAAGCAAAAGTATAACTATCGAAGGTAAGCAGACTGTGACGGAGACTAGTGGAACTGAAAGTGCTTTCCAAACTTATGAATTAGATAAATCATTGCGTCATGTAATCTCGCTAGATATGCAAGAGGCATATGATGTAGGTTTTAGACTCAGTACGGAATATGGAGCAATGGATGATTTGTTTTTTGCGGATGGCCCATGGGGAACTGAATTTGAAGAATCTACAAATACATTAGTGGACTATACCGTCTCTCCATCAGAAAAAATAGAAGACGCTAGTGCCTACCAACTCCATAGAGATGTATCGTTAAACGCTCAGATAAATACATCTATGAATGTATTCAGAGGGATGGGGCCAAAGTTTAGGCCGATGGATATGGACCAGTACAACAACTTTACTTTTACTGCTACAGGAAACACAATTGTCAATGTAGTGGTGGTAAAAGAGAGCATTGTTCTTTGGGAAGATCAACCACGTACAACAGTGCGCCTAACTCCAGATGCAAAGAAATTCACTTTGACAAAATCAGACTTTAGTGGAAATGAGGAGATGGACTGGAAGGATGTGAAAATGGTTGTATTTGAAGTACTAAATACAGAATCCAATACGAAGGAAGTGGTAATGAACTTAAGAAATCTAAACTTCAATAATAGTGAAATACCATTGCTTACTCCAGATCCTGAAGATGGAAAACTGGTAGTACAGCCTAATCCTTTTGTGGATTATACGGAATACTATATGCATGCAGAGAATGCAACAAGCTATGAGATGAAGCTTACAGATAATACTGGTAGAATGATCATGGAGGAGAAAGGAAATTTAATGCAAGGAATAAATTCATTCTCTCTAGGTAAGACGGATGGAATGATACCTGGAATATACTTTATACAAATAATAAGTGGAGAAGGAAAGATCTACACTTCAAAGATAATATTGAGTGCGCCATAGTGCACGGTAAAGATATTTTGCAATAGATGAATAACGGGAGTGTGAACTGTTTTAAAAAAATGGTTTGCGCTCCTTATTCCTCAAATACCAGCAAAATAAATTCAAAATCGCATGTTTAGAAATGATTCTAATGCATGACTGAAAAGGAAGAAGTGAGAAAAAAAAGTAATTTACTCTTAGGCATGATTCTTTGCCTTATAAGCCATTTTGCATATTCGCAAGCCGATATGCAGGAGGGCTATTCTATGTTAGAGACAGGCCAGTTTTCTGAAGCTGAAGTATATTTTGACAATATACTAAAATCCTATCCTACCAATAAGACTGCGAAAATATGCTATGCTAGAGCAATGGGACTGGGGGGAAGCAAAGCAGAAGCTCTCGAACAATTTCAACATTTACAAGAGCACTATCCTGGTGATTTTGAAATCCTATTAAACTTAGCTGAAGCGTTCATGTGGAACGAAAGATTTGGTGAAGCGGCTCAGCTTTATACAGAACTTTTAGAAATAAATCCTGATCATTTTGTAGTCAATCTTGGATATGCTAACGCCAATGCTGGATTAAAGAACAATCAAACTGCATTGGAATATATTGATAAATCTCTGGTCATAGAACCTAAGAATGCAAACGCTGAAGTCAGTAAAAAGTACATCCTACTAGCTATCTCCTCGGAATATAGAAATAAGCTGAGCTATGATACGTCCATGATGCATCTGGATACGATACTTGCTAAAAATCCCGATGATAGAGAAGCGCTTCTAAACAAAGCAGTCAACTATTTATGGATGGATAAGCCATTCAAGGCAAATAAGGTTTATCAACAACTGAATGACAAAGAGATAGAGCCTATGGAGTCTACCATCGGACTGTCATATACCAATGTTCTATTGCACCAAAAAAAGAGAGCTAGAGAATATAGTAAAATGGCTATGGAGCTAGCAGAAAGTCCAGATGTAACAATAAAGGACAAGCTGAGAGCTAGTATAAGCATGGTGAATGCACTCGGCTTTAGTAGAAAATATGAAAAAGCACATGCTCTTATTGATACGCTGATGACAACGTATGGGAATGATGTCCCAGAACTTATTTTGGCTCGTGGAAGAATGCATGTATGGGATAATGAAACCGATAAGGGACTGAGTTACTATCACTTCCTTGATAGTACTTATGCACCATCCTTTGAAGTAAAAATGGGAATAGCGGAGGCGATGCGAGGAGAGAAAAAATATAAAGCCTCGGTAGATTATATTAATCAAGCTTTAAAGATAGTACCAAATCAGCCAGACGCTGTATATCTAAGAGAACGTGTAAAAGATGAGTATCGACCTAAGCTAACCTTGGATTATATGTATGCACGGGATATCGGAAATAATTTTGCACATGTTAAACAAGCAAAATTTGAAATTGGAGATAATGGAAGATTTCGATCATTTGTACACTATACTCATCGCCGTCTTGAGCAAGTGAGCAACGAGAACTATGCTACTCAAATGGGCATTGGAATCGGTACTAAGTTTCAAGCGTTTAAGCAGCTTAGTTTCATGGCTCAAATGATCCCCACAAAAAGTGTAGATCGTGATGGTTCTTCTATTAGGAATGACATCCTTTTGGATGTAGGAATGCAGTATGATATCAACAAAAGTCAAACTGCGGGGTACAACTTTGTACAAGAAGCACATAATTACAATGCAGATCTTTTAAGATCGGGAATAGTGATGAGTCACCACAAAGTATTCTATCATATTCGAACTCCGTTTAAAATCGGGCTATATACACAGTTTATAGCTACTACTCAAACCGATGAGAATAAAAGGAATCTATTATTTGCTTCCCTATATTATAATCTTTCTGAAATACCTTTCATCAAATTTGGTGTCAACTATAATGTAATGACACATCTAGAACAGTACCCTACCCTATACTTTAGTCCAGAATACTTTATAGGAACAGAAGGCTTTTTTAACATTAACAATATAGAAAGAAAGAAGGATAAGGTCATCTATGACATCACTATTGCATTAGGTACACAATCTACTAGAGAGACTGCTTCTGAATCCACAAGAAGACTGGATCTAAAACTTGGATATCGCTTTAAAGAAAATGGACACATTTTCCTTTATTACCGAAATAGTAATGCCTCACAAAGTACGGTTACAGGATTTAGATATGAAGCATTTGGTGTACAAGGTGTATATACATTTGGCAAAAAGACAATCAACAAATAAAATAGAAATTCATGCTAACAGTAGAAATAGACACAAACGAATACAATCAGCATATGGCTTTAATTGGTGACTTAGTCGGAATAGAGGCATTGGAGTTCAGACAAGCGATCAGCACATACGTTGATAAGAATGCTGATCAAGTACTCGTGGATTTGGAGCAAATGAAGTCTATAGACCTTACTGGGTTTAATGCCCTCGTGATGTTAAAAAAAGAAGCTGAAGACCATGATTGCAAGTTTTGTATCCAGGCTAATAACAATCCAACATTTCAAGAATATTTGCATTTGAGTAAATTAGATTTGAATTGTTTAAAAAGCAATCGCTAAGTAAACTTATGAAGCGCTTAATAGATAAGTTTGGAGAAGCTGGATTTCTATTCGCAAGTACCCTATTAGTCAATATAGGCAATTACGGACTTAATCTATTATTGGGTCGATATCTAGGTCCAGAAGAGTTTGCAGCGGCAAACATCATCGCTACCTTGGTTTTAGTACTTTCCTTTACGGCATTAGGCATCCAACTAGCGACCACCAAATTTGTATCCACATATCATGCAGATGGTGAGAATGCTAGACTTGAAGCATTCATATCATGGATGAAAAAGTATGCTTTGATCTTTTCGGTCAGCACTTCCTTTCTACTTATTATTTTCCAAGAAGCAATAAGAGGATTTCTAAATTTTAGTTCGACGACTCCATTGGTAATGCTATTCGTAGCTATTCCTTTGTATATTGACATGAGTGTGTCAAGAGGATACTTTCAAGGAAGCAATCAATTTAGAAAGTTAGCCAACACGTATATTGCAGAGATGCTGGGTCGTTTGGTATTCACTTGTGTATTGGTGTACATCTGTGTATTTCTACATCAGACATGGGTAATTGAAGCCATTTCTTTTGGTTTTATTATGTCCTTTCTTTTTGGAGCCTTTATAGCCAGAATCCCTACGATCAGTTTTTTCAAAAGTGTGAGTTTTGCTCATTCCAGACAGTTGCTATTTTTTCTTGGAATAGTAGGTTTATATGAATTCAGCCAAATCATTATCAACAATAGTGATGTCTTATTAGCAAAACATTTCTTCGAAAACAAAGAAGCTGGTCTATATGCATCGCTAGCATTGATAGGGCGAGTAGTATTTTTTGCTACTTGGACAATCGTTACTTTATTGTTTCCAAAAGTAATTGAGAAAGAAAAGAAAGGGGAATCACATATTCAACTCTTTTGGGCTTCAGTAGGTGCAGTAGGAGCCTTTGGATTTGCGATAATACTTGCTTGCTTTTTTCTTGATACCTTCATTGTAAATATTCTTTTTGGTAGCGCATATTTGATCACTGCTCCCTTGTTATGGAAGTATGCTGTAGCAACTACCCTATTCTCCTGTGCTAACGTATTTGTCTATTACCATATGTCACTGGAAAATTATACGCCAGTTGCTATTTCATTGCTTGTTGGCTTTCTTCAGATCTTAGGCATTTTTCTATTTCATGGGTCTATGGAAGAAGTCATAATGGTACAAGTAGTGTTAATGGGCAGTATGTTTTTAGCCATGGTCATATATCAATACATGTACACAAAAACGAATAGTCAAAATAGAATAACTAAGAAAAAAATTAGATTGAAAACTGATATATCCTAAGTATGAAAAATAACGCCTCAAGCATTAATCGTCCCTCTAAATTTGTAGCTGATTTGCCCAAAAGCAATCCAACTATAGCCCATCATAAGGAAGTATCTACTGCATATGAAGCACAAGTCGTAGCTATAGTTTCTCCATATCCACCTAGTAAGGGAACATTGAACGAATATGCATTTCATCTTATAGAACAATTCAAGCAAAAAGGAGATATTAAGGAAATTCATATCATCACAGATATATTGCCAGACAATAAGGCTTATCCTGCAAAGGATAGACCTAAAAATCTGTTTATTCATCCTGTATGGTCGTTTAATAAAATGAATACCGCAGTAAAGATTAAAAAATCTATTAATGACATTAAGCCAGATGTAGTTTTGTATAATCTACAATTTTTGTCTTTTGGAGACAGCAAAGTTGCGGCAACCCTTGGACTCCTTAGTCCATTGATGACAAAATGGAATGGTATACCTTCTATGGTATTGCTACACAATATCATAGAGACGGTAGATTATGATTCAGCAGGAATCACACAGAATCCCATAATGAAGAGCATGTATAACTTCATAGGAAAACAAATAACTAAAATCATACTGTCAGCTAATCTAGTCGGGGTAACTATACCAAAGTATGTTCATATCCTAGAAAAAAAGTATGGCTGCAAAAATGTAGCACTACTGCCGCATGGAAGTTTTGAGTCGGCGGAAACACCAGACTTCGACTACAATCCTGAAGTGAGAAAGATATTGACTTTTGGAAAATTTGGCACCTACAAAAAAGTAGAAAATCTAATAGAAGCAATGATTGAAGTCAGAAGTCTGGTAGACTTCCCTATTGAATTGACCATAGCAGGGACAGACAATCCAAATGTAAAAGGGTACTTACAGAATGTAAAAGAAAAATATGCAGATACAGAAGGAATACATTTTACAGGATATGTTGAAGAGGAAGACGTAGCTGGATTATTTTCTTCAAGTACTATTGTCGCATTTGACTATACGAGTACTACTGGAAGCTCTGGAGTATTGCATCAGGCAGGTAGTTATGGAAAAGCGGTTATGCTGCCCAACATCGGAGATCTAAAAGAACTCATAACCGAAGAAGGATATACCGGAGAATATTTTACTCCGGATAGTATACCTGAAATGGCAATGGCCATGCAGAAGTTGCTTACAAATAATGATCATAGAAAAAGAAATGCTAAACAAAATTTTGTAGCGGCAAATGGCTTACCAATGTCTGATATTGCAGATTGGTATATCATGCATTTTCAGAAGCTAATTACAGAAAACAAGTAATTGGTAACGCTAAAATTATTTCGCTGATTCGGGAGAGAATATGTAATAGGATGGTTTTTTCTTACCATCATGGTCAATGAGGCCAAAGTACTTTTGCTTATTAGTCGCCCATCGTTTATGACCAAATACTTCCGTAGGAATATCAGTAAAATCATATAATGTCCAAAGCATGTATGGTAAATTATTAGCCTCCATTTCTTTTTTGAATTCTGACAAATATTCTGACTGGTCATCCTTTGAGTAACCTAAAGGCTTGTACCACTTCCTATCCGACGGAATCCCGAATTCTTGCAAGACTAAAGGTTTATTATTCACTGCTTCTCGCAGCTTAAGCATATCCAACTTTAATGAACTGACCTCTCGATAGTAGTGATAGCTTATGAAATCTAACTCCTTACTCAAATTTATAGCCGACTCTGGATTGGACCAACCAATTGTCAATAAATGATTTGGATCATAAACTCTTGCTTTCTCTATCAAGTAACTTAGCCACTGAATCACTTTCTTTTTACCATGTAATTTAAAGTCTAAATCAGGTTCATTCTTTAAATCCCAAGCCAATAATGCTGGATGGTCTTTAAATCTCGTCAACAATCCTTCTAGTTGTCTTTCTGATTTGGTATAATAAGATAAATCAAAACTAACTGGAAAATCAAATAGGGTAACCATCACATCCAAATCTAGCGTTTCGCATTCATCCAAAAGGCTTTCTAGTTTATCCAGCATAGTATTGAACTGCAAACCTGGAATCACACCATCACTTGGAACGAAAACACGTATGGTATTCATCCCCAATTTCTTAATCGTAAGCAGATCCTTACGAATTATTTTAGAGTCATATGCCGTCCAAAAATCCCACCATGGAGTATCCTGCGGATAGTAATTAATACCTTTCAACTTGTTTATCTTTGACCTATTGATCTCAAGGAGGTTAGGTATTTCCAAAATTTGACCTTCGCTAATTATAATGTCCTCTATCCCATTTGCTTCTTTTAAAACAGAGGGTTGTAGATTATACTCTTTAGCAATCTTAAAAAGGCTTTCTCCTTTTTCTACTTTTCTTATTTTCAATTTTGCTTCTCGCTCGACACGTGGCGTTACTAAGACTATCTTTTTACGATCCTTTTGTTGAGGAACTACCCTTAGATGACTGCATGCTTTTATGTCTGCCAGATTTGCAATTTTGTTCCACTTCATCATTTGTTTTACCGAAACATTATACTTTTTGGAAAGCCTGTAGAGTGTCTCTCCTGGCATGAGTTTATGATATCCCTTTAGAGGCTTTGTTTTGCAATTTACCTTTGCTGCTTTACCATATTCGCTCTCGCCACTTTGGACGTAAGTCACGATGGAGTCCATTACAAACCGAGGTTCATTTTTAAAGTCGGGCGCCTTTATTGTATTCTCCATCTCTTTGAGATGCAATACTTTCCATTTTCCGTCCGCAAGAGTCATAACTACCTCATAATTCTTGTATACTTCCTCTTCATATACGATACTACCCTTATTAACAACTTTACGTTTTATTCTAACATTAGTGTCTTTAAAAGCTGCAACTTGCTTATCGATAGAAAAAAGATGCAAATCAATATTGTGATCCAAATCCACTCTATCTTCGATATAGTCATGATCTTTGGTGATTACTTTTTCTATTTCTTCAATGAGATGATCCGCAAAAAAGTCTTCCAAACCTACTGTTGATTTCTTTCTAAGCGACTCATTGAGAAAGTACCATGCATTCTGATAAGCTCTAGTAATCTCAGCGTTATCAAATTGTTCTAGCATTCTACCATTGGCTACTTGAGGTTGATCCCACACAGTAGTTGGAACATGATAAGAGGTGCTATAAATAGATTTGACCTTTTTCTCAGGTTGCATATAGTTTGCATGACTAAAAAAAGCAAACACATTGGCGAGTAAAGACAATACAATTACCAACATGATTAGGTAAGCTAATCTTGGTAAAAGATATCGTAAAAAGTTATTCTCTATCACCATTCTTTAATAAATCAGTTTTACTTTCTGCCCATTAATTTCAACTTCGCAAATCAACTCATCTGCTTCAGTCAAGCTTACTGGGATTTTCAATCGTGCAAATCCATGTTCTATGTCGGCTGTTTCAGAAATACTATAATTAAAAACAACATTAACCTCTGTACCATCAGGGATATACTGATCCAAGGATCCAATAACTGGCCCTATTACGAGATGGTTCTTCTCGATTCTCACTGGAATAGACTCTATATTATCTTCGAAATTCAATCGGATACTTGCTTTTTGAGGAGCACCAGATATAGACACCTTCCACTCAGCAGTACTCTTTGGGTTTTCGATATATACGTTAGCAATTCCACTTACCGTATATGTCTGGTATTGAGCAATGACTTCGTCATTCTCATAAACAACAAATATGATACTAGTACCATCAGCTACGATATTATTCTTTGCATCATAAATCACATCCGTATTCAAATGCACCAATTGTCTTTGATCACTGAAAGGATGCATCTCGACAACATTGATCTTAACCTTTTTCATAGGACCTTGTACGATAGCCACTTCTTGTTCATCAATATAAGTATCGTCACATTTTGCCCCTAAAAGCACTTTTCCTACTTGTTGATTATTTTCAATTTTGATATAAGTCACCAGGTTTTCAATTCCTTTGGATACAGACTGCATAGCCATATTGTTATATTTGGTATTGAACAAAACAGTGTCCGTAATTTCAAGGGCATTACCAAATTTATCTGTTGGAATTAGACATAGCATAGATTCCATATTTTGGTCTATGGCTAGTGTTTTTGGACCCAAATAGGATTCTATAGCTCCTTTAGGATGGAGACTAGTGATATAAGTTTTCTTTCTATTTAAAATTTTATTGCAGTGAACTACTTTTATGGAAGCAAAGCCACTGTAGTTACTAATGGAATCCGGAAAATTAAATATAAAATCTTCACTGTAAACTTTCTTTTCAAAATATTGCTCCCCAAATTTTCCATCCCAGACGATAAGAATATCCTCACGGTCCAAGTCTTTGGTTTCTACTTTGATTTTGATTTTATCTCCAGCTTTGTATTTGTCTTTAAAGTATTTTATTTCCGCTTTCCCTTTTGACATACATTGTACATTCTCTATGGTGCTGACATTGCAACCAAAAGTCAAGGCTAGAAACCCAATACTCATGAGAAAGAAACAATATTTCTTCATTATTTAATTTAAATCATATACAAAGCAGTTCATATAGATTTTCAAAGTACTCTTATCAATTTTATTTAGTTTTATATTATTCTGTTCATTTAGATGATCTTCAATTCTATCGAAGTATTTCATTTGCCCTTTGGAAGTTCCGTTTACAAATAGTTGGTTTTCACTTCCCGTTTTCACCAGCAACACTTCGTCTATTTTAGACTTAATCTTGAATTTCTTTTTACGTTGAGGCCTAAGACCACTGTTCAGGTATTTAGTTTCTATCCATTTCAACTGGTTACTCTGATCATATTCTGCAAGTAAAATTTGAGGAATACTTATTTCATTTGTCCCATAATTAACCAATGAACCATTCACATCATTTCCACTGACAGACAGCTCTTTAACTCCCATCAGTTTATACATTTTCTGCCCGCTAACCATAGTTCTAATGAAAACATTGAAGTCATCAGGTACCTTGTATACTTCATTTGCATAATCCTGGTTACTTTCTAGGTACAAATAGTTTTCTTCTAAAGAATCCAATTGACTTTCAAAATCAATCCTAAAAGGAGTCTTCTCGTTTGGTAATAACCTATGCACAATAGCATTTCCTGCATTATACCTCGAAATTAGTTTCCCTTTTTCATCCAACAATGATCCCTCTACTGTGATATAAGCTGGTACATTATCTACATTTTGTACTTCACCGACGATGTAATAGTTGCCATCTTTTTGCACAAGCGAGGATTGAAGAATGAATGCTTCTGGTCGATCCAAAACATCCTCACGTCGTGTTGTACTGACATCCGCTTTTCTTCTACCTTGTTTATGAAAGGAAATATCGGGAATACCGAAGAATTGATCTGCAGGAACATCCTTTTCAAATACATCATGCTTTAAATACCAACCTCCATCTCTTTTTACTAAATCCAAGTATTCAGTGGTATTATAATTCATAAGTGAAGTCGTAGACAATACGCCCACTGTTGTCTTAGCCTCAGTAGCACTTTCATAGCTTACATCCAACATTTTAATAGAGTCAAGAATCGAGTAAGAGGCTAAAATTCCATCTTCCAAGGAAAGCTCCAGCATATACTGATCCATCGTTGGCCTCGTCTCCTTATCTAAGTAGGAGTAAGCTTTCTTAAATTTCTTATAATTTATTGCATCAAAATATGCGTTAATAACTCGTTCAGGGCTGGCATGATCGTCATGATTGATGGCGACGAAAGAAGCAAACCCAACGGATAGAAGAAGCAAGAATATCATCCAAGCAGACTGGGTAAACCATACGGACTTTCTCCTAATCTCTGGCTTTGTTAGCTTTATCAATTGCGACAATGAAGAATTGAACATAACCCAATTTTTCGTGTATAGCTGCTTGATGTAAAGAAAGACAGCAAAGCAAAAACAGATCAGCGGTAAAACACCCCACATGAATCTTTGAATAGAAGGGATATTCTTTCTGGGCAATAAATCTGGAAGTGGCGGTACATCTGGCCGCTGCCATACTACGACATTGTTTTCCAATTGACTAATCTTATCCCAGCCGAGAAAAAACAGAATTGGTTCATAGAATTTATCATTTGCAAAAATGAATTTCAAGCTAAACTTTTCAGGTACCGTTAAAAACTCTCTTAAAGAACTAATGCCTTCTTCCCCTTGGTATTTTGCATTTTCTAATCGTTCTACAGCCTTTGAGGTCATCTCAGGCAGTCTTCTTGCACTATGGTAATTGCCATCAACGGATAAGGCATCCGTATTAGCAGATAACCACGCCATTTGATCTCCAAAGCCTAAGGTCATATATCGCCAGTCACTATGCTTATCTCGACTTAGGAAATTAACTATAGGATTGGGATCTATCTCTTTTGGCTGGAAAGCTTGAAAGTAACCCGCATTCACAATCAGGACATTAAAAATAATAATACCCAGAGAGAAAAACACTAAAGTAAATTTTCTAAAGTGTGAGTTGTATTTAATTTT
This sequence comes from uncultured Saprospiraceae bacterium, assembly GCA_937974575.1. GTDB lineage: Bacteria > Bacteroidota > Bacteroidia > Chitinophagales > Saprospiraceae > JALZVN01. The sequence goes on along the minus strand of CALJVI010000313.1, from coordinate 9,737 downwards.
CTTAAGTTCACCAGTATATAACTTATGCATAAATTCCCCAAAGAATGGGACAGAAATTAAAGTTGCCCAGAATGTAAATCTATCTAGAGTAAGAATTTCATATGCATGATCTCCAAGTATCCATCTGGGTATAGGGGTTGTACCACCAGTACCTAAAATCAATAATAAGGTCAAGGATAAGCCGATAAATATATGGCGACGATAGTATGATCTTGAGATTATATATGGTAAGGCAAACAACATAATACCCCATGGAAAGATAAAGAATATAACGCCCAAATTCGGCTGTTCGATAAATGACTCTCTAGAGCCATGCGGAATCGGGACTTGACTTATTGGATCCGAGTTGGTCCAGACCCAATAAGGAAAAATAACAATTATAACAATCAGTCCCACTGCGACACCAAATGGTATAAGCCGTGTTAAGTAGCTTGCCATTTTTGTAAAAAAGTCTTTGATACGGACATCCTCTATAGATCCTTTATCTTGAATACAAAGATCTATTAAGGCTAAACCAATAGTAGGAAAAATAAAAAACACCATTCCAAAAATGGTAGTGACATGGTGTGCTGCTGAAGTAACACTTAAAAATGCAATACTTAACCAAAGATGAGATCGTTTATTAGTGATGATCCACTTATATATTTCTGGGCATGAATTCAGTAGAAAAGCAATTCCCGTGATACTAGGGATCTGACCAAAAATATGCATTGCTTCTGTAAGACTCCCCGTAAACACCATCAAAATTGCAGCAATACCTGCTGCCTCTTTACTGACCCACAGCTGCGCAAAGTAGTACATCCCTCTTACCAACCACAAGACCATAAGCACAGACCAAAAGAAAAATGCCAGCTTTAAGCCCATTACCATTGAAAGCAAGGCTACAATCTGATGTACTAAAGGTGGATATGACGTAATGTTAAATCCAGTATACCAACGGTAATCCCAGTTGTCAAACCAATTTTCAGCATAATGATCGGCAAAGAAGATGTGCACATAAGCATCATAAGTCTGATCAAATGTGAAAAAATTAGTGGTTGCGTGCAATATCAGGACCGATAGCAGTGCAATCAAATAATATGTTCTTCCTTTATCCAAAATAATTTTAGGCTATTTAGTAGGCTTTACAATCCTAACTATAGTATTACGAGTTGATTACCATAAAGATATATATAGGTGAAAATAAAATTCTAAATTCGACGTCCAGGTCGTCACAGCCTGTTTTTTTGGCAACAATCTTGAATATAACATACTGTCTCCCCATATAAATTTAACCGATACCCTCCATACATAGCCCAACTAATATGGAGAATGCAATAGTAGTACCTTGCTACAATGAAGCAGACAGACTGGATCTTGAATCTTTTCACGAATTTCTCGCCGAGCATAAGAATTACACCGTTTGTTTCGTAAATGATGGAAGTTCAGATAGTACGCTTAAGATGCTAAAAACCTTTCAAGCGGGACGAGAATCACGTGTGCACGTATATGATGCGCCTAGAAATAACGGTAAGGCTGAAGCTATACGTTCTGGAGTAAACTATATGCTTCAGAATACTAATGCTAAGAATATTGGTTTTATGGATGCGGATCTAGCCACCGGATTTGAAGATTATGAAAACCTAGTTCATTCTCTAGATGATGACCTTGATGAGGGGGGCATGGTGATCGGATCTCGTACTCGAGTCAATACTGCAACCATCCAAAGAACTCCCTTTAGATCAGCCAGTAGCAATATTTTCAACAAAATTATCCAGTGGATCATTGGACTAAAAATAAACGATACCCAATGTGGTGCGAAGGTGTTTACTAGACATACCGCAAACACGCTTTTTCAGAAAGCCTTTATATCGAAGTGGCTGTTTGATATTGAATTATTGATGCGCATGCGCAATAAATATGGCAAGAAGTCCATGCTTAAAAAATTTAAAGAAGTCTCTCTAAAAAAATGGACTGAAGTAGAAGGCTCCAAAATCACCTTGAAAGATGCTTTTCAATTTCCAATTCAACTGATAAAAATTGCTTTAAATTATAACTTCAAGCCTCTTTTCTCTACAAAACCGTCGAAGTGGATTTCTTATTCTGTAGAGTCTGTTCGGTCATTTTTATTTTAATTTATGAATCATAAGATATAATCCCAAAAAAAAACGCGTGACTTGTTTCAAGTCACGCGTTTTTTTATCCAGTCTGTTTTACTTACACTTTCTTGATAGAACAACCAATCGCCTTGGTATATTCTGGCTTGGGATTTTCACCTTTCTCTAAGGCCTCTATCGCCATTTCCACATACTTTTTAGTAACAGCATCCGCATCTCTTGCACTATCATCGATAGATCCTATGTATCTAACTTTTCTTTCTTTGTCCAATAAAAACACATGTGGTGTTTTCGTGGCGCCGTACTGAGGATACACTTTTTGTCCTTCATCAAACAAGTAAGCAAATGGGAATGATTTTTCATTTGCTCTGACAATCATATTATCATAGCTATCTTCCGGCTTTGCCTTTGGATCATTAGGATTGATGGCTACTACTGGGTATCCCAATTTGGACATCTTTTTATGCAAAGCAATGAGACGATCCTCATACATCACAGCATATGGGCAATGATTGCAGGTAAAGGTGAGGATAAAGCCTTTTGCTTCATTATAGTCAGCTAATGATGTCATCTTGCCATCTGTACCTTTTAGAGAAAAATCTGGAGCAGTATCTCCGACATGCAAGCCCCCATGAGTGGCTTCTTCCTTTTTTGACTTCTTATCGGCTGTGCTTATCTGTGTACTTTCTGCATTTACTTTGGCATTACTTGAGGTGCAGCTCGTAAAGCCAAGCGAGAATAAAACAGAAGTAGCTAGAATTAATAGATTTTTAATATTCATAATTATTGATTTTTATTTAGAGACTAATGATTCAACTTTATCTTTTAAACCCTCATAATCGTCAAGCTCCCCTGAAAGAAATAAACGTCTATTTCTATTATAAATCAGGGTAATAGGTATTGCACCATCCCAATCCTCACTCACGCGATCTATCCAAGCATTAGCATCTGGATCTTTCAGTACAACGACCTCTGGCAATATCTTATGCTTTGTTATAAAAGGAATCAATTTGCTGTCAATTTGTTTTGGAAAATCTAGACTAACTAAAACTATTTTTACTTTTTGATCACTGTACTCTTTAAACAATTGATCAAAGTATGGTAGCTCTTCGACACAAGGCTTACACCAGGTAGCCCAAAAATTGATCACATAAGTAGTATCATTTTCATGTTCAAACCGAAATGCCATGTCATCAAATTGCTCATAGACAATGACCTCATCCTTTGATGTTCCCACTTGAGCTATCTGCTCAGCGCCCCCATCTATACTCTTCTTTTGGTCACAAGTAAAGACCAATCCAAGCATACTAAGCCATAGTATTATCTCAATATGTTTAATCCCCATAAATCAATTTTTCAACATCCATAATCTCTACATGCTGGTCTAAGATATGGATTACTTACTACTTATAGGTCATACTGTTTTGTTATTTTACAGAATGAAATATGAGTTCTTTTGGACAAGCGATGTGCAAGGGTGACGAGGTACGAGGAAGTGCGCGCTGAGGATGTCGGACAAGCCGCGTACCGAGGTGAACACCGAGTCCTGAAACGTAGCGACCCATACTAGAAGAGACCTTGCGCGCAAGGTCTCTTCTAGTATGGGATGGCCCCAAAAAAAAATTAATGAAAAATAGAATCTATACTTTTGTACTCGGCTTGTAGCTCTTTTTGTCAATCACCATTTTACTGATGATCTCTTTGAGTATTTCTGAAGTTCCCCCACCGATAGGTCCTAACCTAGAATCACGCAGCATACGTGCCAATGGGTACTCTTCCATATATCCATATCCACCCAGCATCTGCAGGCAGTCATATATAGCCTCATCTGCCATTTTGGTAGACATCAACTTGGACATACTTGCCTCCTTCACAACATACTCCCCTTGATCGAGACGGTATGCTACATTATAATTAAATACTTTATTGACTTCTACTGCACTCAAATGCTCCGCCATAGTGTGACGCAAGGCTTGAAATTTATTGATCTCTCTTCCAAAAGCTTTACGCTCAGACATATACTGCAAGGTATATTCGATGGCATGCTCTGCACGTGCATGTGCATTGATGCCCATGATGAGACGCTCAAAAGCAAAGTGCTGCATAATATAAAAGAAACCTTTACCTTCCTCACCCATGAGATTGCTAGCAGGGATCTTGACATCCGCAAAAGCTATTTCGCCAGTATCACTCGCACGCCATCCCAGCTTATCCAATTTGGAAGCACTCACACCCGGTGTATCCCTGTCTATCAAGAATAAACTGATGCCCTTATTACCTGCCTCAGGACTAGTCTTGGCAGCTACGATCAAGTAGTCACTATATACCCCATTGGTAATAAATGTTTTACTTCCGTTGATGATATATTGGTCTCCATCTTTTACTGCTGTAGTGCGCATACCAGCCACATCTGAACCCCCAAAAGGCTCTGAAATAGCCAAGCAGCCTATCATTTCTCCGGCAATACTTGCTGCCAAATATTTTTCTTTGATAGCACCGGATCCTTCTGCATTGAGGTGCGTCATCGCAAGGTAAGCATGTGCCCACATGGCTGCTGCAAAACCTCCAGAATTTATTTTTTGAAGCTCTTCAAGAAAAATAACAGTGTAAAACATGTCCAAATCAGTTCCCCCATAAGCCTCTGGATACTTAATTCCAAAGTAGCCCATCTCCCCAAATTTTGGCCAAATAGAACGATCAATTGTTCCTGTGGATTCCCATTTATCAATGTGAGGGACTACTTCTTTTTTTAAGAAATCTGCAAAGCTCTTTCTAAAAAATTCATGCTCTTCTGTCAAATACATAGCTGCTGCGATAGATAATTTATTGAATAATATACGTCACAATATACGATATTCTGTACGATGGATACATCCGTTTAACGTCACAAATGGAATATGGATCGTGAAAAAGACATCTTTTTTAGGCAATGCTTACTTTTTATAACATTTAGATCTGAAGATAACAAACTGCTTCGAAGCAATATTGACCCAATGGACCAATTTACAGAAGCCTGTTTACTGTCTTTTATTGAATATGGTATGATTCATCAGTCATTAAATATAAAAAAACCATAGCCTCCTGGTTCCCTTAAAATAACATTATCCACTTGACCTTTGGGATCAAAGGCAGTGATCTCTTCCATAATCGAAATATTCAATGAGCGGATATTCGCTATGATTTGTGTATTCTCTTTGCCATTAAAGAAGGTTGCAGATGGATTCAGAAACATATGTGGACAAGAGAATGGAGTCATCAGACTAATCGTATTCCCTAGCTGATCCGTGCAGCTTACCCAACCCTTATCTATCGCCCCTGCAGATAGTTCAAAGCCTAGGCTTGTGGTCAACTTTAAAGATTGGGCAATATCCAAAGTTTCTAAACTGATGCCCGCAAAATTTCCAAGTATACAGGCAGCTGTCGTATTTGGCACTGCTAAAGACGGCCCTTCTATCAAGCGATACCAAGATCCAGATGGATCCGAAAAAAAATAACCCTCCTCTTTTGTCACTACTCTAGTATGCATCTTGATGGCTTCTAGTTCGAGACTCCAATCTTCTTTTAGCAAAGTTATTCCAGGACGAGTTTTACGATCATACCCGATGAGCAACTTCATCTGACTATCATAGGCAATGAAATAATTCTCGTGGTCTACAATTTTAAAACCAAGCTTAACAAAATAGTCTTTGCTCTGTGCTGGTTGAGGCGTACAAGTTTGAAGAAAAAAATCCATTTTTATATTGTTATCTTTCTGGGGCCTACTCCGTCAGCACTACTTCTAGCTTTCGCCACATACCCTACCCGACTGCCTGACGCACAGACGGAGTCGCTATGATACGGAGCTCGCTATTCGCTCGGCCATCTTACACATCCCATTCCCGCTGGTCATTGGGATGTGCAAGATGTCTGCTACTGCTTGCGCTACCAGGCTCTACACTAGTAGCCCTCCTTCTCAGCGCTAGTCCAAACTAAATAATAATTATAACTCTCTGACCCAGATATTTCTATATTGGATGAGGTTGCCATGATCTTGGAGTTTGATAAAGTCATCGCCATGAGCTTTGTTCTTTGGCAAACCGATGTACTCTACTGTACCATAAATTTCTACATGATTTTGAATCAAAACTCCGTTATGCAAAACAGTGACATAACCTGGACTGGTCTTTATCCCATCCTTATTAAAGGTAGGTGCCTTAAAAATGATGTCGTACGTCTGCCAAGTCCCAGGAGGACGCGATGCATTGACCAATGGTAAGTGTTGTTTATATACTGCTCCTGCTTGCCCATTTGAGTAGGTTCTATTCTCGTAGGAATCTAATATTTGCACTTCGTATCTTCCCTGAAAAAATACTCCACTATTGCCTCTTCCTTGTCCGTCCCCTTCTATGGCTTCAGGTGTTTTAAATTCAAGGTGCAGCTGCACATCACCAAAAGCTTGCCTCGTCATGATATCTCCTGTACCAGGCTTCACCTGTACTGCATCTCCATCTATGAGCGTCCACTCCGCAGGGCCTTCCTTTACCTTAGTACTTTGCCAAGCATTGAGATTGGAACCATCAAAAAGTACAATTGCATCAGAAGGTGCAGCGCCAGTTACCTTTGAAGTAACGACACGTGGTTCTGGCTCCCAGACTTCGGTGTCTTTGGGATCTTTGGTTTGGGAGAATAAGCAAACGCTAATAAAAAGGAATAATAATGTAGAATTGAATTTCATTTTTTTGTGTGAAGATAAAAAATAGAACGTTTCTTTTAAAGGGTATCTCTATTAACTATGACTAGAGTTGAAAGTAATTATATCTAATTAGAATCATTGATCAAGCGTAAGTTCTATGTTAATAGCCACATGATATATTACAATAAAAAAAATGTAATATCACAACATTATGAGTCGGGTAATTAAAAACTTTAACACTATATTGGAAAACATTTACAACCTACTATTAAAACGAATTGACCAGAAAAATCACTTTACTCTGTTTGTTAGCAGTATTCCTACTGGGTACACTCTTCGTACCTGAGGGACTATTACTACAGTCTGCTTCTTCTGGAAGAGCACTTGGGGTAGGTATATTCTTGATGCTTATCTTTGGATTTCAGATTGCTAATCAAGAGCGTAATACAAAAGTTTATTCGGTTGATTTTTGGTGGGTAGTGCTCATTGTATTTTCAGGATTAAGTACACTCTGGTCCATCAACCCAACTTATGCCATATATGGCACCTTGACAACTACACTCATCTATCTGTGCTACAAGGCATTTGAAACCATAGATTGGGAAGTCAAGCAAGTACGAGATTATCTATTTTGGGCTGCAGGGTTTTCATTAGTGATAGCACTCTGCTTACAGATATATTTCCTAAAAGAATCCATCGGTTCTGATTTCAGTGCAAGCCATTTGACTGACACTTTTGTCCTGTCTACAATGGGAATTAACCAAGAACGCTTAGCCTCCTTAATTCTCATTTTATTACCCTTTATACTTTTCAGCAACAAAGCCATCAGTCGATATATAGGGCCTTTGATACTCGCAACATCAGTGATAGTTAGTATTGCTTCCGACCTAATAGAAGTGACTATTCTGCTTATGCTGGTTTCGGTGATTTACACACTCTATACCGTAAGCTATAAAAGTAACTACAAGTACTTTGTACTGATTGGATTTTTGGGCTTATTGATAAGTGCTCTGTACATGGCTACCTACCATATATCAAGCGAAGCAACGGGCGACACATCCTTTATGATGGAAAAATATGGACGACAATTTACCAGAGTTCAGATCTTAGATCACAGCACTCATCTATTTTCGAATTCGCCATTCATAGGACATGGTAAAAACAACTGGGAACCTGCTTATCAAAATTATATCTCTCAAGATTCTAGTACTCTTGGGTCAACAGAAAAAATTCATCCAAATTGTTCTTTGCAAAGTATCCTTTGTGAGGGTGGCATTATCGGAATGATTATCTATGCCTACATAGGCATCTTGCCATTCTTACGTCTTTTTAATGAAAGAGCCCTATTATCAAAAGTAGAGATAGCAGCAAGTGTATCTCTTATGTTGTTCGGGATAGTGACATTAGTATACGGCAGCACCTACAATGGATACAACGCCTTTTATGGATTACCCATCATAGCAGCTCTTTCACTTGCCATACTCAGTAGCAAGAGCAATGCTTCAGTATTCCTTCTGGAATCAAAAAGTTATTACTGGAAAGTCGCCTTTATTTTAGCAGCTGCACTGTGCACGATTTACTTTATTAGGCTATTCTAAGAGCCCTAATCTAGATTCGCTAAGGTTAGAATTTCCTACTCCAAACTATACCGTATACTCATCTCATCCAACTTTTCGATCAGTTTATTATCCACCTTCACTTTGTAAGTTCTACTGTACATCGGTAACAGTAAGCGCTCTTCAATATCTCGGATTTCCAATTTGAGCATATTGCTTCCTTTATTATTGCTTACGATATTCTTCATCTCTTTGACAAAGTTTTCGTTTATCTGATCCAGCATAACCTTTATAGTCAGACTGCTTACCACCTCATCCTCCATTACTGCCAGTTGTTTAGCCTCTTTAATGTTAAAAGCAAAAGTATCGGCACCTCTCCATCGTGGTTCATACACGCCTCTCAGATATAGACACTGTCCTACCTCAAACAGATGTTTAAATTTTTGATAGTCATCACGCCAAAGAGAAATTTCGATTCCACTGGTATAATCTTGCAAGGCAAAAAATCCACGTCCATTTCCTTTACTATCAAAACCATGATTAGCCATGGTTACAATACCTGCTACTTTGGAAGGTCGATGTGGATGCAAGGTGGCATCTTCGAGCGAGCAAGTCGTAAAGTGCTCTACAACCATTCTATAATCATCGAGCGGATGGCCACTGATATAAATACCTGCTACCTCTCGCTCTTCTGTCAACTTTTGGATGAGTGGCCATGGCACATGTTCAGGTACCTTTGGCTCAGGCACCATGATCTCACTAGAAGTCCCAAATAGAGAGTTCGCGGTTTCTATTATTTGTTTTTGATAAACATTACCATACTTCAACAAATGATTGAGATAAGTATCAAATTTATCAGAAGGTGCAAAGTAGTTTCCACGAGCTATTCCAAACAGATCCAATGCCCCCCCTTTGACCAGACTATCCATACATCTCTTATTGATGGTCCGCAGATTCAATCTACGCATCATCTCATATACTGTCGTAAATGGCCCTTCCTCTGTGCGGGATCTTACCAATTCTTCTACTGGGCCTTCACCTACCCCCTTGAGTGCTGATAAACCAAATCGGATATGCCCCAGCTCATTCACCGTGAAATTCATTTCACTTTCATTCACATCAGGTCCCAGTACGGTCAGCTTCATACGCTTACATTCTCTCAAAAAGAAAGTCAGCTTTTCGATATTGTTCTTACTATGTGTTAGGATTGCTGCCATAAACTCAGCAGGATAATGTGCTTTTAAGTATGCAGTATGAAATGCTACAACGGAGTAGGCAGCAGCATGCGATCTATTGAAACCATAGTTGGCAAACTTGAACATGATGTCATAAATCTCCAAGGCTTTTTCCTCATCAATATTATTCTCTGCTGCACCCTTAACAAAGAGCGTCTTATGCCGCTCCATTTCCTTG
>CALJVI010000312.1 GCA_937974575.1 uncultured Saprospiraceae bacterium | reverse complement strand
GCAATTTGTCACGATTTTTAAAAGAAAAATCCCGCCAAATTGGATTTTGCATCATCTTATTTACGCAGTGCTGGCGCACTGGGCTATAATTATGTCATCCCTCCGGGATTGGTTAATGGATAGATTACAGCATTATTATTTTCGACAAGTAGAATACGGGCTAAGCACTGCGCAGCACTACTTAGTCGGTATTCCAAATCACGGTTCGTCGAGGTTTTCAACCTCGATGCTGTACACGTGTCAAAACGTTTTCTACCTAGAAGCAATTTGTCATGATTTTTAAAAGAAAAATCCCGCCAAATTGGATTTTGCATCATCTTGTTTACCCAGCGCTGCCGCACTGGGCTATAATTATGTCATCCCTCCGGGATTGGATAATGGATAGATTATAGCTTTATTATTTACGACAAGTAGAATACGGACTAAGCACTGCGCAGCACTACTTAGTCGGTATTCCAAATCACGGTTCGTCGAGGTTTTCAAGCTCGATGCTATACACGTGTCAAAATGTTCTTTACCCTGAAGCAATTTGTCATGATTTTTAAAAGAAAAATCCCGCCAAATTGGATCTTGCATCATCTTATTTACCCAGTGCTGCCGAACTGGGCTATAATTATGTCATCCCTCCGGGATTGGATAATGGATAGATTATAGCTTTATTATTTACGACAAGTAGAATACGGACTAAGCACTGCGCAGCACTACTTAGTCCGTATTCCAAATCACAGTTCGTCAAGGTTTTCAACCTCGATGCTATACACGTGTCAAAACGTCCTCTACCCCAGAAGCAATTTGTCATGATTTTTAAAAGAAAAATCCCGCCAAATTGGATTTTGCATCATCTTATTTACCCAGCGCTGCCGCACTGGGCTATAATTATGTCACCCTCCGGGATTTGTTAATGGATGGATTACAGCATTATTATTTTGATTTCGGTGGACCACAAAGTTCACAAAGGAGCAAACGAGAGAAGAGGGTCTATTCTTTCTTTGCAGTTAGTTCTTTGATTATATGGAAAGTGCGTCTGTCTTTTACTGTGAGGGATAGAAAGAGACCGACGATAGGAGGTGTCCGTAGGACGGTAGCGATAGCGGACCTCTGCATAGCCCGACCCTGACGTTCGCCTCTTCGGCGATAAGTCGGGGGCACAGCCAAATAAAAACACACATAAAAATAGAGGTCTTTAGCTATGTCGCTTAGCTACTATTTACTTACGGATATCACCATTTGCGGATCGTAATCTCCACGGATCATTGGCGATTGACGCTTGGAGGTGTACTCCTTGACGTTGTGGCAAATGTAGTCGAAGAGTTCTTGCAAGACTACCGTGTGATCTTTATTGTGGTCCGCCTCTCCTTTGAGGCCACGCAATAAAAAGTGGCTAAATACACCTTGGCGTAGATTGTTGCTTTCGAGCGAAGTCTCCTCAGACTTGGAGGACATGATCAAAGCCATTCCCGGCTTGGATTGTGCTAGTGCTTGGTAGTATGATTCGAAGGCATTGCGCATGGCACCCTTCTCGGTATATAGACTGCCTGAGTGGCAAGCATCCGCTATGCAAAGCTTAAACTTGGCAGGGCTGCTTTCTAGGATCTCAGTAATCTCATGGTGGAAAACCTTATTGTTGGAGCCATCAAAATCGATGGGCAAGAATGAACCTTTGAGGCCGTGACCAGAAAAGTACATCATCACCAAGTCGTTTGGACCTGCTTTGGAAAAGGTGCTCGAAAGTGCATCCAATATACCTTCTCTAGTAGCAGTGTCATCCACGAGAACTTTTATGTTGCTGTCGTTGAGTGAGCCACCTTCGGGACTCTTGAGGAATGCGTATACCTTGTAGGCATCGTCATCCGAGTACTTGAGTGTGTGCATGTGTTCGTATGAAGAAACGCCAATGACTACGGCCCAAACTTGAGGCGCGTTTTTGGCGGATGCTTCTGGTATAGCCGGTGCTTCTTCTGCAATGGTATTGACCAATGTGCCGTTGAGCCACAGGCCACTTACCTTGGTGCCATCATTGAGGTGTAAAGTACCTTTGCCATTGAAGCCACCATTTTTCCATTCTCCTTCGTATATTTCACCATTGCTGTATGTACATTTTCCGAGGCCGTTAGGCAGGCCGTCTGCAAATGATCCATCGTATGTCATGGCACCATCCTGATAGATGAATTTTCCAATTCCGCTAAGGCAATCTCCTTGGATACATCCCACGCTGCCTTTGGCTACGAGCTGGTCGCCTAGGTATTCCCCTTTGTACCAAGAACCTTTGGCCAATTGCCCGTTTTGGTAATAAATAGTGCCGTGGCCTTCTTCAAAGTTGAGGTTAAAGTCACCTACATATTTGTCACCATTGTGGTAGTAGAAAGCTCCCCATCCATGACGTTTGCCATCTTTAAATTGGCCTTCGTATTTGCTGCCGTCTGCATAGGCATATGTGCCAATGCCGAGTGTGCAGTTGCCTTTGATGCAGCCAAATTGAATGTCTGTACCGTCATAGGTTACAGCACCTTTGCTGATAAATGATTCATCAAACATCTTTCCTTCCTTGCTGATAGGGCGGCCCTTAATCCAGTCACCTGTCCACATCTCTTTGTCTGCATATAATTTGCTGCCTAGACCATGTGGAAATCGATACTTCCATTGACCATCATAGATGCTGCCATCGGTATAGTGGCAAGTGCCATGACCGTGTACTTCGCCATTCAGAAATTCACCCTCATAGCTTGCGCCACTAGGGAAAATGTATTTACCAGTACCATTTTGGCAATCACCAGATACGCACTGGGCGCTGATGAACTGTAAGTTGAATACTAATAAAAGGACTGAAATAATAAGGAATGATCTCATCTAAGACTTTGATATGATATGGTTTATAATTGTGATTAATAGTGCATAAGTTATGCCTATATTAAGTATAATTCAAATATGATATACCTATCAAGGCGTATGCTTAGGGAAAGGAGGGGATGGCTTATAATACGGCAGAACTTAAGTGAAAAATGGTAGTTTTCACAAGTCCATCCGCTTTGTCACATTATGGAATAATCTACTATAAAAAAAACGGCGACCCAATTGATGGAGCCGCCGTCTACAAAAAAGAAACTATTATTGATTAATGGTTATGGGGAAAGGGGGGATTTACTTTATCTAATCATAGCTACTGGCATGTTTCTATCATAGTCACCTGTGATAGTGGGAGTCTGTACACTGCCGGTATAGCGGGTGACGTTGCTATGCACGTAGTCAAATAGCTCACTTATGTTTATGGTGTAATCGTTGTTACGGTTGGCCTCTCCTTTAAGTCCTCTCATGAGATAATGACTAAATACACCTTGTCTGAGTCCATGATCTTCAAGGGAATATTCTTCTTCTTTTGAGCTCATTAAAAGTGCTAAGCCTCCATCTGAATTATTGAACTGAGTGTAATAATCATGGAGTTTATTTTTATAAGGAGCCTTCATGGCGAGTGTGTTATTAGTATCAAGACTTCCAGAGTGACAAGCATCTGCGAATACTACTTTGTGCTTAGCCTTGCTTTCTTCCAAGATCTCGATGATGTCTTGATGTTTGAGTAAGTTATTTTGTCCATCAAAATCAGAAGGGATGAAAGAGCCATCATAACCATGTCCTGAAAAATAAAAAACAATCACATCATTGGCATCGGCTTGATGAAATTTGTGTTTCATGGTGCGGATGATTTGGTTACGGTTGGCATCCTCATCGATAAGTACGGCTATCTGTTCATCAGGTACTGCGCCTCCTTCTGGACTTTTGAGGAATGCATATAAGTGGTATGCATCATCATCAGTATATTTTAAGGTGGGCATATGTGTGTATCTGGATACCCCTACTATGACAGACCATATTTTTACATCGTTGTTTTCGTCTACTTCTACTATTTCTTCAGGAATGTCTTTGATGGTATCTACGCGTTTGATGACATTGCCATCTCTCCAACTGGCTTGAAGAACACGGCCATTCTTAAAATACAGGATCCCATTTCCATGTGGTCGATTGGTGTCCCAGGTTCCGACATACTTATCTCCATTGGCATAAAATACGGTGCCTTTACCTATAGGTTTTCCTCCTTGGAATTCACCAATATATTTGGTGCCATCTTTATAGATGTATTGACCTTGCTCCGCTTCGCAAAAGTATTTATTACAGTCTTTGACCTTGCTTTTTGGGAAAGGTTTTGGCTTGTTGACTTTTCTGATTTTTGAAGGATCTTTTTTGGACCCCGAGGGTGTATTGGCTTTGCTGCTTTCTGTACGAATCATTTCGCCAGCATTCCACTGTCCCTCTTGAGTCTCACCAGAAGCATTGATTATTTTGCCTGGCCCATTCTTTTTGTTGTCTGCCCATTGGCCAACGTATTTGCCACCAGCAGCGTAGAGCATGGTGCCTTGACCGTGAAATTTTCCAGTCTTGAATTGGCCAGTGTATAAATCTCCACTCGCAAAGCTATATTGGCCATTGCCCTCTGGGAGGTTGTCTTTCCAGTCTCCGCTGTAAAGATCACCATTGGGGTAGTTGAACTCTCCTTCACCATTAAACTTGCTTTTCTTGAAGTCTCCAGAATAGTATCCTCCATCAGTAAATACAAGATTTCCCTTGCCTTCTCTATAGTCATCTTTCCAAAAGCCCTTGTAGAGATTGCCGTTGCTAAAGAGTAAGGTGCCATGACCATTAATCCTTCCGTCCTTAAATTGACCGGTATACTGTGCGCCACTGTTGTATAAATAGGTGCCTTCGCCATTCCAGCAATTGCCATCAAGACATTGTGCCGATAAGCCCGCAGTGGCGGTAATGAGGATAATACAATTCAATAGATACTTCATGCGATTTAGCTTTTAGATGGTGAATAATATCGCTTGTTATTAAAGTATTGCTATTGACTTATAGGTAAGAGTTTTATGATGTGAATTACTTCGTTTTTGAAGTGCATTTATAACTTGAAGAAAAGTGAGTATATTGTGAGGCGAATGATATTCTTTTCGGTTTTAAAACTTAATTAACAGAAATATGAAAAATCTTCTTTATCTATTTATTGTATTGGGCATTTTTGCTTGTAGCTCTGCTGTAAAAGTAGCTGATGACGGATTTTATGGCGAAAAATTTAAAGCTAAAAAACACATGGAATTTGCAGACTTAGCAAATCAAATGAATACTACGGATAGCCTCAATGCAGTAGTTAAAGGCAAGGTCGAATCTGTATGCTTGAAAAAGGGATGCTGGATGAACATTGTAGCTGATAATGGAGAAAGCATGTTTGTTAAGTTTAAGGATTACGGTTTCTTTATGCCTATGGATATCGCTGGGCAGGAGGTGGTCATGAATGGCTATGCATTCAAAGATGTGACGAGCGTAGACGAGCTGAAGCATTATGCTGAAGATGAAGGCCTGAGTCAAGATGAAATAGACGCGATAGTTGAGCCAAAGGAGGAGCTAAAGTTTATGGCTTCAGGTGTATTTATACCTAAGTAAATATTGAATGCAATTTCAAAACCTCAAAGCAGCAATACTCAAAAGATTGGACGAGGGTCTGTCTGAAACACTATACTACCATAGCGCACGACACACTCGTGACGTCTTATCGGTATGTGAAGTAAGGGCAAAACAAGTAGGCTTGTCTACCGAAGATGCTACCTTATTGATGACCGCAGCGGTATTGCACGATGCTGGATTTTTGAATACGCTGTCCAATCATGAAATGGCAGGCGGAGTGATCGCAAAAGAAATACTTCCAGATTATGGTTATGACCAAGAGCAGATAGATCAAATCATAGGAATGATTTTGGCCACCAAAATTCCACAAGATCCGATTACACCACTTGAAGAGATTATCTGTGATGCGGATCTTGATTACCTAGGTCGAGATGACTTTTACCGTATCGGAGAGACGCTATTTTTGGAACTAAAGGAGCAAGGGGTCGTCTCTACGGAACAAGAATGGGATGCACTACAGATCAAATTTTTGTCTCACCATTCCTATCATACAGACTTGAGTATTCGTGACCGAGAGCCACAAAAAAATGAACATCTAAATAAGTTGCTGGAAAAGTGGAGATAAAAAACAGCAACCCCTATTTAATAAAAAACAATGTACTACTCTCGTTTTACTAAATCTGACAAGGAATCGTATGAAAAAAACCAATCGGGGTTGCCTGTCCTTTTTTAATCTTTCTAATGCAAAAACGATAATTTTAGAACCATAGTATATTAGTTCTCAAAAAAAATACCCTAATGAATGTTATCACTAGGGCATTTTTTTAGTTTTTACATATCACTTAGCTGTAAGGGAAGGATTCGAACCTCCACGGAGCGGTTAGCAAAAATACAAATTGAGTGGTCCACCCTAGAGTGCCGAAGCAGCTCGTTATATTCTGTTTATACCGTGACCTCCACCCCCGAGACAAGAGGGCATGTCTGCCAATTTCATCACCTTACATTATTATAGTATGGGTCGTTTCCCATCTATTAGGTCAACTCTATGGACTATGATTCTTGATGAGGGAGGAGATTTTTAATTTCCTGCTCCACACAAGACAGTTAATAGAACTGTACCTTATTTATAACAAAGGTAAACTATATGGATGTTTGTGTCAAATATTTTAATGAAATAGCTGAAATTTTATGATTATTTCATAATTGAGTAAAAATATTGCAATATCTGCAAATTAATATATTGAAGAATGTTCTTTTTTGCGATATCTTCAACTTTTCTATTGGATTATAAGTTTTAAGTTGAGATGAAGCACACAAGAGGACCTATTTTTAGCCTGTACGCATTGTTTTTATGCATACTACTCAGCAACGTGAGTTGCCAAAAACCTATGATGGAGGAAGAGTCTCCTGCAACTACCACCACCACTACCAAGATGAATGGGATGACGGTAGTAGCGCCTCCCAACGAGTTTGCATCAGACCCAATGATAGATATAAAGGCAATCAATGCAAATTGGATAGCAGTGGTACCCTATGCTTTTACACGGGAAGGTGAGACAACGGTTCAATATGGGACCTCCAGTTGGCAATGGTGGGGTGAGACACCAGCTGGTGCGGCAAAGACCATTGAGTTGGGTCATCAATCAGGAATGAAAGTTATGCTCAAGCCTCAGGTCTATGTGCCTGGATCATGGACAGGTGCCATCACTTTTGATACCGATGAGGACTGGGAGCTGTGGGAAGCAGACTACGAAAAATATATCCTAACCTTTGCGGAGATAGCAGAGGCAGAAAATGTGGAATTGTTTTGTATTGGTACAGAGTTTAAATTGAGCTCTGTCAATCGCCCTCAATTTTGGGAGGCGCTCATCGGCAAAATCAAAGCTGTCTATTCTGGTCAACTTACCTATGCGGCCAATTGGGACGAATATTCACAAATTTCTTGGTGGGATCAATTGGATTTCATTGGTGTCGACGCCTACTTTCCACTATCTGAAGAAGCGCTTCCCTCTGTTGCGGATCTCAAGCAAGTGTGGGAGCCTATTGAAATACAAATAAGCGAAGTCTCGGCAAAATTTGAAAAGCCCATCCTTTTTACTGAATTTGGTTACATGTCAGTTGAGGGTTGTGCGGGCAAGACTTGGGAGTTAGAAGCAGATCGCTCTGTACTTACCTATAATGAACAGGCGCAATCAAACGCCTATGATGCATTGTACGAAGTCTTTTGGCCAAAGTCATATTGGGCAGGTGGGTTTATCTGGAAGTGGTACCCCAATGAGTATGTAGGGGAGGAAAAAATGAGAAAGGATTATACGCCTCAAAATAAACTAGGCGCAGAGACCTTATCTACATGGTATCAAAAGTAAACTTCCTAAGTACCTCTTAACAAATAAATAATAGTTCTCCTTGACATACCTTTGTGAACTATTACGTTATACAGGTGTCATCGTCTGCACTATGCAGTTAATTTATACATGGAAGGATTAAAGATTTTCTTACAAAAAAGGTACTTCGGAGTTGCACTACCATTTATCATCAATGCTTTGATGATGAGTTCGTGGTTGCTATATACCCCATACATTTTGGAGAAGCTTGCGATTACAGAGTCCTCCCTAGGCTATGCTTTTTTCTCTATGGCTATGGGTGCTGTCACGTCATTGTCTTTTTCTAATAAGTTGATCAGAATATATGGAGAAGGGAAGTATACCTTCTTTAGTACTATGGGCTATGCGATGCTTATTATTTGTACCGTTTTAGCTGGCAATCTGATGCAGCTATGTGTTATTCTCTTTTTTACGGGCGCATTCGCTGGCTCTATGGATGTAGGGATGAATGGTTTAGCAGCGCATATAGAGAAGAAAGATAAAGTTCGATTTATGTCTGCCTGCCATGGATTTTGGAGCATGGGCTTTTTTGCAGGTGCGAGTTTAGGCTCAATCATGATGTACTTTATCTCTTTCCCTTTTGTTCATTTATTTCTATTGATGTCCATTGCCATGATACTTCATCTTTATTATTCCGCTCCGCTCAGATCTGAGCGGACCGAAATTCCAGTAGAAGAGAAAGTAGGTCGGCATAGTTTACAAAACAAGACCTTATTGGGCTTCGCTATTATTGGTTTGATGGTCATGATGTCCGAAGGAGCCATTATGGATTGGAGTACACTCTATATGGATGAGGAGATTCAAGCGCCAAAACTCTGGATAGGATATGGCCTAGCTATGTTTTCTTTATTTATGGCTGTAGGACGATTTATGATGGATCCTGTTATCGATACTTATGGGAGTAAATTTGTGATTCAAGCAGGGCTTATTGTTATGATCTTAGGCGTGATACTCGTTTTATCAGGTGGTTTGATGCCTGCTTTGTTTGGCTTTAGTCTAGTAGGCTTTGGCGTGTCGGGGATAGTTCCTGAGATTTATAGATTGTCCTCTCAGATCAAAGGGGTTAATCCTACAGATGGAGTCGCCACTGTCGCAGGTATGGGGTACATTGGTTTCTTGATAGGGCCAGTCATGATGGGCTACGTGGTAGATGTATATGGATACCCTAAGATATTCATCGCGATCATTGTTCTAGTGGTTATTGCTTTTATCAGCTCACGCATTACATTCAGCAAAGATAAGTTGCAGATCGCAGAGAAAACTAGTACTTAAGCACCAGTCGTTTCTTTCAGTTTCTTTTTCAAAGCGACGATCTCATCCCTATGCTGAGCAGCAGAAATAAAGTCCAAGTCTTTTGCCGCTTTTTTCATTTTTCTGCCAGTCTCTTCTATGAGCTTTTCCAGTTGATCCCTATTCATATAGGCTATCAAGGGGTCGGCAGCAAGGTCTAGGTTATCTGGTTCTACATACGCCATCTTCTCTACACCCCTAATATCAAGAATAGATTTTTTATTCCAAATATCTTCTTTTGATTTTTTGATATTGACAGGTACGATACCATGTTTTTCGTTGTATGCCATTTGTATAGCTCGACGACGATTGGTTTCGTCTATAGTATACTGTATGGAGTTGGTCATCTTATCCGCATACATGATAACCAGTCCATTGACATTACGAGCGGCACGACCTGCAGTCTGAGTGAGCGAGCGATTATTTCTCAGAAAGCCCTCCTTGTCGGCATCTATGATGGCGACCAAGGATACTTCTGGCAAGTCCAATCCCTCTCTCAATAGATTCACACCTATCAGTACATCAAAGGTGCCTAGGCGCAGATCCCGCAAAATTTCCACTCTATCCATAGTGTCCACCTCAGAGTGTATATACTGCACTTTGAGGTTGAGCTTACCCATATATTTAGCCAGCTCCTCTGCCATTCTTTTGGTCAGGGTAGTCACTAGGACGCGCTCATCAGCTTTGATTCGTTGATCTATTTCTTCTAGCAAGTCATCTATTTGGTTGACGCTAGGTCTGACCTCTATAGGTGGATCCAGTATGCCTGTAGGGCGTATCAGTTGCTCTACAATATCGCCACCCGTTTTTTCTAGTTCGTAGTCACCAGGCGTGGCGCTGACATAGATGATCTGATTGGTGAGTGCTTCAAATTCAGAAAAATTAAGCGGGCGATTGTCCATCGCAGAAGGCAATCTAAAACCATAGTTGACCAGTTCCATTTTTCTTCTTCGATCGCCTCCCCACATACCGCGTATCTGAGGTACGGTCACATGACTTTCATCTAGAAATATGATATAGTCCTCCGGGAAATAATCCAGTAGACAAAATGGTCGAGTACCTGGACGACGCCCATCAAAAAAACGAGAGTAGTTTTCCACACCACTACAGTAGCCCAGCTCCTTCATCATCTCTATATCAAAGTTGATGCGCTCATAGATGCGTTTTGCCTCTACAAATTTTCGCTCTCTTTCAAAGTAAGCTTGCTGCTCTGTCAACTCATCTTGTATCTGATGTATGATGGCATGCATACGATCTTTGGGTGCAACATAGAGCGTAGCTGGAAAAATAGCAGCATCCTCCATAGCCTCTATTCGCTTGCCACTTTCTATTTCTAGACGATCTATAGATTCTATCTCATCGCCAAAAAAAGTTACTCTATATCCATAGTCAACATAAGGTAGATTGATATCAATAGTATCTCCGCGTACTCTAAAAGTAGAACGCTTGAACTCATCCGTCGTTCTGGAATAAAGACTTTGTACCAATGCATATAGAAAAGTATTTCTACTTAGGATCTGGCCTTTATGTATGCGGATGATACCTTCCTTGTAGTCTTCAGGATTTCCCATACCAAATATACAGGATACAGAAGCTACGATGATGATATCTCTACGTCCGGACAGCAGAGATGAGGTCGCACGCAGACGCAGCTTTTCCACCTCTTCATTGATGGCCAGATCTTTTTCGATATAGGTATCGCTGCTCGACACATAGGCCTCCGGCTGATAGTAGTCATAGTAGGAGACAAAGTATTCCACAGCATTGTCAGGAAAAAAATCTTTAAACTCTGCGTAGAGTTGCGCAGTCAAAGTTTTGTTATGCGTCAGGATTAAAGTTGGCGTATTGAGCTCCTTGATCACATTGGCCATGGTAAACGTTTTACCACTTCCTGTCACACCCAGCAGTACCTGCCCTTGATCTCCCTGCTTCACACCACTGACCAATCTTTTGATGGCTTTCGGTTGATCTCCAGTAGGAGTAAAAGGGGAGTCGAGTGTAAATTTCATAAGCTTGTTGCATGTGATAAGGAAAAATAAAGATAAGACATTTTGTTGGTATTCGCTTTTCCCTTTATTGATAAATAAGCGTTGAGCTACAATTGTGTTTTTTGTTTGGGGCCTACGCTGTGCATCTATCTTGTCCAAGAAAAAGGACAAGATAGATGCACAGCGTCGCTATGTTTCGTGACTCGGCGTTCGCCTCGGTCCTCTGCTATCCCTTCCAGGCTCTGCTAGGACTTCCTCCGCCCAGCTTCCTGCCTGCCCGATGTCGTCACCACTGCACAGCGCTAGTCCAAAAAATAGATGGACTTTTCTCTATTATAGCTATAAAGATCTGTACTTTAACATAGTACAATATAGATAATCACACAGACTTGCTTATCTTTAGAAAGATATTCTAATCCAATGAGTCCATCAACTAGATCTTTTACTTTACTGTTATTGTTTTTCTGGCCATGCATCACTATAGTGAATGGTCAACATATAGAATGTACTTTTGATGAATATTTTCGCTCAGCTCAAGCGTCTGATTCCCAATTTCGAAAATCTGTCGAATTCTATGAGCACTCTTATCAGAATTATGTAAATGAAAATTATAAGCACATAAAGAATGATGCCTTTTTGCACTTACCTATAGTGGTGCATGTAGTTCATTCTGGAGATTCCTTAGGGAGTATTTCGAACCCAAGAGACGAGGTGATCATAGATGCTATCGAGTATACCAATCAGATATTCCGACAAACCAATACAGAGGCAGAATTTCAAAATCCCAACTATGGAGCAGATACGGAAATCAGCTTTTGTTTGGCGAGTAGAGACGAGGATGGCAATCCTACTTCGGGGATTACAAGGCACTTTAGTAAAGAAGGAGAGCCATTTTTCTCTAGCAATATTAACTGGGATAAAGAAAAATATATCAATGTTGAGATTACAGAATTGAGTAGTTTTTGTGGATTTTATGAACCAGGGAATGCGGACATTATTACGGTGTCCACTAACTGCTTGGAAGGGTCAACAACTTTAGCGCATGAGTTAGGTCACTATTTTAGCCTCATGCATATCTTTTCTAGTACAAATTCATGTGATAATGAGAATTGCATTTCCACTGGTGACTATGTTTGTGACACACCTCCTCAAGAGAATAGTGATTTACTAGCTCAAGCTGGATTTGAAGATGATCCTTGTATGTATCCAGGCAATTCATGTCAGAGTGATGAAAATGATATGAGCGAGGCTAATCCTTATCGTTCCATAGCCTTGGGTGGATTAGGTGATCAGCCAGACGCACATAGAAACTTGATGGGGTATGGTGCCAGCTGCCGAACCAATTTCACAATTGGCCAAGCCTTGCGTATGCGATTCAATTTGATGGAGGAGAGGGGAATGCTATGGTCTCAAAATTCACAATGTGATGAACCATTCGTGTCGATGAATGATGCAGGTATTGATAGGCTTGGCATAAGAGTCCTAGATGATTGTAATGAATTGGTATCGCTTAACTTTGATTTAAAGAATTATGGAAATTCGAAATTAGAAAATGTTGACCTTCTACTTTTTCAGAATGGCCAACTAACGGATAGTATGCGGTGGGAAGGTACACTGAATGCAGGAGATACAGCAAGCTTATCTTTTGAAAACTTATCTACAGTATTTGGAGAAAATTTATTCGAAGTGAGGACTTCCAATCCCAACTCTACAGTGGATGATAATCCAGCCTCTGATAGTAACTTTATAAAATATTATCCTCAAAATGTAAATATAGTATTTGTTGGTCTAGATGAAGAAGTAGGATGCGATCTTGATACCGTTCAGATTGGAATTGAAATAACAGGTTCTGATGAAAATTTTCAATACTTATGGAGACGTAAAAATGGTCTAATCGATAACGATCAACAAGGAAATCCAATAATAAACGTCTCAGTTTCGGATAGCTTTTTTCTGAATATTTATAATGAAAATTATGCTTGTTTGTGGGAAGAGGATTTTTTTGTAAAACAAAAAAATAATTTGTTCGGCGACCTCCTTGTTACAACATTTAGTGACGGAATATCCTGCGATGATTCTGTAGTTAGGCTATATGGGTTCGGTTCGCCATCAACAACTAGTACTGATTGGTATTCTAGAGATGGCTTAATCGAGAACACCTTCTCTTCACTTTTGAGGGTAGATTCTGCTGGCGACTATCGATTTAGAAAAACGGATAAAAAGACTGAATGTAAAGCTTACAGCAATTGGTATACAGTGCAGGATTTAAGAGTTTATCCAAATGTCAACCTTCAGGTGAATGGACAATTTAGTTGTTCTAATTATGAAGTGCAGATAGATGCTTCTTCTTCCGATATAGATGGTACTAGATATTTCTATACATGGAAGGATTTAAGAAATGGAGAGAAAGTTATTTCTGGAGAAACTGGACAATATCTCACCGTTAGAGAACCAGGACGCTATGGATTAGAGATATTTGATAGACTTACATTATGTAGTAGCCAAAAGGAAATTGAAGTGTTGAGCGAAGAAGGAGTGCCTACTATATTACTTCTTCCACCAGAAAAGTTTGATTTCTCCATTGAAGATACTGTAAGAATTAGAGCTTCAGTAAGCGGTGCAGATGATAATCTCCTTTATCATTGGACTACAGATACAGGAGAGATTTTCGATGGAGAATTCGAGCTAGAACCTTTAGTAAGAGGATACTCAAATTATACTCTTGAAATAATAGATTCCTCATCAGGATGCACGCAAAGTAGATTTGTAAATCTTACACCATCTCATTCTATTGACTTAAGTTTTTACTGTCCAGGAAGTTCTTTTTTGACATATGATTTGTATTTAAGATTGGTTATTACTGGTGATTTTGAATTTCCGATGGATGCAAAATGGTATAAGCCAAATGGGGTTGAGGTAGACAATAACGCAGTTGAGGATTCTTTGGTTGGTGTAT
This sequence comes from uncultured Saprospiraceae bacterium, assembly GCA_937974575.1. Lineage (GTDB taxonomy): Bacteria > Bacteroidota > Bacteroidia > Chitinophagales > Saprospiraceae > JALZVN01. The sequence continues at coordinate 6,586 of CALJVI010000312.1, read as the reverse complement.
ATATTGTCGAGTATTTTAATGGAATAGAAATGATTAAAGATTCTGTGCAAATTTCCAAGAAAATGTTATCTGTGCCAAGAGCAGTTGTTGAACCAATTAATGCAATCTCTTGTCCAGCTCAAGAATATGAAATATCCGGTGCTAATTCTATTTATGAGGAAGGAGACATCTTTACGTGGACGAATGAGGTTGGATCTATCATTGGAAATGATGTTTTTGCAGAAGGAATGGGAGATGACCAATATAGACTAGAGATTAAAAATCAATTTAACCTTTGCTCTTCTAGAGATTCTGAACGTGTAGAATTTTCTGATATATTATTTTTTGCTGACGCAGGTATTGACAGGTATATTACATGTAGTAGAAACCCAGTTCTTGGACTAAATGTCGAGGATGATAATTTCGAATTTAAGTGGTATATCATTAAAGATGCTGACACCGTATATGTTGATGACACTCCTACTATTATAGGGAGTATTCCAGGAACTTACATTTTAGAAATGTATAACAATGAAGCTGCTTGTACTACTTTTGATAAAATTGAGGTACTCGATTTAAGAGCGGAAGTCGATATTCGAATCAGTTCAATATACTCAACAGATTCGTGTTCTTCTTTTCAAGCTATTTTAGGCATTGAGAATGCCGAAAATTATTTCAACTATTCATACACTTGGACTTTGCCCAATGGCGAGCAAAGTGATAAATTTATCTTCCATGCCGAACAAGAGGGAGCCTATATTTTAGATTTTAGAGCGCTTCATTCTGGATGTGAAACATCCGATACCTTTTATTATGAGGCTCCTGCAAATCTTGAGTTGCAATTTTCCAAAAAGAGAATCTCATGCCATGGAGATACTGATGGCGCCATAATACTTTCCCCAATTGGAGGTGTCCCGCCTTATGAACTAGAAGGGAATCAAACTGAATTTTATGACTTGTCCTCAGGTCTATATGAGTTTGAAGTGACGGACTCTTTAGGCTGCAAAGCAAATGTAGAAATACAGATGACAGATCCAGATCCGCTTATGATTAGCGATTTTGTGAAGACAGGGACGGGCCTAGAAGTGAAGTATGAAGGAGGAGTATCACCCTATACGATAGCTTGGAATACAGGAGAAGATGATAAGGCTATTTTTAGTTTAGAATTTGGTTTAGTTTATACCGTGACCATCACAGATAAAAATGGATGTCAAGTCGAAGGCAGTATGGAGTACATACCCAATCAAACAGGGAGCTCAATTTCCATTTTGCCGAATCCGGCGCGTGATGAGATTCAAGTATACACGGAGGATAATAACTTCGATGGGGCCCTGAAAATTTATGATGTTGCTGGAGCTTGTGTTAAAAGTGTGGATAATTATCATTCTTTAGATAAGGTCGATATTAGTCTACTGTCCAATGGACTTTATGTTGTAGTGCTATCGGATGCAGAAAATAGATTTGTATCCAGATTTGTAGTACATAAATAGCAGAATTTTGTGATTCCAATTTTCCTTAAGCCTTGATAATTCTGAAAGGTTACTTACATTTGAGTAATGACTAATTCTGAAGATAAATCCACTCAAGCTCAACTTGAACAAAAGCTGAACCTCAAGCAGCTACAGATCAATAGGCTGCTGAATATCACTCAAGCTATCAATGAGAATGTGCCCGTGGATGGCTTATTTAACATGTATACCTCTTTTCTCAATTGGGAGATGGGCGTCAATAAGCTGTTATTATATATCAAGAAGGATAAGGATTGGGTTATCGCCAGTGAGTCTGGTCTTGATCAAAAGCTAAAGGAGAGAGACATTACCCATTTGTTTCCGGCCTATGAACGTGTAGGAAATATAGAGAAGGGAGCAGATCCTTTGGTCGATCTCTTTGATATCGTAATACCTGTGCGTCATAAGGAGGAAGAGATTGCCTACGTCTTTATTGGTGGGCTTGAAGAAGATGAGGAAATGTATAATAAGGTTCAGTTCATAACCACCATTACGAATATCATAGCTGTTGCCATCGAAAATAAACGACTCTTCAAAAGACAACTGGAGCAATCCAAGATGGAGAAAGAAATGGAGCTGGCTAGTGAGATGCAACTTACATTAGTGCCCGCCACATTGCCCGCAGATCACTGCTATGAACTGGCAAGCATATATAAGCCACAATTAGGAGTAGGAGGGGACTACTTTGACTATATAGATTTGGATGACACGCGCTTTGCTTTTTGTGTAGCTGACATATCTGGCAAAGGAGTAGCAGCAGCATTATTGATGGCTAATTTTCAAGCTTCTCTGCATAGTTTGATTAAAATCAAAAATAGTACGCCTGAGTTTATTCAAGATTTGAATCAAGCTATTTTTAAGATTACGAAAGGAGATAGATTTATTACTTTCTTTTTGGCAGAGTTCAATAAGAAGACTCGTGTACTAACTTATGTCAATGCAGGGCACAATCCACCTTACATGTTTATTAATGGAGCGTTGATTAAACTGGATCAAGGCTGCACTTTTTTGGGCTCGTTTGAGCGTATACCTGGAGAAATTGGAGTCGGTGAGGTCCACATACCAGGCAAGGCCATGGCTCTGCTTTACACTGATGGTTTATCTGATCTACGAAACGAGAAAGATGTATTTCTTACAGATGAATTTATCGAAGATATGGTAACCAATCATCACAAACTTCCTGCAGAAGTGTTTAATGATTTATTGCTGCAACGAATTGAAACCTTTCGTGGTGAAGCAGCTTATCCAGATGATCTTACCGTACTGACGGCTAAGTTCTTTAAACCATAATAGCCTTTACTGCGATTATTTATTCAAATACTCTATCGCATACTCCAATACAGTATCGGTACCATTAGTCAAATCGTCTTTAGTATATTTTTTATAGATGTCAGGCAGTAGACCTTTTCTGCGATCTTGAGCATCAACGTCTACATCATAAACGAGTTTGATGATGGGAACACGGACTTTGATTCTGGTGTTGGATAGTTTGACATATTTGGATGTCCCCGCAAAGGCAAGGTGGTAGCTACCACCTGCTTCTGCTCCGATAAGTGTCGCTCGTTTTTTTTCTTTGATGACGGCAGGGGTGAGTGCAGCTGCGGAGTAGCTTCTTTCATTGATCAAAACGACTAGGTCATTTTGGTAACGTTTGTTTTTGGGTTTTATATTTTTCTTGCTAAATCCTTTGAGGTAGTATTTTTCATCTTTTAATTCTTTTTTTGCAAAGGCGAAAAATATTTTCTGGAAGAAGGATTTTTTTTCGTCTTTGAAGTCGTCTTCTACCGTAGCTTCTTTGACAATGAGGTATTCTTCATCAAACAGGTACTTTGTGAGATACTTAATATTGTCAATGGCACCACCGCCATTGTTGCGAACATCTATGATGAGCTTCTCTATGTTCTTTTGTCTCATTTCTTTAAAAGCTTTTTTGTACTGCCCTTTGTGTTTATGAAAAAAGCTCTTGTCTGAAAATGAGCGTATGGTAATAAGGCCGATCTTTCCATCGTCCACTGTCTCAAAAGTGACGGGTTTGTAACTTTTGTTTTCTTCTTTCTTGATTTTACTCAAAGCGTTGGGTGGAACAGCTGCCAGGGTGTAGGTTTGTGGTTTGCCTGTTTTGCTATTGATAAGGTGAACTACAAATTTGTCTTTCAGGCCAAAGAATCTCGCATATGCACCTTTGAATCCTCTTACGGCCCATAACCTTTCGGGGTAGTGGTTGTCGCCGTCGGCTCCTTTATGGTATTTGGCCAATTGGTCTATAATAGGATCAATGGCTACAGAATCTATATGGAGAATTTGACTGCCTTTGGGGATGATGTTTTTACCTATGTTAAAGTCTTTCTCTACAAGGACTTCATTGTCCAGCATTACCAATTCCATGGGGAAGAGCTGAGGCTTGTCTTTATCTTCTTTTTCCTTATACAGCTTATGAGAAAATTGGATATTGGTATGACCGCACTTAATCGTGTCTATGATGGGTTCGAGTAGGTTGAAAAAATCCATTCTAAGCATAGAGTCGGGTAGAGAGGCTAAGCGATCATCCAGCATTTTTTCAACAACTTCCTTGGGTGTGAAATAATCTAAGCCTGGATGTATAGCAATCAATGTTTTTTTGAGTTGCTTGATGTCCGCTTCCAACTTGTCTTTTGTAAAGTACTTGTCTTGTGCTTGGATAGGAGCTATAAAAGTGAAGGTACAGATGGCAAATAGGGTTCTTAATAACATAGCATAGATTTGGAAAACAAGTTAGAGTTTTTCTTTTTCAATATACATTATAGAATCGTTAAAAGTCAAAAAGGCGAGCCAAACAGGCAGAGCCCTTGTGAACAAGGGATAGGAATCACACGACTGGAAGGAGTGGTGCGTAGCACCGGAATGAAATGGAGTGATGTATAGCCCGACTCCGCGCGTAGCGCATGGAGATGGTCCCGAATCTATCTGAGGAATATCGCTTTACTGTAATAACTTATGTGGGAGTCTATGTTTTTGGAAAAAAGCTAAGTACTTAATAATTTGTTTGTTTACTTTACAAGATGAGATGGATATGTGTCCTATTATTTTTGATTCTGCAAGGGGCCTTGTTTGCGCAAGATGTCTTGTCTCCTAGGATTGCGAATTATGATATCGATTTGGTTCTTGATACGGAGAATAAGCAAGTCCAAGCGGATCAAGTGGTGCGGTGGAAAAATATTTCTTCTGCACCTGTAAGTGAGCTACAGTTTCATTTATACTACAACGCATTTAAGAGTTCAGAATCTACCTTTATGAAGGAGGGTTCGCTCGGCGGGGGCATGTCTGCGGAGTCTCTGGAGCAATGTGATTGGGGCTGGGTAGAGGTGCAGTCGCTCAAAGATAGTGCGGGTGTAGAGTTGATAGCTGGTGCTGAATATATTCATCCTGATGACGATAATGAGCAAGATCAAACTGTACTGAGGGTGCCTTTGAGGGAAGCGGTGCAGCCTGGCGAGTATGCTACTTTTAGTATGAAGTGGCAGTCAAAGATACCGAAGATCATGCCGCGCACGGGATACAATAGAGACTATTATTTTATGGTACAATGGTTTCCTAAGCTAGGTGTATATGAGCCGGCAGGGATGCGCTATGCGGAAGAAGATCAGTGGAACTGTCATCAGTATCATGCCTCGGGAGAGTACTATTCGGACTTTGGAAACTACGATGTGTCGATCAATATGCCTAGTGATTTTGTGGTAGGGGCAAGTGGGACGCTGGCAGAAAAGATAGAGGAAGGGGATCGAGCAACTTGGAGGTATGTCCTCTCGGATGTGATTGATTTTGGTTGGGCAGCTTCACCTCAGTTTGTAGAAACAATCAGGCAATGGAAAGATGTGGAAATCAAACTGCTGACTTATCCTGAGCATGTACACTGTGCGGAGCGGTACTTCGGTGCTGTGACTGCGGCTTTTGAATACATGGATGAGCACATTGGAGATTATCCATATAGTACTTTGACGATAGTGGATCCACCGATACATGGTGTGTTTTCTGGGGGTATGGAGTATCCTACTTTTATATCTTCAGTGAGTTTTTGTTTTTTGCCCAAAGGGATACGTACTCCGGAGACTTTGGTAGTGCATGAATTTGTGCATCAGTATTTTATGCAGATGGTAGCTACGCATGAGGTGGAAGAGCCGTGGATGGATGAGGGCTTTACGACTTACTTTGAGGGTAAGATACTCGATGGGTATATGGGTAAGTACACTTCGACCATAGACTGGTTGGGCGTACAGGTAGGTAATGAATCGTTTAACCGTGCGGAGTTTTTTAACGATGAAAATCTGATGGCAGCTCCATCCGATACCAAGAGTTATGAGTTTGATGAGGGAGGCTACGGAACTATAGCTTATAATAAAACAGCGCTTTGGTTGACGACTTTAGAAGGTATAGTGGGAGAGGAGACGATGAAGGTCATCATGCGCAGCTATTTTGATAAATGGAAATTTAAGCATCCATGTGGGCAAGATTTTATAAACGTGGTCAATGAAGTGGTTAGTGAGAAGCATGGGGATACTTTTGGTGCTGATATGAACTGGTTTTTTGATCAAGCGCTTTATGGTACTGATCTTTGTGATTATCAAGTCAAGGGAATTGAAAACAAGGAACAAAAATCGGCTAGTGGGTATCTGTCTAATTTTGAAGACTGTGTAACCGAAGAAGGCCAGTTGGGAAAGTACTCTAGTAAAGTGATTGTCCAAAGAACGGAAGGGATGCAACTGCCTGTAGAGGTGGAGATCTTTTTTGATAACGGGGAGTCTGTACTCAAGTCCTGGGATGGAATAGAGCGTGCCACGACATTCGTTTTTAATGGTGATCATAAAATAATAAAGGCAGTAGTAGATCCCGACAGGAAATTGACAATTGATAAGAATTGGATAAATAATTCTTATGTAGTAGCGGCTGATAGGGCGGGAATACGGTATTATTTTTCAAAATTATTTTTGGCGACACAGCGTGTTTTAGAAAGTTTGATGGTATTGATATGAGCAAAGTGTTTTCGACATATTTTAGTGCAGTAAGGTTGCTCTTCTTTAAATGGAAGTCTTGGGTAGTAGTATGCATAGCCAATTTGATATTTG
>CALJVI010000311.1 GCA_937974575.1 uncultured Saprospiraceae bacterium | reverse complement strand
GGCACATTGAAGTGATCCGCAACCAAGTTTTGGATATACTCCACTGTAATCTCTTTATTGATTTCGTTGATAAACTTCTGAATAACCTCTTTGGTCAAATCTAGATCTATCTGACGATTATTGAGAGAAGACTGCGCCGCAAGGGACACTAATACTCCTTCCAACTCCCGAATATTGTTTTTGATGTTGTAGCAGATAAATTCAACTACATCATCATCCAGCTCTATACCCTCTCTAGTCATTTTTGACTCTAGAATGGCGATACGTGTTTCTATATCTGGCGCCTGTAGATCTGCGGATAAACCCCACTTGAATCTACTGGTCATACGCTCCTCCATGCCATCCAAATCCTTTGGAGCACGATCAGAAGTAAGGATGATTTGCTTACCGTTTTGGTGAAGCTGATTGAAGATATGGAAGAAGATCTCTTGCGTCTTCACCTTATTGGCTAAAAACTGGATATCATCCACGATCAGTACATCAATCATTTGGTAAAAGTTGACAAACTCATTGACCGCACCATTCTTGATGGACTGAATCATTTGGTTGGCAAACTTCTCAGAAGTTACAAAGAGAACGTTCTTTTCAGGTTGATTGATCTTTACTTCATTGCCAATGGCCTGTGCAAGATGTGTTTTACCCAAACCTACATTCCCATATATAACTAAAGGATTGAATGCAGTACCCCCTGGCTTTTTGGAAACAGCCATCCCTGCTGACCGAGCAAGACGATTACAGTCCCCTTCTATATAGTTTTCAAACCTGTAATGCTTATTCAATTGAGGATCTATGGATAATTTTTTGATCCCTGGTATGACGAAAGGGTTTTCGATAGCAGCAGAATTCACTTTACCGACATTGTTGCTGTTGGCAGTGTCAACATTTCTGTTGGCATCAATCGGCTTGGGCTTGTTCTGCATTTTATTTAATCTAATTTGGTACTCTAATTTTCCTGAAGACCCAAGTTCATCACGAATAGTTTTCTTAAGCAGAGCTACATAGTGCTCTTCCAGCCACTCGTAGAAAAATTTATTAGGTACTTGTATAGTAAGGGCATCCGCTACTAGCTGAACTGGCTTGATAGGTTCAAACCAAGTCTTGAAACTCTGGGTATTCACATTTTTCTTTATAGTGTGAAGACAATTGTCCCAAACAGTATCGATGTCTCTTACCATTATCCTGTTTAAAAATAAATTATTAAAAACTTGTATTAGAAGTAATCCTGAGATATTAAATCAGAATCATTGATCTACTATTTGACGCACTTGCAGAGTCTACTTTAGATTGGAATAGTGTTTCCAGCAGTTTTGTAAATTCTTTTAAGTAGGAGCTCAGTAAATAATGCGTCGGAATGTAAAGAAACAGAAATTATGTGGTTTTTAAAAGTGCGTTACGCCTCGATTTCAAATATTTTTTTTCTCGATTTAACAAAAATGGATTTGTATCATCAAGGCAATTACAAACTATATTTGGTTGCCACGCTCATAATATACTGTCAGACACTTTGGAGACCTGATCCTTAGGGCATTTCATAGGTGACTTCAAGTAATACATAAAGGGTAACACAAAGAGTGTCACCTATTTATTTACACTTCTAAGAGTGAGAAAAAAATCAATTTTGGGCAAAAAAAAATCAATTATTTTTCTTTAAAGTTTCCCCTCTAAAATTTGGTAATCTAATCTTTCGACCACTACCCTCGCGGAAGCGTTTTTAGCTGGAGCTCGACAAGCCATAGGCGCGTTAGGGACAAAGGATCGGCAGCGGCATCTCTGATACTGACGCATGGCAATGCGGCAGTATTAGAGATATAGCAGAGAGCCTGGTCACGGCCTTGGCTCGTGATGGCCCCTCATTCTTTTTTTTAAATCCCAATCCTGCTATTTTATCAACTGAGGCTTACATGACACGCACTTCTTCTTGAAATTCTTTTCAAACTGTATCTCCATCTGCCCTAACACGATGCCTGCCCAACCGACTTGATTCACGTAGACGGGTTTTCCCTCTTTATTACTCAGTAGCGTGGGCTCATCTAAGAAAGTATGCGTATGTCCTCCCAGTATCAGGTCGATCCCCGCAGTCTGAGCGGCTAGATCCTGATCCGATACCTTATCCCCTCTATACTTATACCCGAGGTGCGATAGGCAAATCACATAGTGACAGGCTTCATCATGCTTGAGCATCTGTGCATACTTGTTGGCGCGTGCGATGGGCTCATGATACTGTGTCTCCTTATACAAGGTCTGTGGGACCAAGCCTTCTAGAGCAATACCTACCCCGATAACTCCTATCTTGATATCTCCTTTTTGAAAGATACGGTACGGCTTCACGACATCATGCATAATGGTGTCTTTGAAATCGTAATTGCAGTTGATCAAGTCGAAGGAGGCTGGTCGTGCCTGCTTATCCAAGGCTTCAATACCTGCATCAAAATCATGATTGCCTATAGTAGCAGCGTCATACTTCATCTCGTTCATGAGCTTGAACTCTAGCTCTCCGCCAAAAAAATTGAAATAAGGTGTCCCTTGAAAAATATCTCCGCAGTCGAGCAACAATACATGCTCTTGTTGGGATCGAATCTTGGAGATCAAGCTAGCTCGCTTAGCAGCACCACCAAGCCCTGCATACTTGCTGCCGTCTTGAGCAAAGGGCTCGATACGACTGTGCACGTCATTGGAGTGCAGAATAGTCAAGCTACTTACCTTAGGTTTGTAAAAATCCGTAGCATGCAGACCAGTTGCCAATGCCATACTCACTATACTCCCCTGCTTTATGAATGATCTTCTTTTCATTTTTCTCTTTTTATCGCTTAGTCTAATTTACGATTCTACCTTCTTTCTTTGCAGTAATAACTTTATCTCGTGTAGCTCGCTCTACAAACATATCTCTAAGCAAGACGGGATAGATCGTGCGATCACAGCCTTTAAGAAACGGGCAGTCGCTTCCACCATTGGCAATGTAATCGGGCAAGGCTACATTGTAGATCCGATCGGTCAGCTCCTCTCCATTGATTTGGATCTCTGCTACCTTCTTGTTTTTGATCTTCATGTAGAAGCCTTTGGAGACTGGCCAGCCGTTGCTACGCGCTACGCGTTCCATAAACGTCATCAACAGTGCCTTGTCGATATGCACTACAACTAGGCTGTTATCAAATGGCATGAGTTCGAATATTTTTCCTTTGGTGATATCTCCTTTTCTGAGCATCGGGATACGTATGCCGCCCGTGTTTTGCATCGCAAAATCTATAGGCACATCGCTCAGCTCGGCCGCCTTGTCGTACAGTACATCTGACATCCAGTTGCCAAGCATACTCTCTGGGCCTTGCTTAGACATGTCTTCCGGACAGGTAGCGATGACCTCATTCATCTCTTTATCCAGCTTGATCTTGTAAGGCTGAATCATATCCTGGATCTGCGCTTCATATACCGCAGTGGAGTCCAATCGGTTGGCAGTGTAATCATACTGTGCGGTATGCCAGACTTTGGTACAAGCAGATAGCAGCAGCAACATCAAGGCTAGAAGAAAAAAATGGAGTCTATTTTTTATCATGTGTAGAGTACTATAAACTGGTGATCGTATATCTCAAAAATAGAAAACAATCCCTAAGCGAAAAAGAAAAGCATCTAAGAATGGTCTAATGACCTAGAAAAGAGAACCCGGCTTCATCGGAATATCTTCTCCGAGATGCTTGTAAGCCTTCTCTGTTACTTCTCTACCTCTTGGTGTACGCTTGATAAAGCCTTCCATAATCAAAAATGGCTCATGCACCTCTTCAATAGTACCAGCCTCCTCACCTACTGCCGTAGCGATAGTCGTAATCCCAACAGGGCCTCCTTTGAATTTGTGAATGATGGTGCTCAATATCCTATTGTCCATTTCGTCCAAACCGTAGCTGTCTACATTGAGTGCCTCTAGACCATACTTGGCAATCTTATCATCGATGGTACCGCTGCCTTTGACTTGAGCAAAATCTCTAATTCTACGGAGCAGTGCATTGGCGATACGAGGAGTACCACGACTACGACGAGCGATCTCATGATTACCCTGTGGCGTGATCGGAATTTCTAAAATGGCTGCTGATCGGGTGATAATCTTTTCCAGTGTAGGTATATCGTAATAATCCAGCAAGCAGGTAATTCCAAATCTAGCCCTCATGGGTGCCGTCAATAAACCCATACGTGTAGTAGCCCCTATGAGGGTAAATGGGTTTAAAGAAATCTGTATACTTCTTGCACTCGGCCCCGAATCAATCATCACATCAATATGATAGTCCTCCATAGCGGAATAGAGGTACTCCTCTATGACACTATTGAGCCGATGAATCTCATCTATAAATAGCACATCCCCTTCTTCTAGATTGGTCAATAAGCCTGCTAGGTCACCTGGCTTCTCCAATACTGGTCCCGAACTTACGGTCAGTTTAGACCCCATCTCATTACTGATGATATGCGAAAGGGTCGTTTTTCCTAGACCCGGAGGCCCATGCAAGAGCACATGATCTAAGGCCTCGCCTCTCATCTTTGCTGCTTGAATAAAAACAGCCAGGTTATCTACTATTTTGGGCTGGCCCGAAAAAGTGGATAGGTCTTGAGGGCGCAGTGCACGCTCTACTTGTTTATCTTCAGTAGATAAATAAGCTGCATTAGGATCGTTGATAGGAAAGTCCATTAATCTTGTCTTGGAGGTTTAGTAGCATGAATGACTGTCCCTTTGCCTAGATTCTTTATTTTCTTTGTGCATTCACTCAGTGCTTTACCTCTAGCCGTGCAAATCACATTGCCTTGACAGTCGATCAATTTTTTCTGCGTCCCGCTGTCCAGCAAGTACGCCCAGCCATCTGTAAGGTAAGTGAATCTAGTGACCATATATGGATTCATATCTTTGGCCATACTCTTTAGCCACTTTGATTCTGCATAGTTGTCAACTTTCACACAGGGCGTCTTCATGGGTTTTACGCCTCCAGTCTGTCCTACCAAGGTGATGCAATTTACTTTTACTATGTAGGACTCCATCATACATGCGCTGAGGCCATCCTTGATCACATCATAGTCTATCTTGACTACTTGATTATCCGCTAATTTGAAATCAAAAATCGGCATTTCGTTAGGTAGTAATTTGTCGCCATTATCCAGAACAAATAAAAACCGACATCCATCCATTCCCGTAAAGTCTTTGACCATTGCAGTAGTCGAACATTCTTTATCGGATTGTACAGCGACATCTGCCTCTCGCTTCACCTCTCCCTGCTGGGTGGATCTAGGTGGACAGGAATACAATAAAAAACAAGCCAAGATGCTAAGTAAGTGATGGTACTTCATAGTTATTAATTATTATGATTTGATGACACTACCTGGACTACCGAGTCTATTACTTTCGATCAGAGCAGGCATTATTTCTTCTAGTTGGGAGGCATCAAAATCTTTCAGTATGATTTTTTTGTCTGCATCCAAGATAAAAAGTTTCGGTGTTTTTTCGGCCATATACTTCTGAACAAATCTACTACTTAAATCTTTATCCACCGTATTTATCCATTCTCCCAATCCATTTTCTTCTATATACTTCCAACAGTCTTCTGTCTTTGCGCCTACTTTTGTGCATCCTGAAAAGATCTTCAATCCAGTGCCCTTATATTTATCCCAAAAGGATTTCATATAAGGCATAGAAGCCTTGCAGTGAGAACAATTGGGCTGCCACAAATATAGGATAGTGACTGGTGCTTCTACATCATACAAAGCGATCGGGGTACCATCTTGCAATTCCATATCTATGATCGGTGCTTGATTTCCCATCAACAAGGGCTTGCGCTTGCGTACATCCTCTAGCATTTCGTCTAGGTCCGCTTTTTCCACCCACGGAGCCAGACCCTTAGCATAATAGGTATCTACGACATGAACATACACTGCATCCATACCTATAAAGTCCGAGCTGGCATACTCCATCATAATATGATCTAGAAAAAATTTAAAGTTTTCTCCACCTGGCTTCATTTGCCTCAGCACTTCATCAATATTGGCATTGATGTCTGGAATATTCTGTGGCGTCAAACTTTCTAAATAGAAAAACACTTTGTTGAACAAAGCTTCTGTATTGAGCAATCGATCATCAGAGAGGTTTACATTATCAAAGTAGTGGTCTTGTCGAAATTTGAATTTCTTGCTTCTTACCTCTTTCTCTGTACCCTCCATAGCAGGAACGGGTGTCTCGATCTCCATACGTATGAGTTCTGCAGCCAAGGAATTGGGTGCTTGATCCACAAATGACTGTCGACGATCCTTCAGCTCATTTAGCTTTGTATTGAAAGCAGCAGTCAATTGACGCTTAGTCGCCTCATCAATCTCCTCTTGGAGGCGATCATTAAAAGCACTTAGACTATTGACCACCTGATTGGAGTAGGTCACATAATCTTGATACACATCATTGTACTTGGAACCTGTAAACCGCTTAGGTGCAAACAATTCTTTTGCATTGACCTCAATCTTAAAGTGCTGATCATCATGATCTACAATGAAGGATACAAACTCATTTTCGGGTAACAAAACCGCCAAATAAACGCCCGCTGGAAGTTTTTCATCCGAACTGTGAACAAAGCTACCTTCCGCACTTGCCTGCAAGGTATCTACTACTGGATACCTATTGAGGAACTCATGGGCTAGGACCAACTGCTGAGAACTGTAGTTATTAAGTTTAATCTCTATTTTATGTCCTGTTTGCGCAACTGTATACCCACAAATAAGTAGGTATATACAGAGCAAATGGGCGTATTTTAAAAAATTATTTTTCATGATGTAATATTAAGGCCTTTATGCAAATGACACATTAAAACGGCAAAAATCATCAATATTTTGTTAGTTTTGCCGCATTTTTTAGGTCATTTTCGTCAAAAACACGATTTATCTAATTCATTTATAAACTAAATTTTTACCCAATGAGTGGTTCAAAAATAACAATAACTCGTAGAAAAAAACTAAGTGTGCCAGATGATCCGATCATTCCGTTTATAGAAGGCGATGGTATCGGAGCAGATATATGGAAAGCAGCTCGAAAAGTATTGGATGCGGCTGTTCTAAAATCATTTGACGGTAAGAGAAAAATTCATTGGAAAGAAGTTTACGCTGGTCAAAAAGCTAAGAATAGAACTGGTGACTGGTTGCCACAAGCAACGCTTGACGCAATGAATGAGCACCTAGTAGGTATAAAAGGACCATTAACTACTCCAGTGGGCGGAGGTATTAGATCGCTCAATGTAGCATTACGTCAGAAGCTGGATTTATATGCTTGTGTTCGTCCAGTGAAGTGGTATCGTGGTGTCCCTTCTCCAGTAAAAAAGCCAGCTCTAGTAGACATGACCATCTACAGAGAAAACACTGAAGATATATATGCCGGTATCGAGTATTTGCACGGTACTGAAGAAAACGAAAAAGTAAAGAACTTCTTGATCAATGAGATGGGTGCCAAAGGTATCCGTTTTCCCAAGAGTGCTTCCATTGGTATAAAGCCTGTTTCTATAGAAGGTACCGAGCGTCTTGTTCGTGCTGCGATCAAAGGTGCTATAAATAGCAAAGCTACTTCTGTGACCTTAGTACACAAAGGTAACATCATGAAGTTTACCGAAGGTAAATTTAAAGAATGGGGTTATGCCCTAGCCAAGCGTGAGTTTGGTGCTACCGAACTTGATGGTGGACCTTGGCAGGTGATCGATCACCGTGGTCGTAAGATCATCGTCAAGGATGTGATCGCTGATGCATTCTTACAACAGATCTTATTGCGTCCAGCAGAGTACGATGTAATCGCTACTTTGAACTTGAATGGAGATTATATCTCTGATGCGCTCGCCGCTATCGTAGG
>CALJVI010000310.1 GCA_937974575.1 uncultured Saprospiraceae bacterium | reverse complement strand
AAAGCCATTCCAATGAGATGAACCATAATCGACAATCTGAATTCGTATATTGACAGCTATCTGCCAAATAACCGTGTCGTTTGGGCATTAAATTCTATTTATGGATATTGTGCTACATTTTTAGACTAAGCATTTTTTGCAAGCATGCATGAAGAGGACTTACATTTGGATCATCAACTGATGCAGCGTATCAAAACGGGCGATAATCTTGCCTATGATACCCTGTTCAAGAAATACTATGCATACTTGTGTATGGTAGTATTTAGGATGACGCAAGATAAAGTTCGAGCGGAGGATACAGTGCAAGAGGTAATGTTAGAGATTTGGCGCAAGCGGGAAACCATTCAGGTTAATAATGCCGTTAAATCATATTTACATCGAGCTGTAAGGAATAAGACTCTAAATCAGATTCGAGATCAGAAAATGAAGTTTGAGACAGAAGACCAATTGAAAGAAGTAGCTTCTACTCAATCGACTCCACTAGAGAAAATGGATGGAGAAGAACTGCAAAATGTCATTAAAACGGCATATGAGTCTTTACCTGAAAAATGCAGATTAGTCTTCACTTTGGTTAAATATGAGGGCTTATCTTACAAAGAAGTAGCTGAAAAGCTTGAAATATCAGTAAAAACAGTAGAAAACCAGATTTCGAAGGCTTTAAAAATAATAAGAAAGGCCATAAAAAAGATGGGATCCGAGTAGGGGTAAGAGGCAAGTATAGTGTCTTAAATATAGGTACGATTAAAAATAATAATGACTGAAGATAAAATAATAGAGATTTTGATGAAGGAAGCTGATACCCAGCTTACTATAGAGGAGCGTGATCTTCTAACTATTTTTAGCAATGAAAGCGCTAAAAACAGTCTCTTTATTGATGAAAACAGGTCAATTTTGAACAACATGCCTGATTTCAATGCTGAAGCATCCATGTTTGATGCAGATGCAGCTCTAGCTAAAGTCAAAGAGCAAATTCAGCCGGAAGCCACCGTTCATAAAATACAACCAGTACAAAAGGCAAGAGTTTTCAATTGGCAACGATATGCTGCGGCTGCGATGTTTTTAATAGGTTTGGGTACTCTAGCATATACCTTTTTAGGGCAGGATTCCAATCAGATGGTCTATACTACTGGTGAGGATACTCAGATTATAACACTTATAGATGGCTCAGAGGTGACACTAAATAAGCACTCCACCTTGACACTTTCTGAAGATTTCGGAACCGAGCTTCGAGACATGCGTCTTGAAGGTGAAGCTTACTTTGACGTTACGAACAATGACGATCAACCATTTACAGTAAAAGCAAATGGGATAGAAGTAGAAGTTATTGGTACAGAGTTCAACATCAATAATAAGGCTAAGCTGGATAATATTGGTGTATATGTATCTGAAGGTAAAGTAAAAGTTTCTTCTCTTACTACTAACACAAAAGTGCTACTTACAGAAGGGGAGTCCGCTCGGTACAACAGAAATACGAAAGCATTGACTAAGGATGGAGCTGGGAGGATGAATGCTACATCGTGGTTGACGGATAAATTGCGATTTGAAAATGTAGCACTAAGTCAGGCAATCGCAGAAATAGAGTCTCACTTTGATATCAATATTGTATTGGATAATCAGTCATTACTGGAGTGTAAATACACTTCATTATTTAATGATGCAAATGCAGAAGAGGTATTAGAAACCTTATCGGCAGTTTTTGACTTTCAGATCGTGAAGCAGGGTAGTACTGGTTACCAGCTTATGGGCGGAAAGTGTGATTAATGTACCGTTCTAGACAGAACAAATCAATTTCAAGTTTACTTCTTAAGTTTTTGCACTTTATTGGATTCTTTCCGGTAGGTTCTACGTATATTATAGTATGAACCCAATTTCAATATGCGACTGATAATTACCGCACTTTCTATATTATTCTTTTTTTACACCGCTAATGGTCAAAGTGCTATCAACAAGAAGATCAGCTATGTCGCAGAGGAGCTAAGTATAGAGGATGCAATTATCAAGCTGAGTGCAGAGACAAAGATTAATATCGCTTTCAGCAACTCTATCCTCCCTTCAGATAAACTTGTAAGTATTGATGCTGAAGAACAAACGGTAAAGCAAGTTTTAAAATCCATTCTCAAGGATACCAATATTTCTTCTAAGTTGGTCTCTAATCAGGTTATCCTGTTTAGAGAGAATACGAGCCAGATAGAGACGATAAACATCAATGGCTATATAGAAGATACCGATACTGGTGAACGTCTCATAGGAGCTAATATCTATAATCCTAACAATGCCTATGGGACGGATAGTAATGAGTATGGATATTTCAACTTTTACGGAGTGCCCAATGTGGATAGTATATTCATTTCGTACCTCGGTTATGAAACACAAAAGTTTTTAATAAATAGAGCGGCTAGCCAAGATTTAATCATAAAGTTGGTGCCCTCATATTTTGAAGAGATTGTCGTTACTGCAGATAATGCTACTGAAGATTTTTTAAGACGGCCCACTTCAGGGGTAGATAGGTTAGATCAAACCGCACTTAAGAATATAACGGGGATAGGAGGAGAATCGGATTTATTTCAGGCTGCGTACCAATTGAGTGGGATCAATTCTGGAGCGGATGGAATCGGAGGTCTGCATGTGAGAGGTGGCAACCTAGATCAAAATCTCATCATACTTGATGGTGCACCTATTTATAGACCTGAGCATGCCATCGGAATCATATCTGTTTTCAATACCGATGCTACTCGAAGTGCAAAAGTCTATAAGGGTAATTTTCCAGCAAAATATGGTGGTCGACTTTCTTCGGTTTTGGATGTACAGACTAAAGAAGGCAATAATCAAAAATATCAAGGTGGGCTCACACTTGGATTACTAACTGCAAAGGCATCCTTAGAAGGGCCTATCATTAAGAATAATGCCTCCTTTTTTATCTCCTACAGACGTTCTCTTACAGATTTGTATTTGCCCAAGATCACACGCATTGTGGCCGAAAGAGATAGTATAGATGGGTTTTCCAATTATTTTTTCCATGACTTGAATGCTAAAACCAATTTTAGGATTGGTAAAAGTGATCGTTTCTTTTTGAGTTATTATGAAGGAAAGGATGATTTTTTTAATGAAAAACAGCAGCCGGAATTTAGAGATTCTTTTCCAAATATTAATGGCGAATTATTAACTGGTACATTTAGTGATAGTAATACGGAATCCTTGAATTGGGGTAATAAAGTCGCTTCTTTTAGATGGAATCATTTGTTTGGGGATCGAGTGTTTGCCAATACCACAGCTTATCTTTCGAAGTTCAATTTTTTGTCTTCTACTATATTTAGATCCATAGGGGAGTACGATATTGGACGTAATGATTTGGTTTATGTAGAAAGGAAATTTAGCTCTGAGGTTAGGGATTTAGGGGTGAGGACAGATCTTGAGTTTTTGCAATCAGATAGATTAAACTTTAAGCTCGGTGGTGGATTTATACAGCATAAGTTAAATCCAGGCTCAAGTCAATTTGGTACTAAGCTAGAAGACATACCCAGTATTGATGTAGATTCTTTGGATTTGTCTATTCAAGATTCTTTGCAATTAATCCCGATTTATTCCAATGAGGCTTTTGCTTATTATGAATCGGGCATATCCTTGAGTAGGGAGTTGTACCTTACTCTAGGTCTACATGCTCGTTATTGGGAATATGAAGATTATAATCATAGTTCTATTCTTCCTCGGATAAGTTTGGATTACCAAATGTCTGATGCAGTGTCTTTCTCTGCATCTTACTTAGAAATGATACAGTATATGCATTTATTGACAAAATCAGATATTGGTTTACCTGGTGATATCTGGGTACCATCGACAGAAAATGTAGCACCAGAAACAGCAAGGCTGGTGCAGATAGGGACGCAGCTGAATTTGAAAAAAAATCTTGTTATCAAGGCTAACGCCTACTATAAAGAATTGGATAATTTAATTGAATTTTTGGAAGGCGACTCTACCAATATATTGAATGCTCTAAATTATGAATCAAAAGTAACGCAGGGTAAGGGGACAAGTAAAGGTGTAGAATTGGATATTTACAAAACAGGGGATCGCTTCAATGCACAATTGAATTATACCCTTTCCAAAACGGATAGACAGTTTGATGAGATAAATAATGGCCAATCGTTTCCATATAGGTTTGATTTAACACATGTGTTTAGAGTGGGTGGGGAGTATAAGTTTAATAACAAGTGGAGCGCAAATATAAACTGGATTTATAATTCGGGAATAAATCTGACCATAGCTACAAGCAAATATGGAGTACAGTCTCCATTTATTGGGGCTCCGCCATCGACATCCTTTATCTTTTCAAAAAAGAATGCGCAAAGATTGACGCCTAATCAAAGGCTAGATATTGGAGTCAATTATACACTCAAGGGTGAAAAATTAAAGCATGATCTCACTATTGGGATCTATAATGTATATAACAGTACTAATCCGATTTATTATAAGTTAAGAAGAGATCCTGCAGAAAGGACCAAGTTCCAGTTTGTTTCTGTCAGTTTACTACCTATAACGCCTTCTGTCAGATATTCTATTTCATTTTAAAGAATCTTAGTGTAGTTTGGACACGTATATATTAATATGTTAAAAGGGATAATCACAAGATTTAAGTGGCATTTTGTCCCAATTTTCAGTAACTTTGACTATTGACGACATAAACTTGCAAAATTTTTAATGTTAAAGCTCAAACTACCATATTATCTTTTCATTTGTATGATCACTTTCTATTCTTGTGAAAAGGAAATTGAACTTGACTTTAATGATGAGAATCAGAGCCTTGCAGTTTATAGTCTTTTCTCTCCAAATGATATTTTCACAGGTAATAGTTTTCAAGTGCAGGTTTCATCTACACAATCTATTCTAGATGATTCAGAATCTCAATACTTGGAAGATGCTACCGTGACGATTACTTCTGAGCAAATGGGAGAGTCTACACAATCCATTTCTGAAAGGCTGTCTTTTCATAAAGATGGTTCCAACCAAATAGCTTATAGAACCGATAATATTCTTCCTCAAGATGGATATACTTATGAGCTAAAAGTAGAGCATGAAAATTTTCCAACAGTGATTGCTAAAAGTTTTGTTCCTGCTGTTACTGAAATTGAAGTAGAATTGAGTGCGTTTAAAAAATCGAAAGAAAATCAAGCGCCAGATTTTACAAGATATTTTACTAAAGCTTCAATTGATATTGAAGATAACTTCAATACACAAAATCACTATCACCTGCTTGTATGGTTATTTTATCCTGGAATAGGTTGGTATTCAGTCCATATTGAAGAAGATGTGTTGACAGATCAATTGGGTGCTGATGCGACAATTATTAATGTTGAGAATAGTCCCGTGTTTTTTGGAGCCCATTTTAATGATAAAGAATTTAATGGGCAGAAAAAGGAATTGAACTTCGATATTGCATTTAGTATTCATGAAGAAGACTTTCCAACTGAAATCAAAGTGCAGCTTAGGTCTGTTTCTGAAGATTACCATAGATATTTTGTTGAAGGATTTAGACAATCTCAAGCAGGCAATAATCCGTTCTTTGTTCAGACGAATAATATCTCAAACAATATTGAAAATGGATACGGTGTATTTGCTGGCTACTCAAGTTATGATGTAGAAATTCCTTTCCGTAAATAACAAATACCACTCTTACATTATGCTTTTCAGCGTATTGTAAAGTTCTATCTCTACTTCACTGAAATCGTTATCGGCATAAAATTCCTTTTTTGCGAGATGCAATAGTTCTTGCTTCTGCACTATTGTAGGGAAGTACCAGCCTTTATAACTCAATAGGATCTGCTTGATCTCATCATCTGTCTTTGATTGTAACTCTTCTAAAATTTGGTGGTATACCTTTTCACTTACTTTTTTTAATATCATAGCCTTTTCTTCTGGGGTGATGACATTATCAGCCATAGCAGAGTACAAAAGTAGGAAGGCGATAAATTCTTTATCATTCCATTTTGGGTGAGCGGTATGAGTGCTGTGCCCGTCCATAAGCGTTTAATTTTAGTGTTGAATGAAATACCTTTCCCCAAAATACAAATTATGCCATTAAGTTCAGCTATTATGATTTTTTTCGACCCAGGATAGGAGGGAGCATGGAAGTCTAACTCTAGTGTGTGAAGGTATGGATACGGGTAGCTCAGAGAGGTACGAGCTGAGATGCACGGATCCATTTTACCTGAACCACTATAGGTAGACTGGAATAAACCGGATAGCCTGAAATGGGCGCCTAAAAAAAACCACGAGAAAACCCTTTTCCTGTTGTCTTGGGAGTTTGGTACCTACTTAAAATCTAGATATACTTATCGCCTTTCTTTTCCTTAATCAAGCCAGTAATTTTCTTAATTTCTTGCTCTTTCGATTTTGGAAAGATGAGAAGCACATCATCCTCATCTACGATGATGTAGTCTTCCATTCCACTGATCACTGCCAACTTATTTTTTGGCAGGCGAACCATAGTGTTTTTACTGTCGAAGAATAATGCATTTTCAGAATTGGTACTATTGTCTGTTTCGTCTTTATCAGACTCAGCATGTAATGAAGCCCAGGTACCTAGATCCGACCAACCAAATTCGGAAGGTATGGTATATACATTTTTGGCTTTTTCCATAATGGCATAATCAATAGATATGCTAGGTGTAGTGGGGTATGCCTTATTGATAAAGTCTTGCTCTTGGTCAGTGTTGTAAAATTCTTTCCCTGCGGCAAGAATCTCCATTATCTCTGGTGCATTCTCTTCAAAGGCACTGATCAAACTCTTGACTCTCCATAAGAAAATACCCGCATTCCAAAGGTATTGCCCAGAAGTGACAAATGTCTTGGCTGTATCAAAGTCAGGTTTCTCTGTAAAGCGCTCGACCTTATGTACTCCGTCTTGGTGATCTCCTGCATACTTTATATACCCATATCCTGTGTCGGGTCGTGTAGGAGATATACCGAGTGTGAGCAGTGCGTCATTAGCGGCAGTAAATTCTAATCCTTTTTCCAAGGCTTTGATAAATGCATCCTCCTTGAGGATGATATGATCAGATGGTGCAACTACTAGATTTGCATCCGGGTTGAGTGAGGCCAGCTTAAGAGCGGTATAGGCTACACATGGTGCTGTGTTATTTCTAGAAGGTTCACACAGGATTTGATTGTCTGTGATATAAGGAAGATGTTCCTTTACCAGATCTTTGTAGATCGCATTGGTTACTATGAAGATGTTTTCCTTCGGGCAGAGATTTAGAAATCGATCAGCGGTCTGCTGGATAAGAGATTTACCAGTCCCCATGATATCCAAAAACTGCTTTGGCCTATTGACTCTGCTTGCAGGCCAAAATCTACTTCCAATACCTCCAGCCATAATGGCTACATAGTTATTCTTATTCATCTTCGTTATTAGTTTGTCTACCTAAAAGTACTAATACGTAAAATATATAAAACTGTTGGGCGGAATTTTAAAAGAAATAATATTTTGGTTTTAAAACTTCACATCTTTAAATCGACTAAGTCGACTTTCTATAGTGCTGTTAACCAGTACAATAGGTGTGATTTGTAGATAATAATACGGATTTATTCAATTAGTGCAACCCTTTCAACTTTGTCTTGTATTTAGGAGGAACAAGATTTAAATTTACAAACCACATTAAAACGAAGTCATGAAACTCAACTTTACTTTCTTTAGCTTACTTGCCTTGCTCTTGAGCATTAGTAGCGTATATGGCCAAGATGTATTATTGAAAAAGAATCAGCAAGTATCTGGATTTCTTAGTATTGAACCTATGGTTTCTAATTTTGATGGAAATCCGGCTTTTAATCAAAGCGCAAGTATAGCAGCTATATTAAATCAGAGATTTTATATCGGTGCCTTTTCAGAAGCAATGCTCTTTAATGGAAAAGGTGGAATTTTAGAAGATATAGATTGTTATGAACCTGACTTTGGAGCAGCAGGCTTAATGTTTGGTACCATTATCAAACCAGAAAAGTTAGTGCACTTTGATCTTAGAGCAAAGCTTGGACTTGGAGCATTGCGTCTTGATCAGCTTGATCCACCGGTAATATTGTTTGATGATTTTGAAAGCGATTATGAACCTGTATTCGTAGCACATCCCAGTGCAGGTATTGAAATAAATATATCTAAATTTTTTAAGTTAAACACTCACCTAGGGTATAGATATATCGGGAACATTGATAGACCCAATTTTGATAGCAATGCTCTGAATGGACTTACCGGACAGATAGGCCTTGTCTTTGGGTGGTTTGGACAAAAGAAAGTAAAGGAGGTGGAAAATGATGAAGAACGCATTAGATTATAAACAAGGGACGACAAACTACAATTGGAAAACAGCTTTAACACCAAGGTACATGCTGAGCTTATTGAACAATGTAAGCAGGGGATAAGTATATCTCAGTATAAGCTGTACAATAAATATGCTGACGCGATGTATAATGTAAGCTTTAATATGCTCAACAATCACCATGATGCAGAAGATGTATTGCAAGTAAGTTTTGCGAAGGCTTTCAACCATATAGAAGACTTTAACTATAGCAGTACTTTTGGTGCTTGGCTTAAGAGAATAGTGATCAACAACACTATCAATTTGCTGAAAAGCAAAAAAGTTCACTTTACAGAGCAGCCGGATCTAAAAGCAGAAGAGCCCATAATAGTGCAGCCAAAAGAAGAGAAATATCCTTATACAATAGAAGAAGTAAAGAAGGGTATAGCAGATCTTCCTAATGGCTACAGAATAGTATTGACCCTGTATTTGATAGAAGGGTACGACCATACAGAAATAGCAGATATCCTGAATGTTTCTGTTTCTACCTCAAAGACACAGTATAGCCGCGCAAGAAAAAAGCTACAAGAAATATTAAAAAATTACTGATGGATCCTTTAGAACAATTCATACGAAACAATAAGGAAGAACTCAAGCACAAACTTGATAACAAGGATGCCTTGTGGGATGCCATCAACAAAGACATTGCCCCGCGTAAGCAAGCTGTGGTAAGGAAGTTAGACTGGAAGAAATGGGCAGTTGCAGCTAGTCTTTTTTTGGCTATCGGGACGGGCTTTTTTTGGCTAAATAGTACAAATAGCGGTACTAATATAGCTGTACACCAAAAGCCTCTTGAGGTTATGGAAATAGATGCTCATTACCAAAAACTGGTTAATGCTAGAGTGATGCAAGTCAAAAATTCAGCATCACTTTCAGCACAACAGAAAAAGGAAATAATCAATTACTTGCAGAATCTAGAAAATGAATCTCTTGAATTGGAGAAAGAACTTGAAAGCAATATCAACAATGTTCAAATCATTCAAGCCATCATCAATAATTATCGAGAACGATTGGATATCATGGAAAAGTTATTAAACCGTTCGGCAGATCAAAATACAAATAAGCATGAAAGAAATATTAGCATATAGTTTTATCGCCTTTGGCTTCCTGCTTGCTCCCTTGCAGACATTAGCGCAATACGAAAGTGTAGAAGAAAAGTACATGTCCTTTGTTGCTAACGAAGACACTAAGTTTATGATCAACAATAAATATGGAGATCTGACTTTTGAAACTTGGGAAAAAGATAGTATCGGGATCAAGACTACCATACGCATTAGTAGTAGAAAGCAAGAATCAGTAGACAGAATTCTCAATTCTGTGATTATTGACAAAGTGGTTTTTGGCAATACAGTAGAGGTAGAAACCAGCTTCGCTGATAATGCAAGCTTTATCAAAAGCTATCTAGGAAAATTGGATCCCTTCAACTCTAATGAACTGACCATAGATTATCAAATCAACTTTCCTAATGGTCTGGAGATGGAGATTGCCAATCGATTTGGTAATATCATGATCGAACAAACTTCTAGCGATATAGACATCAATTTGGATTATGGAGACCTACGCCTAGAGGATATGACTGGAGACCTCCATCTAAAGCTAAAGACAGGGCGCCTGATAGGCCGCAAGGTGAAGAAAGTGGAAATAGATGGCAGGAATTACGGCATACGACTAAAGTCTGCTGAGTACGCAATATTAGACATTCAGCAGTGCGATACAAAGATAGATGAAGTAGATTTTGCAAATGTAAAGTTATTGGGAGGAGAATTGGATATTGATGAGATTCACTCCATTAAAGGAAGTGCCTCTAATGCAGACATAAGTATAGAATTGGCTGTAAAAGAAATTGATCTAGATTTAAAAAACAGCTCTCTTATGGTAGAAGAGTTTGATGAAAATATCAAGAAGGTGATTATTGATGAAGTGTCCTCAACGGTGGATCTCAATATTACCAACCTATCTTTTACGCTAGAGGCAGAGGTAGAGGAATCACAGTTTAGCGTGCCCAAGACCGTAAGCAATGTCGAAAGGGTAGTGACAGATGAGCGCAAAGAGGCACGTACTATCCACCTGACTTATGATGGAGGTAGTGCAAGTCAAAGCAAGTTTAAATTTACAGGTGTAAGAGGCAGCTTTTTTTTGATTGAAGAATAACTACGACCCTTAAAAGTCAATCAAGTGGATATCAAAAATTAATGGGGTATTACTAGGTATACCATTAGATCCTCTTTCTCCGTAAGCAAGATGACTGGGTAAAAATAGCTTGCCTTTAGCGCCTTTTGAAAATAAAGGAATACCTTCTCTCCATCCTCTGATTACATCTGATAAAGCAAATTCTGCAGGTGTACCTCGATCTATAGAAGAATCGAACACCCCACCTTCTATGAAATATCCATGGTAGTCTACTTTGACTGTACTGTTCAAACTAGGAAAATTACCATTGCCTTCCTCTTCTATCACGTAGAATAAATCACCTTCACGTTGAGCATCTATATTGTTATCAGATAGATATTCTTCTATATCTCTAATATCGTTTTTCAGGATTTGTTCTCCCTTATCACAAGAGCAAAGACCGATGAACAATAGCATTATGAAAGAAAAGGTAATTTTAGACATATCCGTATTTTCTTGCGAAGATACTTACCACGAACATTATATACTAGAATGGAGGAGTTTTTACTCTACATTTAACTCAAAAGAGTACTCTATCAGCTGTTTTTCAGCTTCGTATAGATTTTTGAGGATACTATTGAGCTTATGGCGAGTATTGTACAGATTGACCATGGCCTCTTTATCATCAGATTTGCAGACAAGCAAAAACTCGTAGTGCTTCTCCAACTGGTGGGTCACATTGTTCATGCTTTCTAATGTTGATATGAGTTCCTTTTCGGTCATTTAGTACTTATTAGTATCTTTTATTATATATGTCAAATCCGTGCCAAAGAGGTTCAAATGGGCCTAAGCCCAATTAATATGTGACATTTAATAAATAACAATATTGAGTCAAGAGGTCACATCTATTGGCTTGTGCAGCTCATTCTGTTATAGTATATTTTATTATAATACGTCTAATACTTCCTTGTCGAAAATATCGTCTAGATGAAATTATTTATCTTTCGGAAAATGTAAACTTGAAGCCTATGTGCGGACGTGGTTCTCTTACTATCAATGAAAAGCAACTAGAACTCAAATTTGGTAAGGACTTCTATTCAGAAGATCTGGAACGATACAATCCACTACCTAATTATAATGTAGCTCCTTCTCACCATATGCCCGTGATCAAGGCAGGATCAGATCACTTTGATTGTATGCGGTGGGGCCTGATTCCACATTGGGCAAAGGATAAAAAGATAGGGTACAAGATGATCAATGCTCGCAAAGAGACAATCTTGGAAAAGAATGCCTACAAGAAGGCAGCAGTAAACCAACGCTGTGTAGTCCCCTTTGATGGGTTTTATGAATGGAAGCGAAATGCAGACGGTACAAAGATTCCATATCGAATCGGCCTACCCAATTTTGAATTATTTTTGATTGCGGGTCTTTGGGAAAAATGGCACTCCCCAACAGGCGAATCGATCTTGAGTTTTACTTTAATCACTCAAAAGCCAATCGAAAAAATAGCCCATATTCATGATCGGATGCCGGCACTCATTCTCCCAGGAGAAGAGGACGGCTGGCTGGATTTAAGCCTACCTCCAATAGAGGCCCTAGATAGTATAAGGCCGCTTGAATCAAATGAAATAGATTTTTATCAAGTAGACGCTGCTATTGGGAATGTAAGAAATAACAAAGAAGAACTCATCAGGCGTATAGGATAATCGAGATTAGCTATTACTTATCTTCCATAAAAAAAGCGACTACTCATCCTATGAGTAGTCGCTTTTTTGCAGATCTAATAAATATAATTTTACCAGATAATTACACGATCTTCTGGAGCTTTGTACATTGGATCACCAGGCTTAATATCGAAAGTCTGATAGAAGATTTCCATATTGATGATGGGTCCAGTAGCTCTATATTGACCAGGAGAGTGAGGATCCGTTTTGATTCTATTTTTCATAGCTTCGTCACGCATCTTAGTTCTCCAGATAGTAGCCCAGTTGATGAAAAATCTCTCGTCTTGAGATAGACCATCTAGCTTTCCAGTTTCACCTTCTCTTGCCTCATAGATTTGTAGTGCATCATATGCAGCATTTATACCACCAAGGTCACCAATGTTTTCACCAAGGGTAAATTTACCATTTACGAATACACCTGGCAGTGGCTCATACTTGTTGTATTGTTCTACAAGCGCATTTCCTCTTTTTTCAAAAGCAGCTAAGTCTTCATCTGTCCACCAGTTATTGAGGTTTCCTTCAGCATCATACTTTGCACCTTGATCATCAAATCCATGCGAAAATTCGTGACCGATTACACCACCTATTCCTCCAAAGTTACAAGCAGGATCTGCCTTAAAATCAAAGAAAGGTGCTTGAAGTATAGCAGCTGGGAATACGATCTCATTGTAGGGTGGATTATAGTATGCATTCACTGTTTGTGGAGACATAAACCACTCGTCTTTATCTACTTCTTTTCCAATTTTGGTTATGTTCTTGTCAAAACCCCACTTCCTGGCATTCAGCAAGTTACCGTAGTATGATCCGCCTTCAGCATAGGTTTGGACTTTTAGCGCACTATAGTCTTTCCACTTATCAGGGTAGCCTATTTTGATTCTGAAAGTATTCAGTTTTTCGATAGCTTTTACTTTAGTTTCCGCAGACATCCAAGGCAAGGCATTAATTCTATTTGCATATGCTGTGCGCAAATCTTCAACCATTTGTACAGCGATTGCTTTTGCTTCTGGCGGGAAGTATTCTTTTACATATAACTTTCCAAGAGCTTCACCAAGTACACCACTAGTCGTTCTGAGTACACGCTCATTTAGAGGCTTTTGCTCTTCCTGACCACGTAGCTTTCTACCATAAAAATCAAAGTTGACATCATTGGCAGCTTCACTCATAGATCCAGCAGCGTCATTGAGGATACACCATCTGATGTATTCTTTGATAGTACCTAGACTTTCGGACTTAATGATTTCACTTACTTCCGTGATGTATTTAGGTTGCGATACGATTACCTCCGTATATCCCTTTGCGCCAATTCCGTCAAAGTATTTTTGCCAGTTTAAGTTAGGAGCTATTTCTTGGAGCTTATCTAGCGCCATTGGATTATAGGTATTCAACGGATTTCTTCTTTCTTCTTTTGGAAGCATAGCCTTGGCAAGACGAGTTTCCAACTTGAGGATACGCTTTGCTTGCGTCATAGCTAGATCTTCATTTAGGCCCAACATTTGGATCATGCTAGAAGCAAAATCTAGGTATTGGTTACGCTTTTCTTGAGAGTCTTCATCTTGGTTCATGTAGTAGTCTCTGTCTGGAAGACCCAGTGTACCGCCTCCGAGGAATAGTGAATTCATATTACTATTCTTTGGATTAGAGTATACGTACACTCCAAAAAAGCTTCCAAAGTAAGGTTCATGTTCGATGATGAAGTCAAGGACTTGGTCTGTGTTTTTTATTGCCTTTACTTTATCTAGAAACGGTTGGATAACGGAGATACCTTGTGCATTTCTCTTATCCATATCCATAGCAGTGTTAAAAAAGTTGACCACTTTTCCTTCATCACTATTTGCATCGACGTTTTTCATCTTAAGTGCTTTGTCTACTAAGGCAAGCACCATTTTATTATTATTATCACCTAGTTCGCTAAATCCACCCCATCTAGATTCATCAGCTGGGATTTCGGTCTTTGCCATCCAACCGCCATTAGCATATTGATAAAAGTCTTCTTTTGGACTTACAGATCTGTCCATATTTATGATGTCAATACCGGGTTTGATTTTTGACATTCCTGGTATGGATTCCATCTCTGGTTTTACTTCTTCTTTTTGAGGCATGCTGTCCGTTTTCACTACAGGAGTAGAGATCTTTGGGGTACATCCCACCAAAGCCACAACAGAGCAGGCCATTAATATACGTCTGATCATAAGGTAAATTTAATTTTAAAATTATAGATTTTTTCCACCTCCCAAAAGTACAAGATTCCAGACATATCAAGGTTGATTTTCTACCAAAGACCCCATCCTTTCTAATATTATATCAAATTTTGCACGAGAGATTCCAGAAAAAGGCCCTGATCAGCTGGTTTTATTGATTTTTGGGGTCATCCACAGCCTAGCGGCGTGGTCGGGCTTTCCGTTCCTATCTATAAAATAAGTCTCCTTAAGGTCGACTTATTTATAGATACCACTTCTATCCCTTGCCTCTACGCGCCGTCCAGACATTCCGTTTCACTCCAGTCTGGACCTATGGCTTGTCGAGCTCCAGCTATACGCTTCCGCGACTATTTGTTTTTCTGACTATAGGGCACCTCTATTAACTATATTCTTGACTGAACAGAAAAGATGATCTTTATATAGTTCCTACTTGACAATGCAAGCTTGCCTTGTTTCCTTCCTTATTTTGATCTTCAAGATCAAAGTTGCTACGCAACAGTCATTTATACTTCGTTGTTCGTCAGTCGCTTGGCTAAACTTCCTGTCCGACTATATCATCCTGGCGGGCTTTCTCACGCCTCGTCTAAATCCATTCTATTCTGCTTTCAACTCAAGAGACAGTTTATAGAAGTGCCCTATACACTTGCCTACTCATTGGTAGATAAATGGTGTGGTAGGTGAATGACAAAGGCAAGAAGAATAGATGGGTCTATATCAAAAAAAAATGAGCTCACTATGAAAAGTGAACCCATTTTTAAGTTTTGGTAATATGCTTTTAATCTATCTATTATTATCTTAAGTATATGCTCTAGTTATAGCCCAGGACAGTATACATCTTCTATTTTCTTGCTGTATTTATCTAGGTCGAGAACATGTATGACGGAAAGTTCTACACCACCAGCTCCTCTACTTGCTCTCTTCCATGAGGAGATATTGAAATCATACGAAAGCGCAAAGTACGTTTTATAAATATCTGCTCTCAAGGTAATGACAGCTGCATCGGATCCCTTCACGTCTCCTTCCAAGTATCCTCTCAGCCAAGCTCCTGCGTATACAGCTATCGGGTTTGGCCCAGATGCTTTATTGGCATACTTCAAAAATCCACCAAATAGTATTTCTTGATGTGGGCCTTGATCACTAAATATAGCACTAGGTAGAACTTTGAAATTTCTACTTATTTTGAAAGAACCTCCAGCGTGGAATACCAACTTGGTATACAAATTATATGCATCGAAATCAGTAGTTAAAACGCCCTCTTGCGCCAGGCCTTTTGTAAAGGTTACATCTGGTTGATTGAAGTGCGACAATGCAGCACCGACATATACCGACTTGTCCTTATCAGGATTATGGAACCAGCCCATACCCACCGAATAGGAAAAGTATTTTGATTCGTTGGGTATTCCTATCTGGATAAGTGGCTCTTCTTCAAAACCTACCATCTTGGATACATCAAAACGAGTAGAGAAAAAATTGGCTTCAGCACCAATTGAAATTACATTTTGATCACGATAGTCTAAGGATCGTAATATAGATAATGCCATTCCTGTTTTGACGGTTGTGAAATCCAAGTCTCCAGCTTGATCCGCCATTAAATTTAGTCCAACACCTACGACATTTCCTTTATTGCCATATATTTTCATGTCAGCCGAAGCAACACCAGTCTTGTACCCATTGGTGACCGTATTCCATTGACTTTTGGAATTGACAATAACCCTTGCCATACCATTATGAATCATACCGTTCATGGCTGGGTTAAGATAAGTGGGTGAAGCATGGATGTGGGATAAATGCACATCTTGTCCAAAGGCACTACACATCGTAATAACCCCCAACAGAATAAAAATAATTCTCATTGTGTAATAGTTTACAAATTCTCAATCGGGGGGATTGTTTATTTTGATCTAGGTATAGATCATCTCTTTTCTCTCATTGTAATGTCCGATAGTAGGTACTTGATCCATGGGATTAAGATATATAATTGCGCTCCTGCAAAGGGCAATATATGTACTATCTAATAAGGGGGGAGTGGGGAGATTATTATAAGTAGGCCTTTGATAATGGCTTACTATATACTTAAATGCAATTACCGTGCTAAAAATTCCATAATTCTTCAAATATAAGAAATGACAATTTTTTCGTACAAATTTAACAATGCTTTCGCATCACGATCATATCGCGTAGGCGGATAGCCGAAGCTCGACAAAGCCGCAGGCGCGTAGGGGCTAAGGATGGAAGTGGTATCGCATTTTTTTTATGCGATAGGAACGGACAGCCTGACCACATACTAGGCAAGTCCTTAGACGCAGCATAGTATAGTGGGAGCCTCCAAATCATGAAACTCACTTACCTCTAGCATGAATGCTTTGCCTGATCTTAGTTTTCCAATGAAGGAGAACGAGACCAGGCAAATGAAAAGGAAATAAAATTTCTCTCCTCGATCATGCTTTAATTAATCGACACAATATGTAATACTTGTTTAAGCTAATATATCTTTTGTCTACTTCAGTAGATTATCAGTCTTACTTTATTATCGTTACGTTTCCTTTCTTGAGGAACATGTTATCATCTAAGCAGAATACTTCGACATAGTAAACATATACTCCTGGATTTAATTCTGCACCTCTAAATGTACCATCCCAGAA
>CALJVI010000309.1 GCA_937974575.1 uncultured Saprospiraceae bacterium | reverse complement strand
AATCCTACCTTGTGCCCATATAAAATTTGTTGTTTATGGCTGAGAAGAAATTGTTTTTACTGGATGGACACGCCTTGGTATATCGGGCACATTATGCATTCATCACACGTCCCTTGATCAACTCCAAGGGCATGAATACGTCCGCAGTAACTGGATTTACGCGGACCATGTGGGATATGATGCGCAATGAAAAGCCAACACATATCGCGGTATCATTCGATTTATCTGGACCGACTTTCAGACATGAAATGTACAAGGAGTATAAGGCCAATCGAGAAGCGCAGCCAGAAGATATCTCGACAGCACTGCCATACATCAAAAAGATCATTAGAGGATTCAATATACCGATTATCGAATTGGCGGGCTTTGAGGCGGATGATGTGATCGGGACTATCGCTAAGCAAGCAGAGAAGGAGGGCTTCACAGTGTATATGGTGACGCCGGATAAAGATTATGGCCAACTGGTCAGTGAAAATATTTTCATGTATAAACCATCCCGCCAAGGAAATGGGGTAGATGTATGGGGTGTGAAAGACATCTGTGAAAAATGGGACATCGATCGAGTAGAGCAAGTCATAGATGTACTCGGACTACAGGGAGATGCTTCGGATAATATACCTGGGATACCTGGTATAGGCCCAAAGACGGCGTCCAAGTTGCTCAAGCTGTATGGCTCTCTCGAAGGCATACTGGAAAATACGGATAAGCTCAAAGGAAAGCAAAAAGAAAAGGTAGAGCAATTTGCGGATCAAGGGAGACTGTCCAAAACATTGGCGACGATAGATGTCAATGTGCCGATCCAATTTGATGCAGAGAAGTTCATTATCGAACAACCAAATAAAGAAGTCTTAGCTGAGTTATTCAAGGAGCTAGAATTCCGAACTATGGCCAATCAAATATTGGGCAGTGATGATATCATGGTGACGACACCTGCTACAGCAAGTGCAAACCAAGGGCCTGTACAGGGTTCTCTTTTTGGGGATAGCGCACCGATTGCTAAAGGAACCTCTGCCATGTCTCGGCCAAAAAGTACTGGCCCAGCAGCACACTCCATCGCCGATAAAAATGTGGATAATGTAGACCATGAATATCATCTCATGGATACGGAAGAAAAGCATAAAGAGCTCGTCAAGAAACTAAGCGCAGTAAAACAATTTGCTTTCGATACAGAGACAACGGGTATAGATCCCAATGAGGCAGAACTGGTGGGAATGTCATTTGCAGTAAAGGCACATGAAGCTTACTATGTACCATTTACCGCTGACCAAGATGAAGTAAAAAAAGTATTGGAAACTTTTCGTGCTGTGTTTGAAGATGAGAAGATTGCCAAGATTGCGCAAAATATGAAGTACGATGCGATCATTCTCAAGTGGTATGGAATAGAGGTGCAGGGTAAGTTTTTGGATACGATGATTGCGCATTATTTACTGGAGCCAGACTTGAGGCATAATATGAATTACCTCAGCGAAACGATGCTTGGATACCAATCTATCAGCATCGAAAAGATCATCGGTAAGAAGGGTAAGAATCAGCTCAATATGCGCGACATAGAAGTTGAAAAAGTGGTAGACTATGCTGCTGAAGATGCAGACGTGACTTATCAATTGTATGAAAAGCTTTTTCCCATGTTGGAGAAAGATGGCTTGCAGTCGCTCTATGATGAGATGGAGGAGCCAATGATCAAGGCGCTCGTACAATTAGAATATAATGGGGTGAATCTAGCAGAGGATTATCTAGCAGAGTATAGTATAGAGCTGGAGAAAACGGTCGCTGATTTGAAAAAAGGAATTTACGATAAAGCAGGAGTGGAGTTCAATATTGCTTCGCCCAAGCAGGTAGGAGAGGTGCTCTTTGATCGACTCCAGATACCGTATCGTTGGAAAAAAACGGCTACAGGTGTATACTCGACGAGTGAGGAAAAACTGTCGGAGCTGGCCAAGGATCATGAGGTTATCTCGGAGATACTGAAGTATCGAGGGATGTCAAAACTCAAGTCCACTTATGTAGACGCATTGCCCAAATTGGTCAATCCACGCACAGGGCGATTGCACAGTTCTTTCAATCAGGCACTCGCTGCAACAGGTAGACTGAGTAGCAATAATCCCAACTTGCAAAACATCCCGATCCGTACACCAGAGGGTGCTAAAATACGAGAGGCTTTTGTGCCTAGAGATGAAAATTTCATTCTACTAGCAGCAGATTATTCTCAAGTAGAGCTCCGTTTGATAGCGGAGATTAGCAAGGACGAAGCCATGATGGATGCATTCATCAAGGGTCAAGATATCCACACGGCTACCGCAGCAAAAGTATTTGATGTACCTTTTGAGGAGGTAAGCAAGGAGCAGCGCTATCGTGCGAAGACTGTCAACTTTAGTATCACTTACGGTGCGGGTGCAACCAATCTCGCTCGTCAACTCAACATCAAACGAACAGAAGCATCCGAAATTATAACGGAGTACTTCAAGGAGTTTCAGGGCTTGAGCAGATACATGACCAACATAGTGGAGACAGCACGCAAGGATGGTTTTGTGACAACGCTCAAAGGTCGTCGCCGATATTTGAGAGACATCAATTCTCGCAACGGAATTATTCGTTCGGCAGCAGAGCGTAACGCTGTCAATAGCCCGATTCAAGGCACAGCGGCAGATCTGATCAAGCTGGCTATGGTCAATATCCACAAGATATTTATGGAGCGAAAGTTCAAGTCAAAGATGATTTTGCAGGTGCATGATGAACTCGTTTTTGATGCACACAAAGAGGAGCTGGACATCATCATTCCTATTATCAAGGAGGAGATGAGCAATGCCATCCCGGGATTGAAAGTGCCGCTTTTGGTAGAAGTAGGGCAGGGGGATAATTGGTTGCAGGCGCATTAAGGTAATTATCAATTTATTATTAAGAATAGACAATACTTTTTTGAGGTATTGTCTATTTTATTTGGGGGTGCCGCCAGTCCCGCGAAAAGGCGGGACGGCGTCGCGGCTTCCGTTCTTATCGCCTGAAAAACGGCGATACCACTGCAGTCGCTCACCTCTACGCACCTCCGGCTTGTCGAGCTTTGAGGCCTTTGGCCTGTCGCGATAGTATCAGAGTTTCAAAAAAAATGATTAAGTTTAGATTCACCTAAAAACAAAAGAATGGAAATTGCATTTAAGATAGTCATAGGCTTGGTCGCTTTTATTCATATTTACATTCTTTGGTTTGAGATGTTTGCCTGGACGACTAAGGGGCCTAAGATCTTTGGAGGATTTCCTAAGGATCTCTTTGAGCCCACCAAATCTATGGCTGCCAATCAAGGTTTGTATAACGGATTTTTAGCTGCTGGATTAATCTGGTCACTTATCATAGCCGATCCGATTTGGCAGAAGAACGTAGCTTATTTTTTTCTAGCTTGTGTTGCTGTTGCTGGAATCTACGGAGCTATGACGGCAGACAAAAAAATTATTTTTGTACAAACAGTGCCAGCGGTGTTGGGATTGATTTTGGTATTTTTTAGTTGAGTGCTTTTATACGACTGACTCAAAACAACAAAGGCTTTCTCGAATCCGAGAAAGCCTTTGTTAATTCTATAATCTAAAAATTATCTATCACTGTACTATCAGCCTTTTCGCTGCGATCTGTCCTTCCATTTCAATTCTTACTAAGTAAGTTCCAGGAATCAGACCATCAAGATTTAGCTCGTAACTATTAGAACTGTTTTGTGTAACATCGTTATAGTTGCGTACCGTGCGACCTAGGATATCTACTAGACTAATTTCTATAGTTTCGGTAGGTTGCACATCAAGCAATAGTTGTGTGCTTCCTTGTGCAGGATTTGGCTGAATGTAGAAGATCAAACTTTCATTGATATAAGATACCGCAACACTAGTGATGCTGATCATCTCTGTTACCGTACAACCATTAGCGTCCTCTACAACGACCTCATAATCTCCGACAGCTAGTCCTTCAAATATTTGGATATTGGAGAAGGTCTGTCCGTTATCTATACTGTATTGATAAGGAGGAGTTCCTCCAGACACATTGACTTCTATATTATTATCTGTGATGACGATATCCATGCTCAGTACATCTGGGATGGAAAGAAAAACTAAGTTGGATACTGTGTTCATTAGAGCATCTTGTACAGTGATTCTATATTCTCCCGCAGGAAGATCTGGGAAAACATTAGTCGACTCAAATGGACCTTCATTCAAACTATAAAGATAAGGAGGCGTACCGCCAATTCCAGTAGCGGTAATCGTACCTGCGTTGACTGCGGTACAATCTACAGTATTGGCAGTGACTTCAGTCTCTAGGGAAAGTGGTGCTAATACATTGATGCTGAATTCTTGCATAGCTTGACACCCATTGGCATCTGATACTACAGCGGTATAATCTCCATTTTCAAGATTGTCAAATATGTTGAGATCTTGAAAGTCAACACCATTGATGCTGAATTGGTAAGGTGCTGTTCCTCCTTGAGCAACTATTTCTACGCTGCTATCATTTACTTGTAAGGCAAGATTCAATGGGCTTGGGTCAGTAATTTCAAAACTAGGAATGGTAAATGTCTCACCATCCGCATCTTGAATAGTTATCGTATAGGTACCTGCTCCTAACATGTCAAATATATTGCTTGTAGAAAACGACTGACCATCGATGGAAAGCGTGTATGGCGCAGTACCTCCACTTGCACTTACTGTGGCAGTAACGAGTTGGTCTCCTGCACATAGATTTTCGCCCGACAAGCTTACACTTCCCTCTAGCATGGTATACGTTATTTCAAAGTCTTCTGTACTTGGACAATTATTTGCATCGAGTACATAAGCAGTATATGAGCCAGGACTAAGATCAGTGAAGTTGCTTCCAGGCATATAGTCACTTCCGTCTATACTGTAGCTTAAAGTACCGGTCCCGCCAATAGCGAAAATATTAGCACTATTATTTGTGATTTCTACACTGATTGAAATTTCTAAAGGATTTTCTAATATGACTACTCCCGTAGTGGTGGTCAAT
This sequence comes from uncultured Saprospiraceae bacterium, assembly GCA_937974575.1. GTDB lineage: Bacteria > Bacteroidota > Bacteroidia > Chitinophagales > Saprospiraceae > JALZVN01. The sequence continues at coordinate 8,546 of CALJVI010000309.1, read as the reverse complement.
CCATTTGCATCTCTGACAGTTACTGTATATTCTCCAGCAGCAAGTCCTTCAAAGAAATTGCTGGTTTGAAAATCTGTGCCATCTAGGGTGTACTCTTTGGGATTTGTGCCACCTGAAGTTTCTACTACAATGACGCCATCACTTTCATCATGACAGGTGATTGCTTGCGATAAACTCAAAATAGCGATTAGATCATTTACTAATACTGTGAAGTCAGCTTCAGCTTCACAAGCGTTTTGATCTGCTACGTATACCGTGTAATCTCCGTTGGCTAAGTTTTCAAATATATTGGAAGACTGAAAATCTATGCCATCTAGACTGTAACTTAAATCTCCAGTTCCGCCAGTAGCATTTACAGTAAGGGTACTTTCATCTTGAGCAAGTACGATTATAATAGGATTTGGGTCTGCAAGGACTGTAGAGTTTGTAGTAGCTTCATCTCCATTACTATCTCTAATAGTTACCGTATAAGTGTTAGCACTTAAGCCAGTAAAAGTGGACGCCGCTTGAAAATCATCTCCATTCAAACTATACATGTAGGGAGCTACTCCTCCTATTGCTTGCGCCTCGATGACTCCATTGCTATTTCCTGAACAATCAATTTCTAAACTTGTACTAAGTTGTCCCGCTAGCATTTCATAACTAATAGTTTCACTCAGGGTAGTAACACAACCGTTATTATCTCTTACAGATAACGCATACATATCAGCAGCAAGATTGTTGAACTGCGATTCATTCTGATAGGTACCGCCATCTATGCTGTACTCGTATGGTGCCGTTCCCCCGGACGCTATTAATGAAATGGTGTTTAGATCAACTACCGTATTCAAGCTCAATGCTGTAGGCTCTGAAAGCGTTACACTAGCAGTGGTACTAAAATCATCTGCATCTATTACAGTGACGGTGTAAGTCCCAGCAGATAGTCCATCAAAAGTAGGGTCTGCCTGAAAGCTATTTCCATCTATACTGTAGGTGTAAGGAAGTGCGCCATTTGCCGCATTGACGTTAATACTACCATTGCTGTCTCCAGCACATAAGATAGGGTTGACTTCAAATGCGGAAGCAGTGAGCATATTAATCGAGATATTGAATGTAGTCATAGATAGGCATTCATTTGCATCGATTACGACTACTTCGTGCTGTCCATTCGTTAGATTTTCAAATAGTGAATTCGTCTGAAAAGAACCTCCATCAATAGCATATGAATACGACGGTGTTCCACCTTGTACATTTATAGTTGCCGTTGATTGGTCAGTAGTAACCTGTATAGTGATGGCCTCAGGTTGAGTCAACTCTACAATGGTATTGACCTGTGCACCTACAGCATCCTCAACGATGATTATATAACTACCTACACCAAGATTTGTGAATGTGCCATTACTTTGAAAATTGTTTCCTATGCCAAATTGATATGGAGGAATACCCCCTGAAGCGGAGGCTAGGACTGAACCCGTAAGATCTCCATTACAAAGAATCTCTCTTGTTATATTAGCATTAGCTACTAGAGTAGCTATGTTGATGGTAGCTGTTGCAGTATTTATACAGTTGTTTTCATCTCTGATGTAGACTGTATATTCTCCATTTACGAGGTTGTTGAAAATATTTTCGTTTTGATAGTTTGTACCATCTACACTGTATTGATAAGCACCAGTTCCACCAGTAGCCATTGCTGTGATTTGATTTCCATTAGCGGTTGCAGTAAGTTCTAATGATACAGGGTTATTTACTATGATGGTATTAGTGGTAGTCATAAAGTTGTTGGCATCTGTCACGACTATCATATATTCTCCAGCTGACAAATTATCAAAAAAGTTGCTAGTCTGTGGAGTGCCACTATTGAGGCTATACATGAATGGTTGAGTACCTCCAGAAATAGACACACTAATAGAAGCATCACTAGCATCAAAGCAAGAGACTGTGTTTACTAAGGAGGCATTTGCAGATAAGTCATTTGCTAGTACACTTACTATTTCAGAAGTCGCAGTACAGCCGTTAGCGTCAATGACATAAAAAGTATAGTCCCCATTACTTAGATTGTTGAATAGGTTAGAACTCTGAAAACTATTGTTATCGATACTGTACATCAATGTACCTGATCCTCCGCTTGCAGAAAGTGAAACCATATTGTCTGTTGCTGTTCCTTGCAATACTATTTGAGTTGGATTGTCAAGTATTACAGGATTGGTAGTTGTAGTATTATTATCAGCATCTGTGATCGTAATGGTATATTCTCCAGCAGGGAGGTTGTTGAATGTGTTTTCTGCTTGAAAATTTATACCATCTATACTATACATAAATGGCGCAGTTCCTCCACTTGGATTTACACTGATACTTCCATCATCACCATTATAGCAAGTGACGGGGGTAGTCTGCTGAGCAGTGCCCGAGAAGTTTAGTTCTATGATATTTATTTGAAAAACATTTTCAGGTGCCCATCCGCCATTTGTTTCTTCAACATCAAAAACAAAACTGTCTGTCATTGCTGGAGTGCCACTGTGGTCATATGTCAGCATATTATTGTTGATGTCAGTTTGAGTAAATTGCTCTCCGACCTGCATCAGGATATTATTCTTTAATAAAGTACCTTGATTTGGCAATGTGATTAAAGTATAGCTGATCACATCTGGATTTCCATTCCCCATGAAGGAAAGTTCATTGGTACTTATGTTTTCAGAATTGGATCGCACTACGTTTAGCGGATTGTTGCTTACTTGTGCAGGTGGGGTATTTGATCCTGTATTGGTACAGATCTCTAAACTCCATGTATTGAGCTGACCTCCATCCTCATCTACAAAATCTGTAATTTCTAATGTCCAATCACCAGTAGAGTTATTTCCTGCTAAGGTATTAAAGGCATCGATTGATTGATAGTCTCCATCAATGGAATATAGTCCAGTACCACAAGTGTTTTCGAAATCATCAGCAGTATTAGTAGCTGCATCATCAAAAGTAGCTCTTATGTTGTCAGACTCACATCCAAACTGAGAGCCAGGAATTCCTGGACGGTCAAAAACTTTAATTGGGCTGCCTTGTGGGGGAATAAGGGTGCAATCTATATCTCCAATCCAGGAATGTAGAATTACAGTAGATAAAGATACTCCTTCTATTGCAGCTCCGTTGGGAACATTAATGACAGAGTTGATGGTTCCACTGGTTGTTGATATGGGTGTAGGAGTGGCACTAGTGTAGGTGTTACATGCTTCGGATCCAGTCCTAAATCTGAAAACCGATTCGATAGGGCCTTCACCACAAATGTTGATAGGGCGTACTCTCCAATAATAAATAGTAGAAGTAGTTAGACCTTCAGCAATTCCCTCTGTAGTATTGGCACTGGTTGTATAAATGATATTTGCAAAACTTGGATTGTCACTTATTTCTACAATATACTCATCTGCAAAATCTACCGGCATCCAAGTCAAGGGTGCTGAGGTACTCACATTATTAGCTGCATTTGCAGGACTCATAAGTTGGGTAGCCAATGGATTGCTGTCTATAATATTGAGTTGCAATTGTACGTCATCAGATTGTCCACCACCATTGGCTTCTACTAAAAAGTTGTATTGTCCAGTAGGAATATTTTCTAAGCCATCTATATTTAATGTTGTAGTGGCGTTTGGAACGGCATTATTATTTTCGAATGCTGCATTCGCTCCATTTGGTAATCCACTTATTGTATATTCGACTGACTGATCGAAACCGCTCAAGGCCGTTGCTTCCAAATCATATGATACAACACCTGCATTGCTCCCACAAGCCGACTGAGTAGTAGGGCTTGCAGAGACTGTAAAGGTAGGTACCACAGGTTCTATGATCGTAAAATTTTCATTGGAGATATCAAAAAAGACATTACCTACTGATTGCACTCTGATTCTATTCTGAGTACCAGGCACATTTGGAACCGTGATATCTACTTGCCCGTCATTTGGAGTTTGATCCAATACTACAATAGGATATGTGAATCCACCGTCTATAGACATGAGTATTCTTACTTGATCACAATTGACGGGTGGAGCGGTAGTATTGGCTACCTGCCAACTTACAGACTGTGTTTCCCCAACCGTCCAAAATGTATTGTTGTTTGGTTGTATGACTTGAAAAGGTCCAGAACTATTGGATACATTTAGGACTAGGTCAGACTCTTCTGTACATCCCGCTTGACCTGGTCTACTTCCTCTCACCGTTACTCTAAAGTTGAGACTTCTGGTTGCTCCAGGTAGCACTTCCCACTCATTATCTGAATTGTCTAACAAAAATGGGAGAGAGGGAAAGTATCTAGAATTACTTACAGTGGGTGTATAAGATCTAAACATGGGTCCTTGTGTTGCATTAGTTTCAGGTGGCATGTTAGCAATCTCGTTATCCATTTGTTCCCAGCAGTAAGTCAAAGAGCTTCCATCATTAGTAGTAGCATTTGCTACCAACTCAAATGGGGTGCTTACAGGAATGTTATAATTGGAGAGTGTGCCTATGACAGGCCTGTCACTTCCGTTATCGGTGGTTACTTCACAAGATGTATTATTTAAAAAGTTTCCTATTTGTACCAAACTAGCGGAATGAAAATAAGCATCACTGCTGAACTGAACATTCGGTGGGCATATTCCAGCGTAGGCCATAATTGTCGCACCACTGCCTGGTTCGAATGCAGTACTTCCAGTCCTGTTTCCTCCACATGAATTATTATAGGTGTGTGTAGCGCCATATTGATGCCCCATTTCATGAGCTACATAGTCGACATAAAAAGGATCACCAACTGGGGAGGGTAGGCCCGTGACACCTTGAGCTTTACTATTATTGCTACATGGAGACTGTAGCCTTGCTACACCTCCACCACCAGTACTGTATACGTGTCCAATATCGTAATTGGCGCTTCCTATAATATTATCACAAGTTGTTTGATTTTCGCCAAGCATAGCTCCACCACTATTGTTGGTGTAAGGATCAGTAGCAGCATTGAGAAATATTAAATCATCTGTATTGGGGACAAATACTAAGTTGACACTTATTTCTTTTTCGTATAGTCCATTGATTCTGTTTATGGATGTAACATACTCTGCCATTACAGAAGCTTTAGTTCCTCCATGAAAAGTGGCATACTCTCCTGTGCAGGCTAGTGCAAGCTCAAAAGTATGGAGCTGGCAATCACCCGCTACTCTTTGTACTCCATGTTTATGCTCATGTGTGTGCTTGTCTTCTTCTACTTCAATAGCGTCTTCTACCAAACATTCAAAGGACTGCTGAGATTTATAGTCCTTTTTGTAGTAACTGATTACTGTGTTGTGAACGCCTTTTGCGATAGGGTCGATATAATAAGTACTATTGTCAACACCATATGATACCGCGCGAAATCCTTTACTCGTAATATCTATTCTAGTTGTTTTGGTAGGGTCGTTTACTGCATACCCAGCAAATACCGAGATCTCAGGATATCTCTCATTGAGTTTTTTCGGTAATAAATCATCTCTCCAGATATGGTACAATTCCATTTCACCAGATGGATTTGGGAGGTAGAAGTCTATTTTTTGGTCTCTACGTTCTGTATAGGTTTTGGTTAATGCATTATCAAGATGCGTCGTTAATTTTTTTGCATCGAAAGTATAGGTGATATACTTTTCTGGAATAATCTCTCTCTCATATAAGTTGGATCGAAATTGTGCATCCGAAACTTCTGACCAAAAGAGGGGTGCTTCATTTGATTGTGTATAGACACGTGTGAAGGAGATGACTAACAATAGGAGGAGTGTGGCCTTTTTATACATGGTTTTATTTTTCTCTTGAGCTCTCAATTTAATAGTAATTGGACTGCAAATGCAGGATCACATGAATTAATAAAGTGACATAGTTCATTTATGTCATAATGTTGCTATTAATAATGTGTAATACATAGATTCTGAGTAGGAAAACACAGATCGAAAAATAATTGTTAACATTGGCTTACCTACTTAGATATGGGTAAGCTAATATAGCATTTTGATAAGAATTAAAAGGAATTATCTCTTGAATAAAGATGGATGGTAGTAGAGAAGCCAACACTTATCCATCACCAAAGATCTTTTTGAAAAAGTCTTTTCGCTTTTTCTGTCTTTGTTTCTGTTTTTTAACTTTTTGATTTCGTTTTTGAATTTCTTTTGACCTAGTTTTTTGGCGAGTAGATGCTCTAGGAGCAGATTTCTCCTTTACTTGAGTATTTTTGTCTTTTTCAAAAAGGCCTTCAAAGAAGTCTTCAATCTTTTTTTCAAACTCTGTTCCAAGTTCATCAAGATCGATATTCTCCAAGTCGACCAGCACTGGCATCTCTTCTTGATAATGCTCGCAATCCATCTGCTGTAAGATACTATCAGGCATTGCAGAAAAAGAACTGTTCTGCCATTGTAAAAAAGACTTTTCTTTTAGAGATTGCTGCATGAATTTGCCCCAGATGGGTAAAGCCATATTTCCTCCTGCTCCTAGATTAAGAGATCTAAATCTAACCTTAGGGGAGGCGCCACCTACCCATACTCCTGCTACAATATCTGGGGTAAAGCCAATAAACCAGCCGTCGGAATGATTTTGTGTAGTACCTGTTTTGCCAGCTATTTCTCCGGTCAATCCGTAGGTCCCTCTCAGCCTACGACCAGTACCTTTGTCTACTACACTTTGCATCATATGCACCACCATCTGATTGGTCAAGCTATCCAATACTTGGACAGGCTCCATTTTTTGATCCTCTTCGTTTTCGGCGGAGTAGAGTACTTTTCCATTCTTATCCTCTATTCGGAGTAGGTATTTCAATTCTGTTTTGTATCCATCATTGGCAAGTGTAGCATATGCATTGACCATCTCGTATAAGGGCAATTCCGCAGTGCCCAATGCGATACTAGGGACAGAAGGTACGGAGGAGCGTACCCCCATTTTTTTTGCTAATGAGATGGTCTCATCTATGCCATATTTAGTGATCAGATTTACGGATATAGAATTTACAGAGTTGGTCAATCCGCCTTCCATAGAGTACACACCTTCATATTTTCCATCTGCATTCTCAGGTTGCCAATCATCATAGTCTGTATAAGTGACTAGGCGATTATACATATACTCACATGGCGCTTGCCCTTGTAGCAATGCATTGGCGTATACGAATGGTTTAAAAGTAGAGCCTACAGGTCGCTTACTTTTGACATGGTCATATTGTATGTGTTTATGGCTGATACCTCCTACCCATGCTAGTATATGCCCAGTCTTTGGGTTGGCAGCCAGAAAGCCTGTATTCAGCAGATTGACATAGTACTTGATACTATCTCTAGGAGACAGTTCTACCTTCTTGTTTCCTTCACTCCAGTCAAATACCTTCATAGAACGAGGCTTGTCAAAAGCAGCATGAATTGCTTTGGCTGAAGCGCCAGATTTTTTCATCCTTTTGTATCTGTCTGATCTTTCGATGAAAGGTTGTAGATCACGCTTGGTCAAATTGTTTTGCCCCTTCCAATGTTCATCGTAAGTGTTTTGCAATTGTGATAAATGGCTTTTCATAGCCGTCTCTGCAAACTGTTGTAATCTAGAGTCCACGCTTGTATATATTTTCAAGCCACTAGTATATAAGTTATAATCCTCATCGAGATTTTGCTCGGCTAAGATTCGTTTTGACTCTTTTCGGATTTGCTCTCTGAAGTAGGTTGCCAAACCCTCACTTACACTTTCTCTTTTGTAGTTACTGACCAATGGAAGCTTGGACAGGGAGTCTTTAGTCTCCTCATTTATGTATTCGTATTTTGCCAATTGCGTGAGAACTACATTTCTACGCTTCCGAGAATTTTCAGGATTTCTGCCAGGATGATACTTTGTATTGGCCTTGAGCATTCCGATCAAGACAGCTGCATCTTCTTGTTTGATGTCTTGGGAGTTGGTTCCGAATAGTTGCTTAGCTGCTACCTGTACTCCGTAGATGTCCCCGCCAAATGAAACTGTATTTAAGTACAGATTCAAAATTTGGGTTTTGGAATATATTTTTTCTAATCGCTTAGCAATGATGAATTCTCTGATCTTATTGACGGGGATACTTATGATAGAATACCGTTTGCGAGGAAATAGATTCTTAGCCAACTGTTGACTGATCGTACTACCTCCGCCACTAGAACTGTCGCCCATAAGTACCGTTTTGAAGAGTACCCTCATCCAAGCCCGAAAATCAATTCCGTTGTGCTTATAAAATCGGGCATCCTCAGTCGCGACTAGAGCATCTGTCAAAAAAGGAGAGATGGCATCTATGGAGATGTTGGTCCTGTTCTTGGTAAAGAATTTTCCAATGACCTTTTTATCTGCGGAATAGATCAGTGTAGATTCTGGATTTTTGACCGCCGTGAGTGCTTGATGTGTAGGCAACTTGCCAAAAGCTCCCATGCGTACACTTAGGACTAGGACGGCAATAGCCAATACGCCCAATAGGACTAGCGCAGCTATGCCAGCAAGTCCCTTGTATAGGATACTCTTTTGCTTAAATTCCTTTATTAATCGTTGTTTTGTACTTTGCTTTTTTCGTCCCATCGGCTTGTGTCGATATCTTGCAAGGTACAACG
>CALJVI010000308.1 GCA_937974575.1 uncultured Saprospiraceae bacterium | reverse complement strand
TCAACATGAGACCAATGAGCCAACATGCCGCTTTGACCGAGGCGTTTTTTTGCAATGTGCGCCAGAGCTGATGGGATGATATGACCTCCTGCTTAGGCTCCAAGTTGTGATGGTTTGGTGAGCGAAATACGTGGGTCTACCCACTGATAAAAAAGATCGGCAAGCAGATTACCTACTAAGGTAAATAGTGCAGTCATCATCATGATGGTAAATACTACATTCCAGTCTTGTTGTAATATTCCTTGGAGCGCCAAACGACCCATACCGGGAATGCTGAATATAATCTCTACCACTATAGATCCCGCTATAGTAGCAGGTAAAATATTTGAAAACATGGTAACAAGGGATAAAAGCGAATTTCGAAATCCATGCTTCCAGATGACTTCATTATTGGGGAGTCCCTTGGCTTGGGCGGTTTTGATAAAGTCTTGGTCAAGTGTGTCCTGCATCGCACCGCGCACCTGATGTATGATGAAAGCCAAGGCTAGGTAAGTGACACAAAGTATAGGCAATACCAAGTGATAAGCGACCTCGAAAAAACGCGCCATACCTCCTGAAGTATTGTGACCTAGTCCACCCGAAGGAAACCAATGCAACCAATCGTCCGAAGTGAAAAAAGTAATAGCCAAGGTAGCTACCCAAAAACTGGGCAAGGCATATAGCATCATACTCACAATGGAAACCGTTTTGTCGAGTTTTGCATTGGCGGGATCCGCGGTGTAAACGCCTAAAGGGATGCTGATCAGGTACGCCAAAAATATAGAAACAATATTGATCAGCAGGGTCCATCCGAGTGCATCCCATATTCTCGTTTTTACGGGTCGGCGATCAAAATCTGAAATTCCAAAATCTCCTTTTACAAAATTGCTAATCCAATGGTGATATTGATTTGCAGTTCCATGCCACATTATTTTGGGTATAAGTAATCGAGTATGGAGTCCGTCATGATGGCCTTTAAAAAGGCTAGATACATTACTCAGCATGGCTTGTTGGAGCTGCTGGAGTTGGGGTTTTTCTTTGAATTTTAAAATGCTCAAAAAAGTGGAGAACTTATCCAATGCAGCAACATCATGATGGTACTTGACTTGAGCCAGTTCATTTTTGAGTTGGATAAAGCTGTTGGTACTTTCCTGCGCAATGAGGAGCTCTAGTTGCTGTACTTGATCGATATATTGTTTAGCTATAGTAGGTTTTCCATATTTGTAGATAAGCTGCTTGTACCATTTTCTACTTTGTTTGTTTGGAATTGAAAATATATTTCGAGGTATGGCTTGAGGAAGAACACTGAAATAAAATGGAGCTTGATCTAGGTGATGTGATTTGGCTATTGCTCTTCTGCGTTCAAGATAGCTGGCATAGCTTTCAATTCTTTCTTCCGCCTGCTCGTTTTCCATATATTTATCTACTGGATCGCCTGGGGCAAAACGACTTAAAGCAAATAAGGCCAAAGAAACTACTATGAAGGTAAGCACAAAGTAGCCAAGGCGCATTAGGATATATCTGAACATCAGATGACGGATTATTTACTTTAAGGTAAGAAATTCTTCATACAATCCGGGCCGATTGGGAGAAAGAACAACATTGTCAAATTTCTTATTGATCAAGTATAGATATTGGGTATTGTACAAAAACAGGACAGGCTGTTCTTCTGCTATTTTAGCATGGAGTCTATGGTACAGATCTGTACGGAGTCCAGCATCTTCGCATTCTGATCGCAGCTGATCTATGATCTTGTCGGTTTCTTCATCTCCAAATCGACAATGATTTAATCCATTTGGAGGAAAGCTCTCGGTATGCCACCTTCCTTTAGGATCGTAGAGGCCAGGGTTGAAACTAGTGCCTTGCAGAACCATATCGAAGTTGCCCGCTTTTTGGTCTTGTCCATATACCTTCCTGTCTTTTGCTTGAATTCTGATGTCAATTCCAGCTTTTTTCGCAGAGTTTTTAAACAGTTCTCCAATGACGGGCCCTGTCGTACTTTTTGATGACATGACAAACTCTAGGGATAAATTGGTTTTCTTTCCGTTGACCATTTTGTCTACTATTCCATCTTGATCCGAATCCGCCCAACCGGCCTCTTTCAACAGCGTGATGGCCTTTTGGATATCATATCCGATGGGTTTTACCTTGTCATTGTATTCTGCAGTGCCCGGCATAAAAGGTCCAGTTACTATTTTGCCATAGCCTTTTCGTGCTATGTCAATAATGGACTGTTCATCACAGGAATAGGCCAATGCTTTCCGTACAAGTTTGTCAGAAAGAAGCCCTTTTTTGGTATTTAAGGTCAACCATATGGTTTGGAGTGCTGGAACTACATGTGCAGAAAGATTTTCTTTGGATTTATACTCTTCAAAAAGCTCAGCTGTAACATCGCTTATGGCATCCAATTCTCCATTTGCCAGCTGGGTCATTGCAGTGGTGTTGTCAGGTATGATTTGAAATTGTATTTCTTCAGGCCTGTTGATGAAGATGGGAGAGTCGATGGCATTTCCCCACCAGTTTTTATTTTTCTGTATTACAACACGCTGCCCAGTAAGCCACTCCTTGAATGTATATGCGCCGGCAGTGATGAATTTATTGGGGTCTCTAAAATAAGATACATCCATAAATCGCTCGCCTACCTCTGCTAATTTTGGATTTTCAGAAACCAAAGAAGCAATTTTCTCTTTCTCTTTAAAGTCAACATACGCAACATCACGCATGATTTTTTCAGGGTCAAAAATATGCTCTGGATAAATAAACATTTCACAGATAGACGACTCCAAAGATATATGACATTCATCTGCTGTAAATGAAATAGTAGTGGAATTGTTCTCCTGAATATCGATCTCTTTGATAAGGTCGGCTATGACTCCGTAGCGTGTCTTTACACCTGGATGTTTAAGTATTTTATAGCTGAATAGGATATCCGCTACAGTAAGTGGCCTGCCATCAGACCATTGCGCATTAGGGTGAATATCAAAAGTGAATTTTTTATCGCCATTGTCAAGGATTTCAGATGTTGCCTGCTTAGTAGCCAACTGAGGAATATAGTTTAGGGTCATAGGATCCACCTCAAGGAGTCTTACAAATAAGTGTCTATATACTTGTCTAGAAACGCCATGCCGTGCTACGATCGGGGACAATCCATCGGGTTCCGATTTTAAGCGAAGTTGTATAGAGCTGGGCGCCTTGTCAAGTCTTTGGGAGGTATCTGATTTTGGTTCAGTCTTGCAAGATGTGATAAGCAATATAGTAATAAGGGCAATTAGCCAAGCTGAAAGGTTCGTATGTAAGTTGTTATTCATTAATTGCAGTACTTATTTTTTTGCTCTAATTTACCAAATTCTCCTTTAGGCGTTGAACAATATAGGTTATATCTGTTTACTTACAAATTGAATTTCTCATTATGGCTAAAATTCTTATTGCTGGAGGTAGTGGACTCATAGGTAGGCAGACAACCGATTTATTATTACTCAAAAATCATGAGGTGGTTCATCTCAGTCGTTCTGCTAGACCTAATGCTAAAGTACCTACCTATAAATGGGATATTGATAAAGGCTATATAGATGCAGAAGCATTAGAGGGTGTTGATTATGTCATAAATTTGGCAGGGACTGGCATAGCGGATAAGCGATGGACGGCTAGTAGAAAGAAAGCAATAATTGATAGTAGGGTAAATGGAAACCTACTATTTAAAAAGCTTATTGAGGAAAAGAAACTAGATATTAAGAAGTTTATTTCTGGTGGGGCAATAGGTTATTATGGAGATCGAGGAAACGAGGTGCTGACCGAAGCAAGTGGGCCAGGATCTAGTGGTTTTTTAGCCGAAAGTTGTATTCAGTGGGAAGAGTCTATAGCTGAAGTTGTCCAAACTGGAATACCAGTAGCTAGTGTTCGTATAGGAATTGTATTAAGTACAGAGGGTGGGGCCTTAGAAAAAATGCTATTGCCTGCAAAGTTGGGATTAGGGTCTTACTTTGGAGCTGGGGATCAGATTTATTCTTGGGTTCACATTAGTGATATAGCCCGAATTTTCGTTTGGCTAGTAGAAATAGAAAGCGCAATTGGTGTCTATAATGGTACCAGCCCAAATCCTCTTTCAAACAAGCTTTTTGCCAAAGAAATGATGCGCATTAAGAAGGGGCCAGGTATAGTAGCGCCTGTTCCAACTTTTGCACTCCATATCTTATTAGGTGAAATGAAGGAAGTCGTGCTAACTGGCTCCCATGTTATGCCTAATAAACTTATTGATGAAGGGTTTGAATTCGAATTCACAAGACTGGAAAGTGCCCTGAAAGATCTAATAATTTAAGCCAAAGGCTTTATTATTCAAAGACTTCGATTTCTTTATTCCTAACTACCAGGTCTGTAAATTTCCCTTTGAATCTGGTCGCCTTTACAATATGATTATCTATCCAATGATAATTGCCTCCTCTAGGCTTACCAAAGAGAATTCCATGATATTTGAAATTATGTTTTGCTAACCATGTTTCTGTTACTTCGCGATGCTCTTCAGTGCGAGAGGTAAAGAAAGTAATGATATGTCCTTCGTCGTACCACTTATTTAGCATTTTTAGGGCATCCTTATATGGAAGGCAGGTACCCATTCTGAGAGGTTCTTCATTTGGGATATCATCACAGACAGTCCCATCTATGTCAATCATGAAATTTTTTACGCTTTCGTCAAGCACAGGGCTGATAAGCTCTCCTTTTTCATTCTGTGTTTCCTGGAGCTTGAATTTGTCTTGATTACTGATTTTGTTAGTAGGCATATTGATTTATTTACTTATTGTATATTGTACAATATACAGGTTTAATTGGTTTGAAAAAGCTCATTTATGTTGAAAAAGGCTAAATTTAGAAGAATTTGTTAAAATTCGACAAAGTCAGCAGGGTTGATTGATCTGCCTTCGTGCCATATCTCAAAGTGTAGATGTGGACCATCAGTAAGTTCTCCGCTATTTCCAATGATAGCAATGGCTTCTCCAGCTCTTACTCTGTCCCCTAGTTTTTTTAGTAATGTACTATTGTGTTTGTAAAAAGTGACTATGTTATTGTCATGTTGTAATCCTATGGTGTTACCAGCATCCATAGTCCAATCTGCTTGAATGACAAAGCCGTCCATACTGGCTTTGATGGGGGTGTTTTTTGGAGCTAGAATATCAATCCCATAATGTTTTTTAACAGGTTCGTAATGAGCACTAATAGGCCCGATCAATGGAGGAGAAAAATGTATTCGTTCCAAGGGAATACCTTGTTTTTGGCTACTACTTTTAGCTAGAAGGGCTTTTTCTTGTATTTGTTCAGAAAATGCGATTTCTTGTCTTAATTCAGCATCTTCCTTTACCTTTTCTATGGTGCCGACACTGATAGCTGCTTCGGAGGATAGTTCGGCACTAACATCTTCGACAGTTTGAGTGCTATCACGCAGCATTTTCATAAAATTGGTGGTGTAGGTCTCATTGGCCTGAATCCGAGTCTCCATTTCCTCAAGAGCCATAGATAGTTCACGGATCTTTTTTGGGTGAGACAAATCACCGTAGCCAGGAATAAGACCTTTGAGGGGTGTAAACACAATCAAGGAGCTTATGAGCAGTATTAATGCTATAAGTCCTAAAGCTAGATAGATGTAGAACTGAATTAAAGAGAAGTTGGCCGTACCTTTTTCCTCAAAATTGGGGTTTTTGTGCAGAGTTAGGCGATAAGATTGAGACAACTTTTCTTTTAGATGGGCGGACTTGGACTTATCTAATTCCATTATGCTGAATTAACCTGTACTATTTGAAATAATTTGCCATAAAACCAGTTTAAGAGGTATGACAAAATTGACCTTATACGATGATGCTTATTTTGTAACATTAACGAGGTATAAAAGTATATTTAAATAGCTTATTTAGCTCATGTATGACCCGATTTTGCGTATTTTTATCGATTTTTCTTAACAAATTTGAATTTTGAAGAAGCTTAACCTTTTCTTGGCGATCCTAGTTTTTGGCTTTGTCCTTTCTTGTAAGACTACCAAAAGTAGAACCGAGGAACTAACAGGTATCAAGAAACTATACCACAATACTACCGCTCGATACAATGGTTACTTTAATGCTGATGTCCTTTTGGTCAATAGCGTGGAGTCCCTAGAGTTGAATCATCAGGACAACTTCAACAAGCTCTTGCCTATGTTTGAGTACATAGCGGTGGAGCCAATCCCAGCTGTAAATAAAGATCTTGATATTGCTATTGAAAAAGTTTCGATAGTGGCAACCTTGCATAGACAATCCGACTGGACTGACGATTGTTATCTTTTGCTTGGGAAGGCTCAATACTTGAAGCAAGATTTTGAATCGGCAGAAGAAACGCTGGAATATACCCTCAAAGAATTTAGCCCTTCCGCTCTAGCACAAAGGGCAAGAGAAGCGAATAGAAAGAAAGGCGCAAAAGGAAAGAAAGTTCAGGCTAAAAAATCACCTGCTCAAAAAGCAAAAGATATAGAAAATGGCGCTGATGATGATTACGATGAAGTCAAGTTGACCAAAAAGCAACAAGCGAAACAACGAAAGAAAACAAATAAAGAAATAAAAAAGAAAAAGCTTAAAGCTCGAAAAGAAAAAGAGAAAGCACGGAAGCGAAGAAAAAAAGGCAAGAAAGTAAAAACGAAAAAGTCTAAAGATGCAGTCGAAAAAAAGGTAGAGGAACCTAAGGTTGACCCAATCAAAAAAGTGGTTAAAGAACCTAAAAAGAAGGATGCGAAAAAAGAGAAAGAAAAACCTGAAAATAAACCTGAAAATTTATTCAAATCCGAGAAGTTGGCTTATGATGAAATCCAACTGTGGCTAGCACGAACTTACATTGAAAGAGAGAATTTTAGTCTAGCAGAACGTTATTTGGGAGGTTTGCAAGGAGAGTCCATCAACAAGGATGTTGCAGGTCAAGTAGATGCAGTCAAAGCGCATTTGTACCTCAAGCAAAAAAGATACGATTCGGCAATACCATTCTTAGAGGCAGCCATCGAAAAAGAAACCAATAAAGAGTACAAAGCGCGTTATAGTTATATCCGAGCTCAGCTTGCTGAGAAAGCCAATAATTCTGCTGTTGCTACTTCATTCTATACCAAAGCTATAAAGTATAGTAATAAGTATGAAATGGAGTTTAATGCTCGTCTTGCTATGCTAATGAGTTCGTATAAGTCAGGGATTAAAAATTTGGCTTCTACTACACGTGAGTTAGAGCGCATGCTTAAGGATGATAAAAATACAGAGTATGTTGACCAAGTATATTTCACGCTGGCTGAACTCAACCTCGAAAGTGGTGATAAAGTGGCAGCTATTGCCAACTTTAGAAAATCACTAAATTCTGGTTCTCGAAACAATACTCAGCGAACAGAGACGTATTTAAAGCTTGCTGAACTTTACTTTGAAGAAGAGACTTTTGTGGAGGCTAAGTTGTTTTACGACAGTACTTTACAAGTAATTGCTAAAACAGATGAGCGCTATAATGAGGTAAAAAATTATGCTGAAAATTTAGCTGATATTGCTGCCAACTTGCAGATTATTTCACTTCAAGACAGTTTGCTTGGGATTACAGATTTGTCTCCAAAAGAACGAGAAGCTCTAGCGCTGAAGATCAAGAAAGAGCAGGATGCGATGAAAAAGAAAGCACTCGCAGCTAATAGTAATAAAAATACTGGTCCAAATAAAAATGGAGGTAGAGATCCCCGACAGGGATC
The DNA here is from genome assembly GCA_937974575.1 of uncultured Saprospiraceae bacterium. Taxonomy (GTDB): domain Bacteria; phylum Bacteroidota; class Bacteroidia; order Chitinophagales; family Saprospiraceae; genus JALZVN01. The sequence continues at coordinate 6,222 of CALJVI010000308.1, read as the reverse complement.
TAATATCCGAGCTGTACCTGGGAGGTCAAATTCTAAAACAGCACCTACGACCCAATTCGTTTTATACAATGAAAAGAATAGAAAGAAGGGAGCTAAAGACTTTGAAAAGGAATGGGGTGATAGAGTCCTTGAAGACAATTGGCGTCGATCCAATAGACAAAAAATCGATGACATCAGTAGAGATGATTTTGTATTGGCACCTGTAGAAGATAGACTTTCAGAAGATGATATCAATAAGCTTCTCAAGGCTGTACCTTCAGATGAAAAACAAGTCGCTGAGGCGAATAAAAAAATCGAAAATGCATACTTTGATTTAGGAAGACTCTATAGAGATCGAATACAACGAAATGATAAATCTATTGAGGCCTTAGAAGATGAATTGTTAGAGCGATATCCTGATACAGAGCATCAATTAGATGCATGGTATTACTTATATCTAGCGCACACCAAAGAAGGCAATAAAGCAAAGGCAAAGAAGTACTTTGATCTGATCGTAGACAAGTATCCTAATACTACTTATGCTAGAGTACTTTCTGATCCAAACTATTTGGAAGCAGCTAAGAAGGAAGGGGATAAGCTGGGTAATTTTTATGAAGCTACTTACGCGCAATTCCAAAAAAAGCAATATGAAAAGGTAATTAAAGAGGTTGATCAAGCTAAAGAACAGTTTGGACCTGGCAATATTATGATGGCCAAGTTCGCTCTCCTCAAAGCAATGAGTATAGGTAATACGAAAGGTAAAGAAGACTACATCAAGCAGCTTAAAGATGTAGTAGCCAAATATCCAGCTAGTCCTGAAGAAACACGCGCCAAGGAGATTCTAAGGTTGTTGGGGGATAAATCTGTTACAGTAAGGCCTAAAACGGATATGGCTAGTGGGGGTAAGAAAGGAAAGTTCAAAGTAGAGCCAGATGGATTGCATTATATCGCAGTAGTAATTACGAATAAGAATGGAGAAAAGATTTCGGCAGCCAAATCTGAGTTGGCTGATTTTAATAAAGAGTTTTTCAGATCCGAAAATCTCCGTCTTTCAAATATATTCTTGAACAACGACACGAATAGACCGATTATAGTAATCAGGAAATTTAAGAATCAAAAAGCGGCTATGACATATGTAAAAGCGGCTAATGATGCTGGGGATGACTTCTTGACCACTAAGATGGACTATGTTGTCTATCCATTGACTCAAGCAAACTATCGTGAGGTTCTGCGTAATAAGTCATTTGATGGCTATGGCGAGTTTTTTGAAGAAAATTATAACTAATCTCTTTTCCATATCAGAATGCTCATTGTTCTCAAATAGAAATGAGTCGCTGTATGCCGATTAATACCCAAAACGATTGGTATTACGCTGTCAAATTGGCTTAATAAAGCACTTGTGCTAGAATCCTTATGTCTTATAAGGACCAATTCTGAATTTTTTATTCAAAAGTCCAAGAATAATAGCCTTTTAAGAGGCAGGTCTTTTGGGCTGTATCGCCTTGGCATCCAATTCTTTATATTATTTATTTCTCTAATTTATTGATTATAAGACTATCAGAGCTTTCGACGATATTGTCGTCAACTTTGTACTATATTTTCGACACTAAATTTCATTGTTTTTAGTCGGAATAATCTAATAGTTGGAGTGGTTTAGGTAAAAATGATCTTCCAGCATGGAATTTATCTACCCTGTTTGGGGTAATTTGCATAGTAATCAATCAATATTATTTTATTATCTTTGCGTGTAACCCCAGAAAGCAACGATATTGAATTGCTTACACACATGACCACACCATTTTCTAGCAAACTCTCTACATACAGCTAGGTATAAATTAATTAACATATTTCTTTTTTTGTAAAGTTTCATCGCTAAAACAGATTATAATTATGAAGAGGATATTACTTTCCTGTTTTTCATTTCTCGTGATTTTTTCACTCCATGCACAAGTCAATTTCACTGCCAATGACCGGGTCAATGCTTATGAAGGTGTATTTCGTCCAGGAACCAATCTAGGGTACCAAGATGATAGTGCCTTATACCAAGATGAGGATCTTGCCAACATTGCAGCTGGTAACCCATCCGTGGGAATTGTCGGAGCAGGAGCAAAAGCCATTCGACCTTCTTTACCAAGTATTTTTGTAGAAAACTGGGGGCTAGATATTCGTAAGCCAACATTTGCACATTACGGACAATTGGGTCTTGAAGATCTTACTTGCTTTGTTGGGTACCCATCAGATGCACAAAGAGATCAAAACACATATAATGGCTGTGGTGCTCAATCTACCATGTTTGCCAATTTATATGAGCCAATCTGGGATGGTGGTGCCAATGGTACACCATACAATGAAAATAACTACTATGCTGCTTACTTGTATGAAGTAGTATCAAATTATACAGACCATGTAAAATTCTGGGAAATCTGGAATGAGCCTGGTTTTGATTTAACTTTTAATACAGCGTGGAGACCTCCAGGGGATCCTGTAGGTAACTGGTGGGATAGAGATCCAGATCCATGTGAATATATTCTTAGAGCTCCTATTGAGCATTATGTAAGAACACTCAGAATTAGTTACGAAATTATCAAGAGTATTTCTCCTGATGACTATGTAGCCATTGCTGGTGTAGGGTCGGAGTCTTTTTTAGATGCTATCCTTAGAAATACGGATGAACCTACAGAAGGTAAGGTTACTGCCGAATATCCACTTGGTGGAGGTGCTTACTTTGATGTTATGGGTTATCACTCATATCCTGATATTGACGGTACTATTCGTTACTGGGATTCTAACATCGGTGGTTTTGTTTATTCAAGACATTCAGATGGTGCTGCTAATGGTATCTCTGTAAGACAAGATCTTTACCAAAATGTACTTAACAACTATGGGTACGACGGAACTACTTATCCTAAAAAAGAATGGATCATCACAGAGATCAATGTTCCTCGTAAGACTTTTAAGGAAGACAGTATGGGAGATCCTCAACTGCAAATAAACTATATGGCAAAAGCCGTAGTTCGTGCAATGAAAGACAATGTTCGTCAAATGCATATCTACAGTATTTTTGAAGAAGAGATTGAAGCTAATGCTACAGAAGAATTTCACTTGTTGGGATTATATGAAAACTTAGATTTCAACTCTCCTTATGATAATTTAAAAATAAACGATCAAGGGATCGCCTATAAGTCTGCATCTGACGCATTATTTGGGACGGTATATGATGATGCTAAAACGCAATCATTAAACTTACCTTCATCTATGGATGGTGGTGCTTTTAGAGATCCTCAAGGGAATTATGTTTACTGCCTATGGGCAAAGACAACGATAGATAGATCTGAGCAAGCTTCAGCGACCTACTCTTTTCCAGCTAGTTTCAACTTGAACTCTGTGTATAAGAGAGAGTGGAATTTTGCATACTCAGGAGGACAGGAGCAGATTTCTGCTACCAATATTAGCTTCAATGCGACTCCAGTATTCTTAACAGAGTCAGCAACACTATCTTCTCCATTAGTTCCTTTCTTTAGTGCTAGCGAAACCGAAGGTTGTGAGCCATTGTCAATTACTTTTACAGATAACACAGTGCCAGCTGCGACTTCATGGTTGTGGACATTTGAAGGAGGTACTCCTGCTACCAGTACACTAGCTAACCCAGTAGTAACTTATAATACTTCAGGTGTTTTTAATGTAAAGCTAGAAGTAGCAAATGCTGACCAAAGTGGAGAGTTGGTAAAATCAGACTATATTAATATTGATGCTTCGGCAAAATCAATTTTCACTATTCAGCAGTTGAATGCAAATACTATTGCTTTAAATAACCAATCTCAAGATGCGCTTTACTATTCTTGGAGCTTTGGTGACGGTGCTACTAGTCAAGATAGATCACCATTCCACACTTATGCTGAACCAGGCTCTTATACAGTTTGTCTTACAGCAACAAGTGATTGTGGGTCAAGCAACTCTTGCCAACAAATAGTAATCGATGATTTAATTCCAACAGGTTCTGTGCCAGTTGCCAATTTTAGTGCGGATGTTTTAGACGGATGTGGACCTCTTACGGTGCAGTTCTCTGATATGTCTACTAACAGTCCATCTACTTGGAACTGGACATTTGAGGGCGGTACACCAGCTACATCTTCTTTACAAAGTCCTGTAGTGACATTTGAAGATGCAGGTGCTTTCAGTGTTTTACTTACAGTAGGAAATATTGATGGACAAGATCAAGAAACTAAATTAAACTATATCAGCGTTGAAGCAGCTCCAACTCCTAGTTTTGTAATCGAAGTGGATGGTGGAAATGTTGTTTTGACAAATACATCAGAAGATATTACTTCAAACAATTACGATTGGAGCTTTGGTGATAATACTTCAAGTGCTTTAGTCAGTCCTTCTCATACTTATGCTAGTAATGGCCAATATGTTATTACACTGACAGCAACCAATGATTGTGGCTCTGTTACTTTCTCTGAAGCAGTATCTATAGTAATAGATAATTCTTCTGCAGCACCATCAGCAGGTTTTGCTGCATCTGTATCTAACGGATGTGGACCTTTGACTGTGGAGTTTTCAGATGCATCTACCAATAATCCTAGTTCTTGGAACTGGACATTTGAAGGAGGAACACCAGCAACATCAACAGAACAGAATCCAACTGTTGTATTTGAAAACGCTGGAGACTATACTGTAATCCTTGAAGCAGGTAATGCTGTAGGAACAGATATGGATATTCAATTATCTTTTATCAATGTAATTGCAGAACCGGATGTGAACTTTGACACTGGTAGCAATGGCCTTGAAGTGAACTTTAATAATAAAACACTTTACGGAGAAACATACATTTGGGACTTTGGAGACGGCAACGAAAGTACGGCTTTGAACCCTGCACATACCTATGACGAAAATGGTACCTATACTGTAAGCTTGACGGCAACAAATGAATGTGGCAGTATATCTGAAATAAGAACAATTGTGGTTTCTGAATTATTAGCTCCACAGGCGGACTTTAGTTCTACTGTTGCCGAGGGTTGTGCGCCATTGACAGTAAGCTTCTCGGATATGTCTACTAATGATCCTGACAATTGGTTGTGGTCTTTTGATGGTGGAGATATTACTACTTCTTCGGATCAAAATCCTACTGTGACTTTCTCTACTCCTGGTAACTACACGGTTATTTTGCAGGCAGGTAATGAAATTGGATCCAACTCAAAAGTAATTACAGGATATGTAAAGGTATATGCTGAGCCTGTTGCAGGTTTCACTTCATCTACTTTCTCTGAGTCAGTTATGTTTGCGAATAGCTCTGTAGATGCTACGGAATACCTTTGGAATTTTGGTGATGGCAACGAATCAGATGAGGAGAATCCTACACATACTTATGCAACGAATGGAACCTATACGGTATCATTGACTGTGACTAATCCATGTGGTTCTGCTACTATAGCAGAAGATATCGAAATTGATGGCCTTGCAGCACCGAGTGCAGCATTTGCTTTGAATGCATCTTCAGGTTGTGCTCCTCTAGAAGTTACTTATACGGATGAGTCGCTTAATAATCCAACGTCATGGACTTGGTTGTTTGAAGGGGGTACACCTAGTATGTCAAATGAGCAAAACCCAGTTGTTACTTATAATCAACCAGGTGTATACGGTGTGACTTTATCTGTATCAAACGGAATCGGTAACAACGTGGTAAATATGTCGGAGGTAGTTGTTATTTCTGCGGAGCCTACTGCTGCTTTTGATTTGGATGAAACGGATGGTTTTGTAGTGTTTACTAGTAATTCTGATAGAGCAGATAGCTACTCTTGGGATTTTGGTGACGGTGAGATGAGTACAGATGAAAGCCCTGTACACGGCTATGCTGAACCAGGTGATTATACCGTAGTATTGACAACGACAAATGATTGTGGAACAGCTACGGAGTCTGTAGTAGTTACAGTATCCATCGTAAGTGCAATCGAAGATCTTGAAAGTATAAATAGCTTTGACTTGTTTCCAAATCCATCTTCAGGTAAGTTTACACTTATGCTAGAAGGGGAGAGTAGAGACCACATTGATATTTCTTTCTTAAACGTTTTGGGTCAAGAACTTGAGATGCAAAGAGTTGATTTTGGAGCTGGATATATTCAACAAGAATTTGACTTGAGCCACCTCGTAAACGGTGTTTACTTAGTAAGACTTCAAGTAGATAATCAAGCAGAATATCACAAAATTATAATTGAGAAATAATATCTTATTTTGAAATCATAC
>CALJVI010000307.1 GCA_937974575.1 uncultured Saprospiraceae bacterium | reverse complement strand
TTGATGAAGATATTCTTCATAATAGTAAAGCACCAAGCCTTAAAGTTTGTTCCCGTTCTAAACTTCTCTTTGTTGGAAAGAGCTCTGAATGCAGTTTCTTGAAATAGATCCTTCGAGTCTTCCATATTCTTTGTAAGATTGAAAGCAAAGGAGTGCAACACTACCGAGAGTGAGTTGAGTTTTGTACTAAATTCGATCGTTGACATATATATTAAATTTTGGATTGTTTTTTTGTTTAACCAAATTTACAAATAAGTTAAACAAAACACAACGAAGTCGACCGACAGAGCAGGCGAAACTTAACATATAAAAACACCAAATAGTGTTATCTGTTGTAAATCAGCTATTAATGAAAACACAGGAAAATGTTAAAGTTTATAATTCTTTCAAATAATAATGAAAGTTCCTACTTTTGAGCCTTCACAATGAAGTAGGCGGTAATACCAGCATAGACAAAATTGGGTATCCAAATGGCAAAAATGGGTGAGATGTCTAGATTGACAGCAAAGGTTTCGGCAAACTTTGAAAGAAATACATACAGTGCACCCAGACCTATTCCTATAGCTAGGTGAAGACCAATTCCTCCACGGACTTTTCTACTAGCAATACTCAATCCCAATAGAGATAGGATAAAGGTGGAGAAAGGTTCAGCAGTCCGTTGATGAGTTTCGACACTATATACTTGTGTATTGCCAAGACCACGAGATTTTTCTCTTTTGATGAAATCCTGCATTTCTGGCGTATCCATCATTTCCATTTGATTCTTATATCGCACAAAATCTTCAGGTGTGATATTTAGCACAGTATCTAGCTTCTGACGCTCACCAATGACAAATTTTTCATTTATTCCATTAAAGGAGCGCATCTCATAATCTTCCAACTGCCATTTATTCGGTGGGCCCATCCATTGCGCCTTTTTGCATTTGATATACTCCACCAGCTTACCATCTTCGTATTTTTCAAGACGCAAGTCTGAGGCATACTTTTGCTTTGTTCTAAAATGTCGGATAAAGATTTTCGTGTCCTGATCCAAGAACATGTGTATATCTCGCTTTTTCATCTTGTCGCTATGCGTCCAGATGTATTTATGCTCAAAGTCCAGACGTACCTTATTACCATGTGGAATCAAAAAGTGATTGGCATATAAGTGAAGCATCACTATGACCCCAGCACTTATTAGGTAAGGGCGCATGATACGCCTATAGGACACCCCCGCATTCAAGATGCTCAGAAACTCAGAGTTGAAAGCAAGCCGTGAAGTAAAGAAGATTACGGCTATCAACACATATAGAGGAATCAACAAGCCATTGATGTACCAAACAAAATTGACATAATAATCAAAGATGATTTCTGAGATCGTACAGTCTTTCTCTATAAACTTTTCCACCTTAGTGCTGAAGTCAATAGCCACAGAGATGATGGTAAACAAGAGCATGGTAAACCCAAAGGCTCCCAAAAACTTCTTTATTATATAGAGATCTAGCTTCTTTAGCATTACAGTCTTCTACTCATATTAGCAACCATACTGGTTTTCCATTCGGCAAAACTGCCATCTATAATTTTTTCTCTAGCTGTTTTTACTAGCCACATGTAAAAACCCAAATTATGGATCGTTGCAATCTGACCAGCCAATAATTCTTTACACTGAAACAAGTGTCTCAAGTAGGCTTTTGTATGCACCCTACTCACTGCTGTCGTAGCATTAGGGTCTATAGGATCAAAACAATCCTTCCACTTAGCATTCTTTATATTGACCATTCCTTCAGAGGTGTATAGCAGTCCATGTCTAGCATTACGACTAGGAAGCACACAGTCAAACATGTCTATCCCTAGCGCGATACACTCTAATATATTCATAGGGGTTCCTACACCCATTAAGTAACGTGGCTTTTCCTTGGGTAGTTCGTTGCATACTACCTCTGTCATAGCATAAAGTTCCTCCGCAGGCTCTCCTACCGAAAGTCCCCCGATGGCATTCGCAGGTCGATCAAAATCAGCAATAGCCTTGGCAGACTCTTTACGCAAGTCCACATAGGTAGACCCCTGTACTATAGGAATCAAGGTTTGATTATAATCATACTTAGGACCCGTTGCATCAAAGTGATCGCAACATCTCTTCAGCCATTTATGCGTCAGCTTCATAGAGTTTTTCGCATACCCATAGTCACATGGATAAGGCGTACACTCATCAAAAGCCATGATGATATCTCCACCTATAGATCGCTGTATATCCACTGCTATTTCAGGAGAGAAAAACAGTTTTGACCCATCTATATGCGATCTAAAGGTCACCCCTTCAGGTTTTATCTTTCGGATTTCTCCTAGAGAGTATACTTGATAACCTCCGCTATCTGTAAGTATTGGTCCTTCCCAGCCCATAAATTTATGAAGCCCTCCAGCTTTCTCTAGGATATCTATACCTGGTCGAAGAAATAAGTGATAAGTATTGCCCAATATGATCTGGGCCTTTATATCATTTACCAATTCATGTTGGTGGACACCCTTTACAGTGCCGATGGTTCCTACAGGCATGAAGATGGGAGTCTCAAAAGTACCATGATCGGTAGTGACTGATCCAGCCCTTGCTTGAGACTTATCATCACTATGTGCTATATCAAATGTGAGCATATCTTGTTATATCGAGTATCTATGACTATCCAACTTCATTACGACCGCTACCATTATAGAGAAAGCCAGTAAAGATGAACCACCATAACTAATGAATGGAAGCGGAATACCAATTATAGGCACCAGTCCCATTGTCATTCCAATATTGATAAAAAAGTGTACAAATAAAATTCCTGCTACACCATATATATACATTCTAGAAAAATTATTTCTCTGTCTTTCCGCTAATATCGTAAACCTAAAGATGAAAAAGGTATACAACAGAATAATAGCAACACTACCCAGGAAGCCTTGTTCTTCGCCAATCGTACAGAAAATAAAATCCGTCGACTGCTCAGGTACAAAATTCAGCTTCGTCAAAGTACCTTGCAAAAAGCCCTTCCCTTTAAATCCTCCTGAACCGATCGCCAACTTAGATTGCAGTACATTATATAAAGAGCCTTGTGGATCACATTTTTGTGGATTTAGCCACACATTTAGTCTATCCTGCTGATGAGGCTTGAGGATATTGTTAAAGCTATAGTTGACAGACAGAACCAAGCCTATGGCAATCAAACCACCAGAAAGACTGATGATGCCTAGCTTTGGCTGACGATTGAGCCAGTGATATACACACAAGCCAATTAAGACCAACAAGGAAATCCCAAAACCATATAGACCAAACCCAAATTGCAAACAGGCGACCATAGCAGCCAGCCAAACCGTAAAAGCCATATAATAATATAGATTGACCTTCTTTAGATTTGAAACCAGAAAAAAGTTGAGGATCGTTAACACACCCAGTATGGTATAGTCAGTCCCCAAGGTCATGGTACTCAAAAATAAAACAAAGACACTTACCCCAATAGCATAAGGAGGTAGAGGCATTCCCTCTCTAAAAAGAACTATAAAAAACGAAACGAAGATCAATGCAGATCCTGCATCCGGCTGCAGCATGATCAGCATTATGGGTAAACCTATGATAGCGATAGCACTCAATCTAGCCTTAGCATTGGCCAGATCAGAAGAATAGGTACTCAAAAAGGCAGACAAAGCCAAGGCTGTCCCAAACTTGGCAAACTCCGACGGCTGCAAGGAAAACCCACCAGGCAGGTTAAACCAAGAGGTCGCTCCCTTTATAGTACTTCCCACTATAAGCACCAAGACCAGCATTAGCATAGTAAAACCGAAAATAACAAAAGCAAAGGTTCTCCAAAATTTCCACTCAATCACCGTGATCAAAAAGAAAACAACAAGCGAGATACCGATCATCAAAGCTTGCTTCCCCGCAGAAGTACGGAGTACAAAATCCAAACCCTTTTCCGTATAGCCATCCCCATACCCCACAGTATAGATCATGAGCCATCCCACACCTACCAAGCTTAGGTAAAGCGAAAAGCTTACCCAATCCAAACCACCCAATCCTGCAGGATTCCTTTTGCTCAAAAATTTAAGATTAATACATTTTTTAATTCAATATTGGATACCTTAGATCTATCACTATCAAACCTAAATTTACCCATTGGATCACTCCAAACCACAAAAGTAAGGATATTAAGAATATGATTTTTTGCAAATCACCTTTTAGGGCACCTCAATTAGCTTTCTCTTAAGAGACCACCCGAATAAAGTATTCATGGACAAACAAAAAAAATGGCGACTCATACTCGGAAAGACCGATGACGAGGACGGTGAGTTGGAAGAAAACTCCACCGAACAGGGCATGGACAATGTCATGGAGGCACTCTATGCTCCCGAAGATCGCAAAGGAGGACTCGGCAGATCCGCACCCAATGTCAACCGTTGGTTAGGAGATATCAGGAAGTATTTCCCCAAGTCGATAGTCCAGCTTATGCAAAAAGACGCACTTGAGCGATTAGGCCTCGAGCAATTGTTAATGGAGCCAGAGCTACTCGAATCCTTTGAGCCCGACCTAGATCTGATTACTACTATTATTTCACTCAACCATTTACTGCCAGAGCGCACCAAAGAGACCGCCCGCATCATAGTCAAAAAAGTAGTGGACGAGATCATGGACCGGCTCAAATACCCAACCACCTCGGCAGTAAGAGGCGCACTGAGTAGATCCGAGCGCCTACGCAAAAAACATCCACGATATGTAGATTGGAACCGGACCATCAGATCCAATCTCAAAAATTATCAGCCCTCAATAGGCGCCATCATACCTGATCACTTCATAGAGCATGGTCGCCGAGGCAAGGCACTCAAGCATATATATTTGCTCGTAGATCAGAGTGGCTCTATGTACGAGTCTATTGTATATGCTGGTATATTCGGATCCATCTTAGGTTCCTTACAGACCATAGAGACACGCCTGATTGTTTTCGATACCAATCAGGTAGACCTCACGCATTTACTCGATGACCCTGTAGAATTATTATTTGGGACCCAATTGGGCGGAGGCACCGACATCGGTATGGCGCTCCGTTTTGCAATGGACAAGATGACCAATCCCTCCGAAACCATATTATTTTTGATATCCGATTTATACGAAGGCGCCCCCGAGGATATCTTTTTACAGCACGTCCGCGAAGCACAAGATCAGGGCGTCAAGATTATCAATCTACTCGCCCTCGATGACAAGGGAAAACCCTTTTATGACAAAGAGCTAGCACGCACCCTCACCCACATGGGCGCCACATCATTTGCCTGCACCCCCGACCAGTTTCCGGCCCTCCTCGAAGCCGCCCTCGAAAACAAACCCCTAGATCACTTCGACGCCAGTGCTATAGAATAACCCGTTTTTGGACCATAAGATTTGGGTGTGCCTCATGGCGAATTACATTCTCGATAAATTTTAGATTTCGGTGATCGCCATGAGTCGGGTCATCCGCTTGTACTCGATGCACTCTAGCCCTATTCAGGATATAGCTTTCTAGTATTCGCTCGACCGCTCATCCGTCGCCAGCTATTCCTTCATGAGGTCTAGATCACACCTCGTATCGCTACTACCCCTCACACACAAAAAACAAATTTACAAGAGTCATTCATCCCATTAGTATACGAAAGCTAACTCAGCTTCTGAAATTGTTCTTCGGCGCCTAGAGCAAGTGAGCTGAGCCTTCGTTTCCTTCAGTGCTTAGCCAAGCTTTATTTGCAATTAAAATATCTGACTATCCGTTTGCTGGGTGGTACAGGTACTATTTTTTAATACTTAATAGAGGTGGCCAAAGATAAATCTAGGTATAACAACCAGAAATAAATATCAACCCTAGATAGCCTGCCCCGAACTTTCTTCGGGGAGTAAAAATACCATAGCAAAAAAAAGCATACCATATGATTCCTAACCTTAGAACAGTAAAAAGACTATAGCAAAAAAAATGCATACCATACGATTCCTAACCCTAGAAGAGTGAAAAGACCATAGCAAAAAAAAGCACATCACATGATTCCTAACCCTGGAAGGGTGATATGATTTCAACACCACCTCTACGAGTTGAACAGGCGCCATCGAAAGAGTCGCTACAGATAGATCTAGAGACTCTTTTTATTTTATCATCCAATATGCGGATAGTCAGATTAAAATATTGCCTCTTCCCATTCAGCGACTACTAAGTTTAGTCTATCATCATAATCATGAAGATAACCATCCAACTCATAAATATTTTTATACCCATATCCATGGAGATTAATAAAGGTAGGTATGTTTAGAGCTAGAGCTCCGCTTTTGTCTAGCAAGGCTTCCATCGGACTTTCAATATTGTTATTACAATAAATCAAAATTCTTGTATGCTTAGATGGAATAACTTTCGCCAGTTTTTCTTCAGTAAAGTCAGAAAAATTTAAATGCACGGCTCCTTTTATATGGGCATCATCATAAGCATTTTTACTACGAGTATCTAGTATGATGGTATTCTTGTCTTCTGCATATTTGTTAAACTTATCTATATCTACCAGTCTGAGCAATCGATATGTTTCCAAGTCATTTGCTAAAACCAGAAAGTCAGAAAAACTAACTCGGGATAAATTTGGTCTTCGCAGATCATTGGACGTGGTACCTACGCAATAGGCAAGA
>CALJVI010000306.1 GCA_937974575.1 uncultured Saprospiraceae bacterium | reverse complement strand
GTACAGCCACATTACCATGCGTCTGTACCAGAGATGCCGCTGCCGATCCCTTGTCTCTACGCGCCTCCGGCTTATCGAGCTCCACGCCTGCGGCCCTCCGCAAAACATAAATAACGACCAAACTGCACAAGAAAAAAAGAGAGCAGCCTTCGGTGCCTTCGGTATTAAAACGAACAAGCTGCACAAGGAACAAACGAGAGCAGCCTTAGGTGCCTAGCACAAGAGAGAGCAGCCCTAAGGTGTCTTCGGTGTTAAAACGAACAAGCTGCACAAAGAATAAAAAAGAGCAGCCTTCGGTGCCTAACACAAAAGAGAGCAGCCCTAAGGTGTCTTAGGTGTTAAAATGAACAAGCTGCACAAGGAACAAAAAAGAGCAGCCTTCGGTGCCTAGCACAAAAGAGATCAGCCCTAAGGTGCCTACGGTGTTAAAATGAACAAGCTGCTCAAGGAAAAAAAGAGATCAGCCTTCGGTGCCTACGGTATTAAAACGAACAAGCTGCGCAAGAAACAAACGACTACCTTATTAATTCAAACCAAACTTCACAGGTAATGTAAATCTCACTCTTACCGGAATACTCCTCTGCTTTCCTGGCACCCATGTAGGCATTTCTTTCACAACTCGGAGCGCCTCAGCTCCACAGCCACCACCAATATCCCTAACCACTTTTGCCTGAGTAACACGCCCATCTTTTTCTACTACAAACTGAATTATCACCCGTCCCACTATACCATTTTCTTTAGCTATTGCTGGGTACTTTATTCTCTTCATGACGAACTGTAACATTTCTTTAGTGGCACAATCGCGCTTTTCCACTGCACTGACATCTAGATCTTCACAAGCATTAAAACGAGGCATCTCATCTACTACGACTTTAATTTCTTCAACATCGGGTTCCACAATATCAGGTTCTATAATAACGGGTTTTTTGATGACTGTTGGAGCTTTGGGTTTTGGAGCAACAAAAACAAGCTCTACTTTTGGATCAACTTCTACTACCGTCTCAATAAGCTCCACAGGTTTCTTTTCTATGAATTCAATGTCTGGTATGGGTTCTATTTTATCGCTAATTTCTAATGTTGGTGGCGGTAGTTCCTTGGGCTTTTCTGTAGCCGTTCTAACTATTGGAATATCTTCATCATCCTGGACAACTACTAATGTTACTTCATTGGGTGGATCGGGATAAGTAGTAAAATTGAATGCTGCAATAGTTGCTCCTAAAGCAATGGCTAAGCCAAATTGAAAGCGAAGGAAATAATTTTTCTTTAAGCCTGAAATTTTTGAACGTTCCATGAACTAAAATTTTGTAATGCGGATTCGCATTGATGAACAAATTACACCATATCAGATTTTATTATCTGCTATGGCACTACTTGTCACTGACTTTGTCGACGGTATCAATGATCGAAGTGTCAACAGTTGTGAAAGTTTCTTTTTCTAAATGTTGTAGCGGGATACTTCTGCTGCGGGTAGACCTAGGATCGCATGAGCATAAAGTGGCACCCCATATCAATAGGAGAAAAACATAAACTTTCATAGCTGTGGTATTTAACAACTAGATTCAGAATTTGCAAAAAATGGTGTGTGGGTTTGTGAAAAAGCTGTTGGGTATTAGCAATTAGCTGTTAGCAAAAAAAAATATATCAATTAATTTTTCTACTTATAAACAAAGTGTGTGCTCCTATTTTTTTTGGATTATTATTTGGGGCCATCACGCTGAAGAAGTGGCTAGCTGCGTGGATTTTTGTTGGCTTCGTTCCATAATTTTATCTTTTCTTGGTAATCGTCATAGAGCTCAAAAAACTCTGGAATACACTTAGAAGCGAATGAAGTAGGCGCATTGCTGAGTACACAGATAGCGATATTTTCTTTTCGATTAACAGCTATCTCACTGCGATATTGATTGACATAACCACCGTGATAAACAAGGTCACCTTCACCTTCTTTTTTGTCAAGGATTCTCCAACCGAGTGCGTAGTGTGCATTCTTGATGCCCTTCCAACGTTGGAAATATTTTTTTCTATTTTTTGTATTTACGATAGGTGTAAATACTTCGTCAAGAACTTCGTCAGAAATAATTTCTTCATGCTGTCCTAAAAGTAATTGTAACCATTTGGACATGTCTTCAATACTCGCATTGACTCCTCCAGCTGATGTAGCATTATAATATTTGCTAGAAATCCTGGATGGTCTCCAGCCTCTCTTGCTATGGTAATGTGGTAATGCTACATTATCGCAGCTGGTAATGTTTTCTCTGTCTGCTGATGCATCATACATCCTGAGTGGACCAAATATTTTATTATCCAATAGGGATTCATATGAAATTCCTGTGGAGCTTTTAACTACATCTTCGATAAGAGAGTAGCCAGCATTTTGGTAACTGTAGTATTGCCCAGGCTTACCTATTAGATTGAGGTGGCCAAGTTTTCTTTTGATCAAATCCATGGAGCGACCTTTTTCCATCATGTCTGTATAGGCATGATACGGTAGTCCGCATGTATGAGAAAGGATATGTTTTATTTCTAAATCTTGTGTACACTTTTCATCACAAAGTGTGAAGTTTGGCAAGTGATCAACTACTTTGTCATCAAAGTGCAGTTGATTTTCGTGGACTAAAACTCCAGATAGAATAGAGGCAAATCCTTTTGATAAAGAACCGATTCTGAAAACAGAGCTTTCATTTACTTTCTCTTTGGTCTTTTTGTTAGCGTACCCAAATCCCTGCGTGTACACAATCGTACTATCCATCACAATAGCAATGGCCGCACCTGGTTGATTTACACGTCTTAGTATTTTTTGAGCTTCGCTGTTGAATTCTGCGATAAAGGCTTCTTTGATTGGGTTGATGATTTGTACAGATTCTATTCCTATCTCTGTAGTGGGAGCAGGTGTAGGGTCTTTGTCTAAGATGCCTAGAAACAAGCCCAGCCAAATAGTAAAAGAAGATATGTACTTTAAATTCATCTAAAACCGATATTTATGAATTTTCACTTGAAACCATATGATTTTGTCACTTTTGGTTTTAAATGAGGAGTCTTTACGTAAGTCTTATGTTAAAGACTAAAAAGACTTTCTTGCAAAATGTATTCCCATTTTAATAATGGTGAAATGGTATAAAGAATACAGCTGGGTTTGTAAAATATTACAAACGCAGCTTTTTGCGATGCAGGTCACAAAAGTAGTTTTTTTAGTTCGGTTTTTAAAAGAAATTTACTCCTCCTTCAATTGACTGATTATGTGCAGATTACACATTATAATTTAATGGTACTGAATGTATCGACAAGAATAATCCTTATCCAATCAACCTGGACAAGCGATGTGAAGGGGGAGACCGTAGGTCCGTAGCAACGCGAAGCCCGAGAACGTAGCGACCCCGCCCGCAGCGCAAGCCTGTAGCGTAGGCAAAAGGGGATGGCCCCAAAACCTTTTTTTGTTGAAAAGAAGATAGAAACGCTTATTTATTGAATTCTGACATAGCTCGATTGGCTCCTATAGTGGCGTAGGCCAAAATCGCGTTACTTGCTTTATCCTTGAGCGGCCCCATAGAGGTCTGCTCGTCAATAGTCCACTGTCCAAGTACAAAATCTACCTGCTGTCCTTTGGAGTATTCGCTGCCTATGCCGAATCGTAGTCTAGCATAGTTGTTTTGTCCGAGTATCTTGTCTATGTCCTTGAGACCGTTGTGTCCACCGTCTTTACCCTTGGTGCGCATACGCATTTTATTGAAAGGGAGATTGAGGTCGTCGAGCACTACGAGTAGGTTTTCGATCTTGATCTTGTGCTTTTGCATCCAGTAGCGGACAGATTTGCCACTGAGATTCATAAAGGTGTTGGGCTTGAGTAAAATAAAAGTTCGGCCCTTGTATTTGAACTCGGAAATAGCCCCGAGATGATCGTTCTTGAAGGTGGCTTCACGAAGCTCCGCCAAGTGATCTAGGATCTCAAATCCTACATTGTGTCTAGTATTGTCATATTCAGCCCCGATATTACCTAGGCCGACTATCAGATATTTCATCTCGTCAGGTTCTGCTGTATTGCTTGTAAATAGTCTTTTGAGAAACGCAATCACGATGGTTAAGTTGTTTTAGCAAAATTAACAAAGCTTTTGATATTAACTTATTAGTTCACCATTTCTTACCTTTGATAAAATTGTGAATTGATGACAATGCTATCCACGGAGTACCCTGCCTACTTTGAAAGTTATATAAACCTTGCTATGACTGAGCGACCACTAGCTGAGGAGCTGAAGGTGAATTTTGATCAAGAGATAGCTTTTTTGAAGTCTATCGATGAAAGCAAAAAGGATTATGCTTACGATGAAGGAAAGTGGACAATAGGACAAATCTTGCAACATATAATAGATGTAGAGCTGGTTATGGCTCATCGAGCTTTTAGAGTGTCCAGAAAGGACGAAACAGGCTTGCCTGGTTTTGATCATAATGCTTATGTTGAGGTAGCCGATATAAGTCATAAATCTTTGGCTGATCTATGTGCAGAACTTATCATGGTCAGGAATGTTACTAATATGCATTTCTCGAATCTTAAAGAAGAAGCTTTGGGGACCATCGGGACTGTGTCCAATAATGCGATGTCGGTCAGGGCACTGGGTTATATCATCATTGGTCATATGAAGCACCATAATAAAATACTTAAAGAGCGGTATCTATAGTATGTCGAAACTCACGGATAGTTTTAATTTTCTTTCTAAGCTTACTTTTGGCCGCATAGTTAATGTAGGCAAGATACTCAGCTCGTACTACTATACAAAGTGGAGTGGAAAGCCAGTACAGTGGGGGATGCCTATGACAGTGTCTATAGAGCCAACTACCGCTTGTAACCTAAAATGTCCAGAATGTCCATCTGGTCTGAGGGCTTTCTCGAGGCCAACAGGAAATTTGAAGATTGACTTTTTTACCAAGACCATCGATGAGCTGTATTCCAATCTTTTGTATCTGATATTTTATTTTCAAGGAGAGCCTTATATCAATCCGAAGTTTTTGGATATGGTAAAATATGCACACGATAAAGGGATCTATACCATCACTTCTACCAATGGGCACTTTTTGAATAAAGCCAATGCGCGCAAAACCATTGAGTCAGGCCTGGATAGAATGATCATATCTGTCGATGGTACTACACAAGAGACTTATGAGAACTACCGCATCGGTGGTAAGCTCAATGTCGTCCTAGAGGGTGCTCGGAATATGGTGGCGATGAAAAAGGAAATGAACTCCAAGACGCCTCACTTGATATTTCAGTTTTTGGTCGTCAAGCCCAATGAGCATCAGATAGATGACGTATATAGGTTGGCGGAGGAGATCGGTATCGATGAAGTGAAGCTCAAAACAGCTCAGGTGTATGACTATGCACAAGGCAATGAGCTGATTCCGACTATAGAAAAGTACAGTAGGTATGCTCAGCAAGAAAGCGGGGAATATAAGATCAAAAACAAGTTATCCAATGAGTGCTGGAAGCTATGGCATGCTTGTGTGATTACTTGGGACGGTTCGGTAGTGCCCTGCTGCTTTGATAAGGATGCAACCCACAAGTTGGGGGATCTAAAAGAGACCTCTTTTGCTACACTTTGGCAGGGAGAAGCTTACCAAAAATTTAGAGCAGATCTGCTCAAAGGACGTGATCAAATCGACATTTGTACCAATTGTACCGAGGGCTGTAAAGTGTGGGCCTGATCGAAGTATAATATTCAGATTAGGTATAATATTAGGCTAACAAACTGAATACAGCTAGAAATGTCCGAAGGAGTCCTAGTTTCATGTCAATAAATTTTGATTATTGGCTAATAATATGCAATTTTGTTATTAGTACAATAACGACGAAACGCTTATATCCCTAATTTTATCGAAAGAATTCATCTTGACAATTCGTTTGTTTATAGATTTTTCACACACTCCCTTATTACGAAACGCTAATTGAGCTTTATAAATGACTAATTGTGTCATTTTTTGAGGCTGGTATTTTTTTTGCAATAAGCTGAAGTATTTAAAAATCTACAAGTAATGATACTCTTTAAAACAATCGTTTCCGGATCGCTGGAATTTGGAACTCAGAAAACATATGACAAGGTGTTCAATATGTTTCAACATCGTGTTGAAAACTACTATAAGACAGACTTGTTTGTAGATTTTGAGGAAGCCTTTCTTCCAGACAGTTACCAACTCATCATACCACGTACCGTAACAGAAAGTACTTCTAAAATCTGGAAGAACACACTAGATTGTTTTGAATACTTGGCGCAGTTTGCTTTTGCAGGTCGCATCATTGCTTGGATGGTCAAGGATGGTAAGATTATACACGAAGCTACTATAGAGCCAAAATGTGATAAAGTAGCAGTGCAGGCTTTTTTGAGAGGTAGAGCTCAGTTGGGAGAAAAGGGAAAGGAGCAAGAAGCAATTTCTTCATTCGATAAAGCTATTGCTAAGTATTCTCGTCATGCTTATGCGTATGAGAAGAGAGGCTATGTCAAGTTGCAATTGGAAGACATCAAAGGGGCGGATACGGACTTTAAAAAGAGTCAGGCTATCAATCCCAATATTCCAGAGCCTTATGTAGGTCTAGGTAAAATAAAAATGATCCAAAACGATTATAAAAATGCCTTGTTTGATCTTACCAATGCAGTGAAGAATTCTATACCTCTCATGCCTATCTATTGGCAGGCCAAGAGGATGAAGATACAATGTCATCTGGAGTTGGATCAGTATAATGAAGCTATTGGTGATTTGAAATTGTTCTGCAACCGTCATTTTAATGAAGATGACCCTAACTATAAGTACAATGATTGGGGTTGGTTCAACTACGGAAAGGTTCTGCTAGAAGTAGGAGATTCACAGCAGGCATTGGATATATTCAACAGATCAGTTGAAAATTCAGGTTTAGAAAAATCAGATATTGACCCAGATTTCTTGGTATACCGAGGTATAGCTAGAAAGAAGTCGGGCAAGTCAGGATATAAAAAGGATTGGACCCAAGCTGCTAAGCAAGGTTCTGCAAAAGCTACTGAATTGCTACAGGTTAGGGATTAGCAATAAGGAAGATAGAATTAGAAAAATAAAGCCCATAAGGTCACTCACGTGAACTTATGGGTTTTTTATTTTTTGTTTCGAGTAAAAATTGATAATTTAATGACCCTAGTAAAAACTATCAAAACAATATGGAACCAACACGAATATTTGAATTTCTCGACTATCAATTAAAGAATGCTGCACAAGAAAAGTGCCTTGGATATAAGCACCTAGGTAAGTGGACTTATTTTAGTACCCAACAAGTTTATGATATCGTTCAAAAATGTAGTCGTGGCTTGCTGGCTATGGGCATTGAGAAAGGAGAAAAGATTGGTTTGATAGCCTACAAAAATCGACCAGAATGGTTGATGATGGACTTAGCCATCCAGCAAATAGGTGCTATCTCGATACCGATATACCCAACTATTAGCTCTAAAGAATATGAATACATCTTCAACGATGCAGGCATTAGTTATGCTTTTGTTGGAGAGGGGGATCTTTTTGATAAGGTAGCTACCGCTGCACCAAAAATAAGTACATACAAGAAGACCTATACATTTGATAAGCAAGAAGGTCGAGCTTACTGGGAAGATATCTGGACAGATGAAGGAGCGGATAAAGTGGCTGCTATCAGGGATATCGTCCAAACAGATGATTTGGCTACTATTATATATACCTCTGGTACGACAGGAAACCCGAAAGGAGTAATGCTTTCTCATAGCAATATCGTGCATAATGCATTTGCGGTAAAGGAAATTATACCCATCGGAAGTGGAAAGACAGCACTGAGTTTTTTGCCTATATGCCATATTTTTGAACGTACAGCAGCCTTGACTTACATCTACTTAGGGATATCAGTTGTCTTTACAGGAACGGATAATCTAGGAGGTGAAGAAGGAGATTTGAGAACTATAAAACCACACTTCTTTACCACTGTACCGAGACTGTTGGAGAAGGTGTATGAAAAAATTTATAATAAAGGACTTCAACTCACAGGATTGAAAAAGAAGCTCTTTTTCTGGGCTTTGAGTTTGACCGATAGTTATGAATACAATGATGAATATGGAGGGCTAGATGGAATGAAAAGAGGTATTGCAGATAAGCTGATCTTTTCTAAATGGAGAGAAGCACTTGGTGGGAATGTAGAAGGAATTCTGACAGGAGCTGCACCTTGTCCACAAAAGATGCTGCGCGTATTTTCAGCTGCAGGTATTCCAGTGCGTGAGGGGTATGGGTTGACAGAGACTTCACCTGGGTTGACTATGGGTCGCTTCATCAATAATCAGGCAATGATCGGCACTGTAGGCCCACCTATACTCAATGTAGAGATTTTGATTGATGATTCTGATGGTACATATCTAGAAGGGGAGGGAGAGATATTAGCATATGGTCCAAGTATTATGATGGGCTACTATAATAAGCCAGATAAGACTGCTGAAGTGATGAAGGAAATAGACGGGCGTACTTGGTTTTGTACAGGTGATATTGGAAAGTTTGTTACGGATAAATATGGCAATAAGCACATAAAGATAACTGATCGTAAGAAGGAGTTGTTGAAAACTTCAGGTGGCAAGTATGTGGCGCCAGCACCTATCGAAAGTAAGCTAAAGGAGGACTTCCTAGTTGAGCAGGTTATGGTCGTAGGGGACAAGCAAAAATTTGTTTCTGCACTTATCGTTCCTGCACCAGATGCATTGAAGGACTTCTGCAAAGAATGTAATATTTCCTGGACTAATCTTGAAGAGATGGTAAAATCTGAACGAGTAATACAAAAGTATCAGGACATCATAGATAAAGCTAATCCCGATTTTAGCCATATAGAGCAAATTAAGAAGTTTGCAATTTTGCCAACCACCTGGGATCCAAATAAAGAAGATGGCAGTGATGCAGAGTTAACGCCAACATTGAAGTTGAAGCGAAGAGTAATTACAGAGAAGTTTAACAAAGAGATTGCCGATATTTATAGCGCTTAAGCCAAATTTGGTGTTTTTGTTGACAATAGCTGAATATTATCACTGTAATTGGCGGTATTTTAGTCTTTTGTTACAGTTTTTTGCAGTTTTAACATATGTTGGCTGCATTTTTGACGATATTTAAGTGAAACTTTTAGGCAATTGAACACAATTATTTTCCGGACTTCTCATATATCAAGGCTACTTCTTATTAGTGTCTTTGCATTCGCATTTCTTATATGTTGTGATGCGGATGGGGATGTAATGAGTCCAGAGGATTTTCTAAAGACAGACCAAGAAAGTCTTGGTGATCGATTGTATGCGGCACTCAATGCTCCTAACTCACCATTTGATATACTTGTTCCCGAAGAGCATCCTGCACTCTACACGCATATAGAAACCCTCTATAAACAGTCGTACTTTATTATGCGTGCTAAACAGGGGTGGACTACTTCTCGTGACTGGAAGATATCCATATTTAAGGATGAAGATCAAGCTGCATTTTCATTGCCTGGCGGTGGAATGCTGATATCAACAGGTATGCTCAAATCATTTAGAAAAGAATATGAATTATTTTATCTCATGTCTTTCGAAAATGCCTTGATGGATTCTGGATATTTATTTTCTAGCATTTTGACTTTTATAGAAGATAGTATTGATGTTGATAACTTGATCAATGAATATAATCAAGAAATGGCTTTGCAAATTGGCTTGGAAATTTATGATTTACTTGTCTTTAATTCTCTGGTAACACAAGAGGTTGATCTCTCCACAATGGAATGGATTTGCGAAAGTTCAAATTTTAGAATCGATGGGATTTCGCAATTCCTACCGAGGTTAGCTGAAAGCTCTAAGTGGAAACAATCTAGGGAATCCTCACTCAATAGATTGAGTACTGTAACTTCCAATTTTTTAGAATTGGAATGTGATAATGGTACAAGAATCACCTCTCTTGGTAATAATTTTTATGTCAATGAGATCTTGCCTTTGGTGCCGTAAAAAGGAAAATGTAGACTTTATTTACATTTTGGAAGCGTTCTCTGCGCTTAGTTAATACCTATCTGAAACCAAATTGTTCATTTTGGTATTATTTCTGACACCTAAATTTCTACGTTTCTAATAACATTTCGTGCCCGTTTTTTTTTGGGTAAAATTACTTATCTTAGTATCTGTTTCGAAATATTTATAACATAAAGGGTATAATCAGACTAGCCATCTATTTATATTTTATTAGACTTAAACTAGACAATGAAACTCATACATTTACTAATACTCCTATCTACCATGCTTTGCTTGGCTTGTCAAGATGACAATAGCCCGATCATAACTGAAGACCCACCTCCAGTGATCGTCGCAGAAAGATGCGTAGATTTTGAAGAAGCTACCTCGGAAGATACAGGCTATTTAGTCTTTGATAAAGGCCAGCAAGAAGAAGGGAGTGCTTCAGGAATAAAAATCAATAAGGAATGGGATGCTTCCCCAGAATTAATAATAGATAGTACTGATTTTAGAATTGTTAATCGAACATTTTGGCGTGGTATTATTGATGGATATGATTATGGAGAATTTCTTACACTAGCAGAATTACTAAGGTTGTTTGATATGCCTACAGATATTCCTATTGGATGCTATTCTTTAGATGACAATGAAACAAACATTGATCAGAATTATATTAGATGTTCATATTCATTACATCATGGTGACACATGGATTGCGAGATATCAACTAGATCCTACTGCAGACAACCAGATTGAAATTATTGAATCTAATCAAGAGCAGGGAGTATTCAAAGCCAAGTTAGCAGCCTCATTCTTTACAGATGAAAATCCTGGATTACCAGAGTATCCAAATAGTCTTCGATTTTTTAATGTAGATATCGCTATAGGAGGGGAGTAGGAAGATTGATGACAAAGATTGAGAATTCTCAATTGCTGAAACAGAATCTTCAGAAACAGTTGCATCCAGGAATTTATTTCTGTGTAAAATTTGGAAGAGATGGGAAAAGCCAAACTGAAAAAATCATTATTCATTAAACAATATGGACAATTTTATGAAACTAATAAACTTTGTACTTTTTGTATTTGTCATACTATGTCTTAGTTGTCAAGACGACAACAGCCCTATGGTAACAGAAGAGCCACCCACTGAGTTAGAACCAGAAAGATGTATAAACATAGAAGAAGCAACCTCGGAAGCCAGTGGGTTTTTAGTCTTCGATAAAGGATTGCAAGAGAATGGCAACTCATCTGGAATAAAGATAAATAAAGAGTGGGAAGCTTCTTCTTCCTTGGCCTATTCAGATACTTATCATGGATTAGATAGCACTCAATTTGGTGTTATAAATTTAACTTACTGGCGAGGTGTGATTGGTGGATATGACTATGGAGAATTCTTTACCACAGCTGAAGTATTTTTAGTTTGGGATATTCCTTTAGATGTTCCTATGGGGTGCTATAGTTTGTCAGATAATGAAACAAATATTGCTCAAGGTTTAATAGATTGTAGTTATTCTCTGAACCATGATGATCAATGGATAGCAAGTTATCAATTAGACCGTAGCGCGGAAAACCATATTGAAATAATTAAATACGATCAAGAAAATGAAGTATTTGTTGCTAAACTAGAAGCTTCATTTTTCACTGATGAAAATCCGGGACTGCCAGAATATCCAGATAGTCTTCGATTTTTTAATGTGGATATTGTGATAGGAGCGGAGTGATTTCTGTGAGAGAGAAGGTAGATTTGGGGCATATTATAAGTGATATCTGTCACTAAGATTAAAAGTAAAGCAACTTATGAAAAAAATATTTCAAGTTGATGAAAACAATCAATTAACAAGATTGAGTGAAAGTGAATATCTAAAAGAAGCTGTTCTACAAGAACTTATTGAATCACATCCGGAACTAATTCCAAGCACAGAAATAAACGGAGATGAATCAAAACTCATACTTGTTAAGAGAGAAATGGGTATTCAGGATTCAGAATATGGTTCTAACAGATGGTCAATTGATCATTTGTTTATTAATTCAAATGGTGTCCCTGTTCTTGTTGAAATTAAAAGAAGTACAGATACAAGAATTAGAAGAGAGGTAATCGGCCAAATTTTTGATTACGCCGCACATGCTACTAGCTATTGGGAAATAGAAAAACTAACAGAAGAGTTTAGCTCCGATAAACAAAAGATGATTGAACTTGATTTATTTATACAAAAAGAAACTCCATATGAGGATCATAATCAATTTTGGGAATCCGTAGAATCGAATCTAAGAAGCGGTAAAATAATAATGTTAATAATTGCAGATTTAATACCTAAAGAATTGAAGCGAATTATTGAATTCTTAAACGAACAGCTAAGCCCCTCAGAAATATATGGAATTGAAATAAAACAATTCAAGTCTGAAAAAATAAGAACTTTAGTGCCTACCGTAATAGGATCAACCTCAAAAGCAGAAATTAAGAAAAGAGTAAAAAGTTCAACAACACCTTCTATGACTGAGGATGAATATTTAGAATCGCTAAAGATTAGTAATCCGAATCATTTTACAGAACTTAACCATTTCTTAGATAAATTAAAGTCAGACTTTGAAATTAAATACACTGGTGGCTTTGGGGGAAAAGCAAATGTGTATATTGTTACTGATGAGTTGAAAATTGGGTTTTTATCAATTTGGAAAAACGGCACAATTGAATTCTTTTTCGATCAATTGTTTAAAAAGAAAAGTGATAGTGAAAGTTTACTACAAGAAGTATTGGTAACCATAAATGAATTAGTTAACTCTGAAGTAAGAGGTAGAAGACCACATGTTTCATTAGGTATTTTTGATAACAAAGAGGAGTTTCTTAGTTTAAATAAATCGATAGCCAAAATAAAAGAAATAGCGACACATAATAAACTGTGATCACAGCATATCTGCTTTCCTATGGTTGCAGAGACGCAGGAGATAGTAGATCCGATATGTTTAAGTGAAAACGAGGGAGTTTCACTTTTATATTTCAACCCTACCTCCCCATAAACACCATCAACACAGAAATATCTGAAGGCGAAACACCACTAATACGGCTCGCCTGTCCCAATGTCCTTGGCTTGATCGCATTCAATTTTTCTCTAGCTTCAGAAGATAAAGAATCAAACTGCGTATAATCAGTAGTCGGTTTTAGTTTGATGTTTTCTAAACGATTCATTTTTTCGACCATCTGCTTTTCCTTCTTAATATAGCCCTCGTACTTTAGGCTGATCGTCGCTTGTTCTATTTCTTCGATTTTATAATTGCTAAGAAAATTATCCAGATCAGGCAGTAAAGCTCTAAAGTCATCCAGTGTCACCTGTGGTCTCAGTAAGAGTGTATTTAGTTTGACTTTTTGATTAGCAGTAGTCGTTCCTTTTTCTTTGAGCATCTCGTTGATGACCTCAGGTTCTACA
>CALJVI010000305.1 GCA_937974575.1 uncultured Saprospiraceae bacterium | reverse complement strand
CCAGAAACATTTCTAAAACCAAACCCTGGTCTATTTATAGTGGTACGTAAAAACAAATTTTCCTTCAATTCATACTTGTGCATAAATTTGAAATTTCCAAGGCTGCCAATATTTCCAAAGTTGCTAAATGACAAGCCTATTTGATGTCTGCTCTTTTTGGAAGTTGTATTAGTCTCTTCGATTTTATGCTCTAGAGATAAACCTTGGGCGTATAATTTTGGAGTACTTAAAGCAGTGAAAAGGATGGCTAGAATAAACGTGTACTTTGTTAGATTTTTCATACGATAATTGTTTTGTGATTGAATATCGTAAAGAGTATCCAAAGACAAACATCAGTTGTATTTTCGGTTGTTAAACATTTTAACATATGGAGAAAACATTTCTTACTTTTTGTAAGAATCAAAATCCAAAATCTTAAAACCAAACAAAAAACGCCCTTGCAAAAATTACAAGAGCGTTTTTCTTATTTTTCAGAAAAGCGAAACTACTTCCCGTCCTTTTGCTTCTTCACCTCCTTCACTGCATCATTCAATTCGGCAGTCGCCTTTTCCAGCTTATCAACTTTCTTTTCACTTTTGGAGCGAGATCTACGCGTCTTTTTAGCCTTGACTTCTTTCTCCATATTCGGAGCCTCCTCCGTGGCAGGTACTTCTTCGGTGAAGGTCAAGCCATCTTTGTCGGTGCCGATGTAAATTTTGTCACCAGAGATATAGCCTCCACTCAGTACTTCTCTAGCAAGAGGATTTACCAAGTACTTTTCTATAGTTCGCTTCAGTGGACGAGCACCAAACTGTGGTTCATAGCCCAGTTCTACTAGGTAGTCCTTTGCACTTTCAGTGAGTTCTATGCTGATGCCTTGTCTGCCAAGATTTTTATGCACCTTGCGCATCAGGATGTCTAGAATCTTTTTGATTTCAGCTTTGCTGAGTGGTAAGAACATGACTTTCTCATCGATACGATTCAAAAACTCAGGACGCAAATTGGATTTGAGCGCTTCAAATATTTCCTCCTTTGTAGTTTCTAGAATATCCTCACGATGCTCTTCCCCCAATGCATCTAGATCTTCAAAATTTTCTAAGATGATCTCTGCACCCATATTGGAAGTCATGATGATGATCGTGTTTTTAAAATCCGCAACACGACCCTTATTATCGGTCAGCCTACCATCATCCAATACTTGCAGCAGGATATTGAAGGTATCAGGATGAGCTTTTTCTATCTCATCCAGTAGGACTATAGAGTATGGCTTACGACGTACTGCTTCAGTGAGCTGTCCACCCTCATCATATCCCACATAGCCAGGAGGCGCTCCGACCAATCTAGAGGAAGCGTGCTTTTCTTGATACTCAGACATATCTATTCTGGTGATGGCCTTATCATCATCAAAGAGCACTTCTGCTAGAGCTTTGGCCAGCTCCGTTTTACCTACACCAGTAGGCCCTACAAAAATAAATGAGCCTATTGGCTTCTTGGCATCTTGCAGTCCGGCGCGCGATCTACGTACTGCATCCGATACGGCGCGTACAGCTTCATGTTGACCTATCAGTCGCTTGCCGATGACTTCTTCCAGTTTGAGCAGTTTCTCTTTTTCACTCTGCATCATTTTTTGCAGCGGTATACCTGTCCACTTGGAGATGACTTCAGCCACATCATTAGCCGTGACAGATTCATTGGTGAATCGCTTCTCCTCAGGTATCGCCTCTAGCCTTTTGTAGGCAGCTTCTATCTTATCTTTACCCTCTTTGATCTTTCCATATCTTAAGGTAGCGACCATTTCATAATCGTTGTCTCTATCCGCTTGATCCGCTTCATGCTCTAGAGCTTCCACTTCTTTGCGCAGCTCTTGTATCTCATCGAGCAGGCCTTTTTCTGTTTTCCAGATAGCAGATATAGATTCCAGTTTTTCTTTTTCATTCGCAATACGCTCATTGATTTTATTGAGCTTATCTTTATCATTTTCCCTTTTGATGGCAACTTTCTCGATTTCTAGCTGACGCACTTTCCGATCTTGTTCATCGATCTCATCAGGCAGAGAGTCCAGTTCCAATCGTAGACGAGCCGCAGCCTCATCTATCAAGTCGATCGCCTTGTCCGGCAAAAACCGATCACCTACATACCTATTAGACAGTTCCGCAGCAGCAATAAGCGCTTCATCCAGAATTTCTATTTTATGGTAGACCTCATACTTTTCTTGCAGACCACGCAGGATAGAGATGGTATCCGGTATGCTAGGCTCGTCTATGACCACCGTTTGAAATCTACGAACCAAAGCTTTGTCTGCTTCAAAATATTTTTGATATTCATCCAGCGTGGTAGCACCTATGGTACGCAGCTCACCTCTTGCGAGTGCAGGCTTGAGTATATTAGCAGCATCCATAGCACCTTTTCCACCTCCAGCACCGATGATGGTGTGTATCTCATCCACAAAGAGGATCATCTCCCCATTGGACGCAGTCACCTCTTTGATGATCGCTTTGAGCCGCTCTTCAAATTCACCTTTATATTTCGCCCCCGCTATAAGAGAGGATATATCCAAGGTGTAAATCTTTTTACTGGCCAGACTTTCTGGCACATCCTGATTGACGATTCGCCAAGCGATACCTTCTATGATAGCAGTTTTCCCTACCCCAGGTTCACCGATCAAGAGCGGATTATTTTTCTTCCTACGAGAAAGGATTTGGAGTACACGACGGATCTCTTCGTCACGCCCTACTATGGGATCTAGTTCCCCATTTTCAGCACGATCATTTAGGCATACAGCAAATTTTTCGAGGACATTATATTTGGAGTCCGAGGTTTGCTCGCTTACAGACTTCCCTTTGCGCAGGGCCTCTATGGCCTTCTTCAGACCGTCCAGCGTAGCACCCGATTCTCGCATGATTTCACCCGTCACATCCGAACTCATGAGAAGACCCATGATGATCAGTTCAAGAGAGATAAATTCATCCTTAAATTCTTTACGTAGTTTTTTAGCTCTACTCAGCGACAGGTTGCTCTCCTTAGTCAAGTGCTGCTTTATTTCACCCTTCACCGTCTTGTGCTTATCCACTTGCGTTTCCAACTTCTGGCGCAGGTCATTCATATTGACCCCCATTTTCTCAAACAGAAAGCGACTTATATTTTCGTCGATTTCCATGATGCCGAGCAGCACATGGTAGGTGTCAATAGATTGATGATTTCTTTTTTTCCCCAGCGTCTGTGCTTGCAGGATAGCATCTTGCGCTTTGATGGTAAAATCGTTGTATGTCATATATTCTTCGCCTTTTAAATACACCTAAATATAGGGTAATTTTATATGATATATTAAACTGGATGGAGGGCATTTTGATTCATCTGAAGGCATAAGGCTACCTAAAAGTGCCAAAAAAATGGGGTTCTTGCGATTAGGAGGGGCCATCACGACCTAAGGGCGTGACCGAGTCGTCCGCTATATTCCGATGAAAAAATCGGAATGCCGCTACCACCTCTTGTCTCTAACGCACTCCGTTTGTCGAGCTTTGATGCCTGTGGCATGTCGCAATGTCTGAATTTTTTTAACCCTATAAGACATTTAAGAAAAGGCATATAAGGATATTTAAGAGTCAATGGTAAGATTAGGGGGACTACCTCTTATATGGGATTTATATGAATCTCCTTTTATGCCTTTTAATGTTTAAAGAACGAATGCGGATTCCAGGTGGAATTCTGAAAATTTTGATTCTTACAGTAAAGCATTGGCTTTTCAAAAATAAACTGGTCAAAACATTGACATATACCCTCTGGTGTAAGTATATTTATACAAAGCGTATAGAATATTTATGATAAAGCAAGATCTCATAGAAAGAATGTCCAAAGAACTGGCGAAGGTAGTCGCGGAGCTGCTGGGTTTTGATACAGCACAAAAATTGGAGTACATCAATGAGTATCTCAATACTTTGGACATAGATCCCATGAGTCTGCTCGATATGGACGCTGATGACCTACTGGATGATCTATTGGATAGAGAAGATGTACAGCTTGCTCACTTAGAGTTGATCGGAAATTTGATACAGCAAAAAGCTAGGGTCTACTACGAGCAAGATCATGACGCCTTTGGCCATAACCTAATGAAAAAGGCCATTCTGATATTGAAGCACGTGGATGAGGAGATGGACACCTTCTCTGTAGAAAGGCGAGAGCTGATAGCCAGCATGATGCGCGATGTCTGGGATGAAGAATTTGAGTAAAACCCATTACCTCGTATCTTCTTTTTTTAGTTCTATTTCCTATCTTTATTGTCATGTCAAAAAATCTTCATTTTGTATGGCTTGTTCTGCTTACCGCATGTGTAAGTGCTCAACCTACGATCAAGGACTCAGATAAGCTTCAGTTTGCTCCATCCATTCCTTGGAATCCCAAAACCTATATTTGCCAACAGCCAGTAGATGAGATAGTCATTGATGGATTGGATCAAGAAAAAAGCTGGCAAGCTTTGGATTGGTCAGACGACTTTGTGGATATCGAGGGAGATCTAAAACCCAATCCATCGCTAAAAACAAATATGAAGATGCTCTGGGATGAGGAGTTCTTTTATTTTTTTGCTAAAATGGAAGAACCGCACATCTGGGCCAAGCTGACAGAAAGAGATGCTGTGATTTATCAAGATGACGATTTCGAAATTTTTATAGACCCAGATGGGGATGCCCACAATTATTATGAATTTGAGATCAATGCACTCAATACCATTTGGGATCTTTTCATGATGTGGCCATACCGACATCAGGTAAGCCCCAACTACCTATTCAATTGGAATGTGGATAAAGTGCAACATGCTATACATGTGAACGGTACGCTCAATGATCCTTCCGATACGGATAAATATTGGACGGTAGAAATAGCCATTCCTTGGTCTGCCCTAAAAGAAATGGCACCAAAAGCTCAGCCTCCAAAAATAAACGACCAATGGCGTATTAATTTTTCCAGAGTGGACTGGACGATGGAGACCTCTACAGGAAAATATGAAAAGGTGCTCAATGATGAGGGAAAACCATTGCCTGAGAACAATTGGGTATGGTCAGCGCAGAGTGCCATAGCTATGCATATGCCAGAGTGGTGGGGTTATGTGCAGTTTGCACAAGAATCCGTTGCCGAAGCAGCACCCTCTTTTGATCATAAGCCAGATGAGCAAATCAAGTGGGCCTTATGGCAGTTGTATTTTCAGCAGACGGCCCATTATGAAGCTACAGGAGAATATGCAAACGATATAGATCGTTTTACGATTCCCAAGGTGAATACTTGTTCCTTCACGCCTCAGGTCTATGCTGGAGCGTATGGTTTTCAATTTTCAAGTCCCTCCTGCAATGGAAATCGGGTCTGGATCATCAATGAGGTGGGCAAGATTTATACAAAGCTCAAGCAGTAGTCATAAATTATAAGGTGGTAGGTGTTTAGGATCAAATTAGTCCTTCACGGATCAGGTCATGAAGATGGATGATACCTACATACACATCTTGGTCTACGACCATAAGTTGTGAGATACTACTGGCTCTCATCATTTGCAAAGCATCTACTGCAAGGGCACTAGCCTCAATATGTTTAGGATTGGGGCTCATAATGTCTTTGGCTGTATAGTGATTGATGTCACCGCCCTTTTCCAACATTCGCCTAAGATCGCCATCGGTGATGATGCCGCTCATAGTTTGATCCTGTTTTAAGACAGCGGTGACTCCGAGTCGCTTAGAGGTCATCTCTACTATAGTGTCTTTTAGACTAGTGTCTACGTAGACTTGGGGTTTTTCATTGTTTGGATACAGATCATTGACTCTGAGATATAGTGCTTTTCCCAATGCTCCACCAGGATGAAATTGTGCAAAGTCATCTGTAGTGAACCCTCTCAAAGAAAGGAGTGAGGTAGCAATAGCATCTCCCATTGCCATCTGTGCAATAGAGCTAGCTGTTGGGGCTAGATTGTTGGGGTCGGCCTCTTTAGCTACCGGTATATAAATACTGTAGTCAGCTCTTTTTGCGAGATAAGATTTTTCATTTGAGGTGAATGCCAGTATTGTGTTTCCTAGATTTTTAATCAGAGGTACTAAAACTTTTATTTCAGGCGTTTCCCCGCTTTTGGATATGCACAATACAGAATCACTGGGCTGAATCATGCCTATATCCCCGTGGATAGCATCGGCTGCATGCATAAATATAGAGGCGGTTCCAGTGGAGTTAAAAGTAGCTACTATCTTCTTAGCTATGATGGCAGACTTACCAATACCAGTAACGACTAATCTACCATTTTTTTTATATAGATGCTCAACACATTCTACAAATGTAGGTCCAATGGCATTAACTAAATTTAGGAGCGTTTCTGCTTCTATTTTTATCGTTTTAATTGCAGTTGTGGTGATAAGATGCTTATCTTTATTTTCGTTGATCATTGAAGATAATAATGCGGCAAATTTTCAACATTACAAAATTTACCAACATTTATTTTTTTGTTGGTTGATTTCAAGCTAATTTAAAATTATTATATTTATATTAGTATTTAAGTAATGACATCATCAACTTACTAGAGGTTCTCATTTTTTATTCTAGGATAGATGTCAATTTTATTTGCCAAGGCATAGACTCCACATCAAGAGGCATTATCGAAAACTACCAAGACTACTTTTTTATTTTTTTATTTAATCTAAGAAAAGAACGTATTACTGATGTTTGAAACAAAGGAGCGCGTAGACGAAGCCCTTAAGTCCTATTTCGGATTTGAAAAATTTAAAGGAAACCAAAAACAGATTATAGAAAGCGTCTTGAACGGGAAAGACACTTTTGTTATCATGCCTACTGGCGGCGGCAAATCGCTTTGCTACCAGTTGCCAGCATTAATGATGGAAGGCACGGCCTTAGTCATTTCTCCGCTGATAGCTCTGATGAAAAATCAAGTAGACTCCATCAGAAGTTATTCTGATAACGATGAAGTCGCTTCATTCCTAAATTCATCTTTGAATAAATCTCAGATGAAAAAGGTAAAGGAGGATATTGTAGCAGGTAAGACAAAGCTGCTTTTCATCGCTCCCGAGACTTTAACAAAAGAGGAGAATATTGAATTTTTCAAAAATGTAGATATTTCTTTTGTAGCAGTAGATGAAGCGCACTGTATATCAGAATGGGGTCATGACTTCCGGCCTGAATATCGTCGCATAAGAATCATGCTCGATGAAATCAATAAAGAAATACCTCTTATAGCCTTGACAGCTACAGCTACTCCTAAAGTGAGAACTGATATTGTCAAGAATCTTAATATGCGTACCCCCAATTCGTTTGTATCTTCTTTCAATCGCGACAACTTGTTTTATGAAGTTCGTCCGAAAATGAAAAAGGAGGAAACAATGAAGCAAATCGTCCAAGTCATCAAAGGCATAGATGGGCAATCGGGTATTATATATGTACAAAGTAGAAAGTCAACTGAGGAAATAGCGGAAGTACTGAAAGTGAATGGTATCCGCGCTGCGGCTTATCATGCTGGATTGGATGCCAAGACACGTACCAAGGCTCAAGATGACTTCCTTATGGAGGAAGTAGACGTAATCGTCGCGACCATTGCCTTTGGTATGGGTATTGACAAACCAGACGTGCGTTTTGTGATGCACTATGATATTCCAAAGAGTATTGAAAATTACTATCAGGAGACAGGCAGAGCAGGCAGAGATGGATTGGATGGTAGATGTATTGCTTTCTATTCCTACAAAGATTTGTTGCGTTTAGAAAAGTTTCTAAGAGATAAGCCCGTCTCTGAAAGAGAAATGGGTGCACAGCTGCTGCAAGAAATCATGGCTTTTTCTGAAAGCTCTTCTTGCCGTAGAAAATTCTTATTGCACTATTTTGGAGAAGAGTATGATGCTGACGATTGTCATGATATGTGTGATAACTGCAAGCATCCGAAGCCTCAGATCGAAGCGCAAGATGATTTGCATCAAGCCTTATCTTCTATACAGGTGCTTAATGAAAACTTTAAGATTAAGGCTATTACCGATTTCTTAATTGGTAAAGAGACCAAAGAAATGAAAGACTTCAAGTTTGATAAGCTTGAATTGTTTGGTGTCGGTAAAGAGAGGGACGAAAACTTTTGGAGTTCGATCCTAAGAAGTGCACTACTCAACAATTTTATATACAAAGATATTGAGCAATACGGATTGCTGCGATTGACTGAAAAAGGGACTGAGTTCATTAAAAAGCCAGTAGGATTTAAGATGACACTCAATCATGATTATGATAAAGATTATGTGCCAGATCCATCTGCCAGTAGATCAGCAGTTCTGGATAAGACTTTGATGAAGATGCTCAAGGATCTACGTCGTGAAGTGGGTCGAGAAAAGAAGATTCCACCTTATGTGATTTTCCAAGATCCTTCACTAGAGGAAATGGCTTCCAACTATCCCATTACGATGGAAGAGATGGCTAACATCTCTGGAGTAAGTATAGGTAAAGCAAAGCGATACGGAAAGGATTTCGTAGCTATGATCAAGGCCTATGTAGAAGAAAACGATATCGAACGTCCATCCGACTTTGTTGTAAAGCAAGTGGCAAACCGATCAAAAGCCAAGGTTAATATCATACAAAGCGTAGATAGAAAAATACCACTAGAAGATATTGCTTCCTCCAATCAGATGAATATGGAGCAAATGATGGAGGAGTTAGATGCCATCGTTACTTCTGGTACCAAGCTGAATCTAGATTATTATCTTGAAGAAAATCTTGATGAAGATACTCGTTTGGATATCATTGATTATTTCATGGAGGCAGAGTCCGATGATATAGAAGTTGCTTTTGCTGAACTAAAAGATGATGATATAGGTATAGACGAAATACAGCTGATGCGTATCAAATTTTTATCTGACATGGCTAACTAGAAGAAAAAATGCGCCGTTTACTATTGATCATTACCCTAGTAGTTACCTTCTTTGTAACGTCTAAAGCACAAGATGCATACATAGATGCCATTGGTCTGCGTGGAGGACCACTGTCTGGTATTTCTTACAAGCGATTTGTTTGGCCTGTAAATGGTGTGATAGAAGGAATTGCAGGATTCAACTACCTCAACGGGAGGACCTATTCATTTACAGGTTTATACGAACACCATTTATTTATGTCCTACCACTTGAATTTTTTTGCGGGTGGTGGTACGACATTGGCTTTCAATGCAGATACTTTTCGCTGGGTTGCCGAGGGTATAGTTGGGTTGGAGCTGCTCTTAGATACCATGCCTTTACTTATTTCAATAGATTATAAACCAGGTTGGAGTATTCTGGATCAGAAGTTTGTTTTTAATGAAGCAGCACTATCTGTTAGATATATATTAAATCAGTAAATGATCATCAAGACTCGTGGCATAGTCCTGAAGACTACCCAATACTCGGAGACTAGTCTTATTTGCAAAATCCTAACAGAAGAGAGAGGTCTCAAGTCCTATATCATAAGTGGAGTACGAAAGAAAAAAGGAAAGACGAGTGCTGGTCTACTTCAGGTCATGAGTATACTCGACCTCGTAGTGTATGATAGCAATAAGTCTACCCTGCATCGTATCAAAGAACTCAGCAATCACTATATATATCATCAGGTACCTTATGACTTGGTCAAGGGTTCGATAGGTTTATTTATCATCGAGATAGTGCAGAAGACCATGAAGGGGGAGGAAGAGCATCAAGCCCTATTTCGTTATTTGATGGAGACATTGCAGTTTATAGATAAAACAGCTAATTCAGTAGCCAATGTACATCTTCATTTTTTATTGGAGTATGCTTCACATCTGGGTTTTGGTCCCAGTGGAGTGCAAGAGGATTCGCAGCTCTACTTTCATTTGTGGGATGGTCGGTTCACACCATTGAAAGACGATAAGTATGCGGTCAATGCGGAACTGTCTAGCTTGATAAGTGAACTACTTCACATTAGTGTACAAGAAGTGCATCATATACACATATCACGAGATACCCGTCATGCACTACTTCGTCAGCTACTCAATTTTTTCAAATTGCATGTGGATAACTTCCCAGAGATTAATGCACATAGAATATTGAAGGAGGTGCTGGGATGATTCCTTATTTAATCTTATCCACCAAAACCTTATACCGAGGATCTTCCATGATATTGACATCGATCAATGAAGCTGCGTCATCTAGAAGCTGAGTGCAATCTTTGCTCAAGTGTGAAAGCTGGACCTTCTTACCTACTTTAGTATATCTATCAGTGATCTTGTTCAGTGCTTCAATAGCAGACATATCTACTACACGGCTTTCCGCAAAATTGATAATCACCTCATCTGGATCATTAACAACATCAAATTTTTCTGCGAAGAGACTAACAGATCCGAAGAAAAGAGGGCCATATATATCGTAGTGCTTTACTCCATTTTCGTCCGTATGCTTTCGTGCTCTAATTCGCTTCGCATTGTCCCATGCGAAAACTAATGCAGCGATGATAACTCCCACGATAACTGCCAAAGCTAAATTGTGCAAGAAGACCGTAACCAATGTAACTAGGACCATCACAAAGATATCCGAGTTGGGCATCCGATTGAAAGTGCTAAAACTAGCCCACTCAAAAGTACCTATGGCTACCATGATCATTACGCCTGTGAGTGCTGCCATAGGCAGCTGTTCGATCAGACCTGCACCAAACATAATGAAAATAAGCAATGCTACTGCTGCAACAATACCCGAAAGACGTGCTCTTGCGCCAGAAGATATATTGATCAAACTCTGTCCAAGCATAGCGCAACCCCCCATACCGAAAAAGAATCCAGAAACAATGTTAGCAACCCCTTGGGCAGCAGCTTCTTTATTCCCTCTTCCTCTTGTCTCTGTGATCTCATCTATAATATTGAGTGTGATCAAACTCTCAATCAGCCCCACTCCTGCCATAATCAAGGCATAAGGAAAAATGACTTGGAGGGTCTCAAATGTGAAAGGAACATTAGGGATATGAAAGGGAGGGAAGCCTCCTTCTATAGATGCGATATCTCCAACCGTCTTGGTGTCTAAGCCAAATGCAATCACAATACCGAATACTGCAAGTATAGCTACGAGAGAAGAAGGTACCACTTTAGTCAATTTTGGGAGCAACCAAATGATAGCCA
The DNA here is from genome assembly GCA_937974575.1 of uncultured Saprospiraceae bacterium. Lineage (GTDB taxonomy): Bacteria > Bacteroidota > Bacteroidia > Chitinophagales > Saprospiraceae > JALZVN01. The sequence continues at coordinate 10,253 of CALJVI010000305.1, read as the reverse complement.
TAGTGATCAATACTAAGCCAGAAAACATGTACAAAGTCTGTCCACCAAGCCATGCGCCACTGTCATCTTGAAACTGTGCAACCTGAGTCATGAATATGATAATGGCCAATCCATTGACAAATCCAAATATCACTGGATGTGGTACCAGTCTCATAAATTTGCCCAGTCGAAATATACCGGCAAAGATCTGAATAATACCAGCTACAACTACAGTAGCAAAAATGTACTCCTTACCATGAGATACAGCAAGAGCAACCAACACAACAGCTACCGCTCCAGTAGCACCTGATATCATACCTGGTCTACCTCCAAAGATAGAGGTGACCAATCCCATGACAAATGCTGCATACAATCCAATCAATGGATCCAAACCAGCAATCATAGCAAAAGCTACAGCTTCTGGTACCAATGCTATCGCAACTGTCAGTCCAGAAAGTATCTCTGTGGTATAGTTGACTTTTTGCTTGAAGTCAAAAAAGTTTAAATATTTATCCATGGTGTAATTATATCTCTAGACCTCCAAAAGGTCAATCGGTGTATGCTGCGAAAAATGGTTGGAATTAAAAGGACAAGAAGTAAGAGCTGTGACTATTATTCTACTTTTTCTTCTTTGTTATTTGCACCAAACTCAAACGCTTAATAAGCAATAGAACGCAGTCTGTTTAAATGAGGTGCAAAACTAAACTTATTTTAAACTCTATGCTTGTTTAATCAAGCTGTTAGGAATAATAGGATTATTGCTCTTCTCAGTATGGACAGAATATATAGGAAGTGATCATTTGTTCTTTTAAGATCTAGTAAGCCATATGTGCGATAGATGAATATATTATATTGGTTAGTAGCATTTTTGTGAAATTTCTTTAGTGTGCTGATTGAGATGTAACTAGGTGTATGATAGGTGTTGGCTCCGTTGCGGAAGCGTACAGCTGGAGCTCGACAAACGGAGTGCGTAGAGACAAGAGATGGAAGTGGTACTCCGACCGTAGGAAGGAGTAGGAACGTACAGCTCGGTCACGTCTAAGACGCAGGCGCTCGCCGGAGTCGTGATCGTGATGGCCCCGAGTAAGAAAGTAAGATCTAGTGATCCAAGATAGCAGTAGCAGAATCCAATAAAGCGTACCTTTGCAAAACTAAATGATAATTGAATGAAGGTACATATCCTGACGATTGGTGATGAGCTGCTCATAGGTCAAATAATAAATACGAATGCGGCTTGGATGGGGGAGTACTTGACGCTGAATGGTGCGGAAGTAGTAGGCTCTAGCACGGTAGGTGATACGGCTGCAGGGATAGAACGCTATGTAGCGATGGCACTCGAAGAGGCGGATGTCGTGCTGCTGTCTGGTGGACTGGGTCCAACAAAGGACGATATCACTAAGACGGTTTTGGCAAAGTACTTTGACTCTGAAATGCATTTTCATGAGGAGACCTTTGAACGGTTGTGCAAGATGTTTGAACGTTTTGGTAGAGCACCTATGCCTTCGCACAAAGATCAATGCTATATGCCAGACAAGGCAATAATACTGACCAATAAAAGAGGGACTGCGCCTGGAATGTGGTTTGAAAACGGAGAGAAGGTTGTAGTATCTATGCCTGGCGTACCGTATGAAATGAAGTATCTCATGGAGCATGAGGTGGTACCTGCGCTATTGGATAAATTCACGCTAAAACCCAGTGTATACAAAACCATCTTGACTGCTGGAGCTGGCGAATCTGTAGTGGCTGATCGTATCGCAGCAGTCACTGATGCATTGCCTGAAAACTATAAGGTGGCTTTTTTGCCTAATCTAGGCAAGGTGCGGGTGCGTCTTGGTGCCTTTGGGTCGGATACAGATACTTTGCAAGCTGATCTGACAGAAAAGGTTAAGCTGGTAGTAGCTCAGATCCCAGATTTGGTGTATGGATACGATACGGAGACTTTAGAAAGTGTGCTTGGGAAAGTGCTGAAAACCAAAGGCTTGCAGCTGGCCACAGCAGAGAGCTGTACGGGTGGGTATCTGGGACATCGGATAACTGGTGTGTCTGGCTCGTCGGCCTACTATAAAGGTGGAGTAATAGCCTATGCAAATGAGGTGAAAATGGATAAATTGGAGGTGCCCTCTGCAACTCTAGAACAGTACGGTGCCGTCAGTGAAGAAACAGTAAAAGCAATGGCAGCGGGCGCTCTGGCTCGATTCGGGACAGATATCGCTGTGAGTATTTCGGGTATAGCTGGTCCATCGGGAGGGACTGAAGAGAAGCCTGTGGGAACCATTTGGCTAGCTATAAGTAACCAGAAGAATACATCTACGTACAAACTACAATTGGGGAAAGATCGTTTAAAGAACATCGAATACACAGCCAATTTTGCCTTGAATAGGCTAAGAGGCTTTGTTTTGGAGAACTATTAGTCCCTTTTTGCAAAGAATACCGAATAAGCTTAGTATTTTTGTGACTGATTTGGAGCATAATATTTTGCTATATTTTAACAAAAGATAAACATCTAAATACATGGCCCTAGTAGAATTGGTAATGCCTAAAATGGGAGAGAGTATCGTGGAAGCGACTATTCTCAAATGGGTAAAGCAGGTAGGTGACTCCGTAGAAGCTGATGAGACTATACTAGAGATAGCTACCGATAAGGTAGACTCTGAAGTGCCATCACCAACTGCAGGCGTGATCACTGAGATCCTATTCGCCGAAGATGATGTAGTAGAAGTAGGTAAAGTACTGGCGATGATCAGCACAGATGGTACAATACCAGCTCAAAAATCAGCTCCTATAGCCGAAGTACAAGCACCTTCCAGCAATGGAAATGGTCATGTAAAAGAGCAAATAATTGCACCAGCTCCACAGCCAGTGCAGCAAGTCGTACATAAGCCAGCTCCGCAGCCAGTATTAGCAGGAGGTGGATCAGATAGATTTTACTCACCACTGGTGAAAAACATAGCTCAAAAGGAGCGTATCTCTAACCAAGAATTGGATACTATACCAGGGACTGGACTGAATGGTAGAGTGACGAAGAAAGACATATTGGGCTACGTCTCTAGCAGAAGTGCTAATGGAAGCAATGGTGTACATGTGCCAACAGCTCCTATACAGCAACAGCAGCAAGTAGTAGCTCCAGTAAGTAATAGCGCACCTGCTCAAGTAGTAGCACCAGCAGCTCCAAAACAAGCAGCAGCTAAGAATGATAATGTTCCTATAGCTGAAGGTAATGTAGAAATAATAGAAATGGACCGTATGCGTAAGCTGATCGCTAAGCACATGGTAAACAGTAAGCATACTTCTCCTCACGTGACTTCTTTTGTAGAAGCGGATGTGACAGAAATAGTAAATTGGAGAAATAGTGTAAAAGGAGACTTCCAGAAAAAGTACGGTGAAAAGATTACTTTCACACCTATCTTCATGGAAGCGGTAGTGAAAGCACTAGGCGACTATCCTATGGTGAATGTCTCTGTATCAGGAGATCACATCATAGTCAAAAAAGATATTAATATAGGTATGGCAGCAGCACTACCTAGTGGCAATCTTATAGTACCGGTAATCAAGCATGCAGATAGAATGAATCTGCTGGGCTTGACCAAAACGGTCAACGAGTTGGCTACTAAGGCGCGTGCAAATAAGCTGAGCCCAGATCAAATACAGGGAGGAACATTTACAGTGACAAATGTAGGAACATTTGGAAACGTGATGGGGACTCCTATTATCAATCAACCTCAGGTGGCTATCCTAGCAGTAGGAGCCATTCGCAAAAAACCAGCAGTGCTAGAAACAGCACATGGCGATGTAATCGCAGTGAGACAGATGATGTTCTTATCCTTGTCCTATGATCATCGAGTAGTCGATGGTTTCTTGGGCGGCTCATTTTTGAGAAGGATAGCAGACTATCTAGAGGACTTTGATAAAACAAGAGAAATATAAAACTTTTGAAAAGAATTTTTCGCGCCGGTTTTTTTGTTCTGTTAGCATTGATAGCTATTCAGACTACTCTATCTGCCCAGGACCTTGGGAAGATAAAGAAACAAGCTGATCTATACTATAAGAATAATGCCTATACCAAGGCCTTATATTATTACACCCAATTTTCTAATCGTAAAGCACTCGACCGAGATGCACGATATAATATGGGGGTAGCCAGCTATGAGACCAACAACCTCAGTCAGGCGTTGAAAATATTTTCAGAACTTATCTTAGAGAAAAATTACAACCCACGATCCTATTTTTATTTAGGAAGGCTTGCGCATGGACAACAAGATTTTGATAAAGCAGAACAGCTGTATAAACAGTTTTTGCGCGAGACCAAAGAGCGTGACGCTTCCCTGCTAGAAGTCAGAAACCTTATACGTAACTGCAATGTAGGTAATCGGCAGTTGAGTATGCCAGAAATAGCCCTAGTCGAAAACCTCGGTAGAAATATCAACACACAGTATGATGACTTTGGTGCTATACAAAGTCCCAACTATGGTGAAAAGATTTATTTTTCTTCTGCTCGCAAAAGCTCAAAAGGAGGCTTGCGTAATCGCCTCGGACAAAGAGATAATGAATACGGAAAGTACAATAGTGATCTGTTTTTTAGTAAAAAGGAAAACGGTACTTGGATCCCTGCTTCTCCTATGGGAGGTTTGCTCAATAGTCAAGACAAGGACGTACTCTTAGGCTTTAGCCAAACGGGTAATGTGTCTTATCTATTCAGAGGTAAGCAATATGAAGAGGGGAGGTTACTGGTAGATACATTTATTGCGGATCAAGAAGAGGCCGTATCTCCAAGTGAATATATGACTCCGATCGATATGAGCAATGGAGACAATGCGCCTTATTTTTTTAATGATAGTATAGTCCTGTTTTCGAGTTATCGCCAAGGGGGCTATGGCGGATATGATATCTACGCTATGGTCAAGAGTGATGACAGTTGGTCACAGCCTTTCAACCTAGGGCCAGAGATAAACTCATCATTTGATGAGCAGTACCCTCACTTGGCAAGAAATGGGAGAACACTTTATTTTAGTTCTAACAATTGTAGAGCATCTATAGGAGGTTTTGATGTGTTTCAAGCGGACTATGATGAAGAGTCAAAGAAGTGGTCGACAGTAAAGAATATGGGTATGCCAATCAATTCAGCAGAGGATGATACTCACTTTCATTTGACCAAAGACGGGACCAAAGGCTTGCTGTCTTCAAGACGGAAAACAGGACTTGGCGAAAGAGATATTTATATTGCCTATTTCAAAAAAGCGAGATCCGAACAAAATGCAAGTGCCCAGCCTATCACGTTTATACAACTTGAAGATAAAGAAAAACGTCTAGCGATTTCTCAACAAATTATTGCAGGTAAAGCTAATAGTGTAGGAGTCAGTTTTGAAGAAGAAGAGAAAATAGAAATTCCGGCTCAGGTAAATGTAGAGCCGATATACTACTCTTCGGATCGTGACTTACTATCAGAAGCCAATAAAAGGAAAATTGACGTTATCACGGAATTGCTTAAGTTGGATAATACGCTAAGCTTGCGCATAGAGTGTCATACTTCCGTGACGGGACCATTGTCATTTGATATGTACTTCAGTATTAAGCGTGCCGAAAAGGTAGCTCAAGCTATTATCGATAAAGGTATCCCTGCACGAAAAATTCAGGTCACTGGCTTTGGCCCACTTTATCCCATCGCATTGAATGAGATCAATGGCATAGAAAATGAAGTCGGTAAGCAGTTGAACAATCGTGTAGAATTTAAGGTGCAAGGCAAAGGAGAGTCTGGCATTGATGTTCAGTATGTATTGCCTGTAGTCAGCAAGTTTCAAGCAGACCAAGGTGCAGCAAGGTTGGAACGTAGCCAAGATGGCTTGACCTACAAGATACAAATAGCTAGTACGGGGCAGATGTTTGATGATGCCGTTCTAGATCAAATGCCCGATCCTAAGGTTGATAAACGAATGACGGAAAATAGATATGTATATTCTGTAGGAACGTATCGCACTTTTCAGACTGCTGTAGAATTTAAAGCAGAGATGGTAAAGTTTGGCCTGACAGAAACTAAGATATTGCCTTATATCGATGGGGATAGATTGGATAAAAATAAAGGACTTCTTTATTTAGAAAAGTATCCAGACTTGCAATACTTCTTCAAGGCTACAGAATAAAGATAGTCGTCACTTCTCCTTACTCTATTCTGATCAATTTGTATCCGCGCATCTGTTTTTTTGCCGCGATATAATCTGGAGCCATACCTAAGATAAAACCACCTCCACCAGCGCCACATAATTTGAGCTTATACAAATCGCTGGTCAATCCGCGAAACCACAGATCCTGATAGTCAGGTAGAATCATCGATTTGAAGTGCTTGAACTGAAACATGGATATATCATGCATCGCTTCAAAAAGTTCGTCCGAGCTTCCACTGCGCAAATGTTGGATGGCCACTTTCACTTCAGGTGCCAGATAGTTTTTGATTTCATTCAGGTATTCTTCATCCTGAATACTTTCTTTGAATGCGTCAACCAGTGGAGCGGTAGATCGAGAGTGCAATGTGTCTACCAAAAAGAAAGTCCCTTTGCTTTTCCAATCCAAGTCTGGTAGCAATTGAATTTGCTTTTCTGCATCAATGAGTACGGGCTTTTGGAAGTGGCATACCAGTGGGTCAAGACCGCTGCTGTTGCCATGAAAGTGATTTTCTATATAGGTCAGCTGGTATCGCAACTTAGCCATATCTTTGCTGGGCTTATTGCCATATCTATGCAGTATCGCTGCACTCACTGCGCCAGAACTTCCTGCTCCATATCCTATAGGAATGGTAGTGTCAAAAATTAGCCCCTTCTTCATGTCGCTCTCCAGCTGGAATAAATCCAAAAACGGACATTGCCCTTTTTTGAGAAACTGCAAAAGCCTTTGCAGGTGAACTTGAGAAGGGTGGGGCGCATCACTGAAATCCCACTTGCTCGTAAAATTCTGAATTGGCACCGCTAGTGCCTCTGTGCCTAGGAGTATGGTGTACTCTCCAAAGAGCAATATTTTTGCTGGAAAATTTCTAGGCATTATACTGCGCTTTGTTGCATGATAAGATCGCTGTAGGACACGGAGATAAGATCCCCCTCGGCTATGTCCAGGGCTGACATATACGCATTGCATTGTTTCAGTATGATGTCATAGTCGAGTTCATTGGTGTCATCTATAGCCTCGATTTCCACAAAGGTGCCAAGACTGTTGACGGTGTCCAGATGAAATTTTACATTATCTATAAAATAGATTTCACGCTGTTTGTCTACGACACAAAGCACCGGATGGACAGCCTCTAAGATGGCCTTTAAGTGATCAGATTCATCAGGTTTGTAGAGTAGTACGGTCGACTTTTTTGGAGCCTTGGTATTGGGTCGGTTGTAGTATATGAGATTGGTTTCTACATTTCCTTGCCGCAGCTTCAGTCGACCAGTCTCTATTTTGAAGTAGGTATCTACCTGGTGATCTATGCCTTTTGAGGTGGCATTTTTTTCTTGGAGAATGGCTCTGATCTCGTCTATACGATTCGTTCGAGCTTTGATTTCAGCTATTTGCGGCATGATGCAAAGATGCTGAAAACAATCAATTTATTTCTAAAATTTTATACTCCAGGATGGGTCTTTTTTGGGAGGGCGCTTTTAACAGGTGATCCGCTTGTACTCGACGACCTGTATGCCTATTCAGGTAGTGGCTAGTTGCGTATTCGCTTGGTCGCTCATCCACCCCTAGCCACACCTTCATGAGTCATACAGATCATCTCGTATCGCTACTCCCCTTAGCGCTAACAAAATGTGTACATAGTCAGGATTTTGACTAAATGTTGTGATTTTTTGACCATCTAGAAGGCTTGAATAATGAAAAAGACCACTCCCTCAATGAGGTATACCACTTCTTAGCAAAGTATTAACTATTGCAGTGTAACAATAGTAAAAATAAGCAGTTTATATATTAAGAATAATCTATATGTGTTATTCTATTAACCAAGCAAATATCTTTACAATGAATATCCTACGCACTTTAATAATCGTTTTGGCATTGAGTACATGGACTAGTCTTAATGCTCAGTCTCCGGCTCACTACGTCGTCCAATTGGGTTCAGTAGAATCACTGGTTGCAGCCGATTTGACACATCTTTCAGACATCGCTAATGTTTATTTTGAGCCATCAACAAATGGTGCGAACCATGATGCAGTTCTAGGAACATTTGATAATTTACAAAAGGCAGAAGCTGTTACTCAAAATATGCAGCGTAAAAATTTCCCTAAGGCCTACGTAGCTCCATTACCCATCCAGAAAGGAAAGGAAGTTTACGTGATACAATTGGCATCTTACAAAAACGATGACCAGATTGATTGGGATAGATTTCAGCTGAATAAAAAAGTGTTTACTACCATGGAGCAAGGTGTATTTAAGATCGTTACAGGTATTTTTCCTGATTATGCATCTGCTTTACCTTTACAAAACGAGTTGTATCAACATGGGTTTACAACTTCTGAAGTGATTCGTGTCAATAGTATTTTCCTACATGAAGTGAATAATGCAGATATTACCTACCAGCAAAGTTTACATACAAGAGGGCTTGGAAGTGTTTCTGAGTTTACGGCCAAAGGTGGAGCCTCTATTTCTAGACCAGCTGAGGTAGCCCCTCCAATAGTAGGACGAGTTGCCTTATCCAAATCTATAGCGCCAAATATCAATGAAGACTTAGCTAGAAATGCAGTCAAAAATCTACAGTCAATTTTGGCAGTATACGGTACTTTTAACGCAGAGCCAAATGGTAGATATGGTGCAAAAACGGCTAACGCATATTACGCCGCCGTACAGTTGAATCCTACCTTAAAAGAGTTTGGACTCAGCGTAGAAAAAAATGCACACATATCATCGGGTTACTTTACGGATTGGTCTGATGTCCAATTGTTATTGGCTATTTCAGAAAATATTTCTGGACAGAAGATCAGTTTTGTAGACTCAGAGCTTAAAGCCTTGATCAGTCTATATACAAAGCCAAAAGAACTAGGTAGTGCAGATGCGCTCATGGTAAAGGAATGGATGATCAAAATGAACACTCAACTTCAAATGAGAAAGTCAACAAATAAAATAGAGGAAGAAACACATAAGGCTTATATGTTAGTCTCAGCCAAGGTGCAGATATTGCTAGAGGATTACTACCTTGATAAAGGTTTTCCATTGGAGCAATCTACGAACCTAGCCAAAGCTACGATGTATGCATTGCTAGTAGGAAATCATTCTACTATCTAAAGTGATCCAGTTATTAAAAACATTTACGAACTATAAAAAAAGCTGAGCCTAATGGCTCAGCTTTTTTTATTGGACAGAAAAGCGAATTTTCATTCTTGCTTCTACAGTATTGGGTGGGGGTACTCGCAGCTGTACCCGAAGGCTTATATTGAATTTATCTTTTAGCATTTGATCTTTTACATTTGGCAGCGCCGGTAGCAGATCAATGAATGTTCTCCGATCTTGTGGTACATTGTCTCTAAAGAAAATCTCGGTAACATTCTCAGTCACATCGGGAGTGAATTGGCTACCATCAAATACATGTAAATTGATCCGCTGTAAAAAATCCAAGCTCGTATTCGTGAGTAGATTTGTAATCTCTGCACTCTTTGGTACTATGCTGCTGATATCATCTCTAGTACGGCCATTTGCAGCAAGGTATTCATCGATTCTCGTATTGACTTCATAGCTGTCCAAATAGTGTACTTGAAATTGGTTCAATCCAGCTTCAAAGACGGTACTGTCTATATCATAGGATATTTCAAATAGCTCATCTGGTTCATTCTTACATGAACATAAGGCCATAAAAGTCAAAATAATGAATCCTATATATTTCATATTATATCTTTAGCTTAAATGTAAAAGTATTGATTTAAAGCGAGTAATTATTAAAATCAAAAAACTCAGAAAACAATTCCAATTTCATAACGTAATTTTATACCAAACTGGTGTAAGAATGCTTATATTTAATCAATTGATACCACGATTTTAAGAATTTATATTTTATCAAAAAAATCAAATATTGAACTATGGGCGAACAGCGTGTATCTCTTCTTTCCGACAAAGCTCAGATGAATGGCTTTGTTAGGCAGTTATTGGCTGATGTCCGTTCTTTAAAATACATGATTGATAATGACTGGTTTGAAAGTGGGATCACTCGTATGGGTGCTGAGCAGGAAATGTGCTTAGTAGATAAGAAGTCTTTTAAGCCTGCCCCTATAGCTATGAAGGCGCTCAAGAAGCTCAAGAATCACGAATGGGTAGAAACA
>CALJVI010000304.1 GCA_937974575.1 uncultured Saprospiraceae bacterium | reverse complement strand
TTCCTGGAAGGCGTGCCGAAAGGCTAAGCCCTGCAAGCGGAGCGCGTGAGAGGCTAGTGGTGGAAGTGGATCCGCGTTTTTCAGCGGATGGAACGGACGACACGACAGCCTGAGTGGCCTATATCTCCAATAAAATAAAGAGATCATAGTCCACTCAGTGCTGGAGCCCCCAAAGCATTTGAATCCTTATCTAAAGTAAATTTGAATAGCGGCCGTGTTCAGTCCTAAGCTAAAATTAAGCTTATCTTTGCAATAAAAAATCTATGATAATATATAATGTCACGGCGAGTATTGATCCTGACATCGAGCAGGATTGGGTAAAGTGGATGCAGGAACATCATATACCAGATGTGATGGCTACGGGCTATTTTCAGACCAGTAGGCTGTGCAGAGTGATCGGTGGTGATGAGATGGGAGTCACCTATGCGGTGCAATACGAATGTGAATCTTTGGCTATTTTGCAGCAATACGAAACCAAGGCTGCGCCAGCTCTAAGAAAGGATTATCAAGAAAAATATGCGGGCAAGTATGTGGTGTTTAGAACCTTGCTGGAGGTGCTTTAGATGAAGAATTTTTCTGCGATTATTTTATTGTTTGTCGCCAATACCATATCTGGTATTGCGCAGGGTATGTCGATGATTGCTATACCCTGGTACTTTGCAGAGCAAGGCATGATGCCTCAGTTTTTGCAAGGCTATTTACTCACTAATTTTCTTATCCTTTTTTGGGCGCCTTATTGTGGTACGCTGATCGATAAATACAATCGAAAGCATTTATTCTTGATACTTAATATCATAGTGGGTGTGATTCTTTTGGCGGTGGCAGGAGTGGGATGGATGCAGGGTGCGCTGGAGTGGTATTGGGTCGTCATGGTATTTACCTTGACTTTTATTACTTACAATCTACATTACCCCAACCTATACGCTTTCATACAAGAGATATCTGAAGAAAAATATTATGGTTCCATCACTTCGTATATAGAGATCCAAGGGCAGATCACTGCGATGCTCGCAGGTGCTGGCGCGACACTCCTACTCGCTGGTGTGGGCGATCAAGGACTGGAGCTGATGAGCTTTACTTTTGAGCTGCCATTCAGAATAGATCCATGGCCGATACATGAAATATTTATGTTAGATGGGCTGACCTATTTGGCGAGTTTTATAGTGATCCTTTTTATACGCTATGTACCGGTGAAGGTGCGTAAAAAACAATCCCTCCCACTGCGTGAGCAATTCAAAATAGGGCTCGATTACCTGAGATCATATCCAGAATTATTGATATTCGGAATAGCTTCCTATCTCGTATTCGTGACTGTACTGATGGAAGGATTTTTCCTAGGAGCAGCCTATGTCAAAGATCATTTGCAGGAGACTGGAGCGGTGTATGCCTTCAGTGAGATATTTTATGCTGTGGGTGCTATTTTTACGGGGCTGACTATACGATTCCTGTTTAAAAAAATGAGCATGCCTATGGGAATAATTATCCTCACAGCTATGTGTGCTATGGTTTACTTTGCGCTATTTACTACCTGTAGTATCACCGTATTATTGCTCACTTTATTTTTGATTGGGATAGCCAATGCCGGAGTACGGATCATGAGGACGACATTTTTATTTCAGAAAGTACCCAATGAAGTATTTGGAAGAGCCGCTAGTATCTTTGCACTAAGCAATATCCTGTTTAGAATAGTACTATTGAGCCTATTTTTACTTCCTATATTTCATACTGAGAATAACATTATCTATGCTTTTCTAGTATTAAGTATATTCCTTGTAGGTGCAGTAGGAGTTTTGGTAGTAAACTATCCAAAAATAATGGCAACAAAATCCTCTGCTTAGCTATTATATACAAAAGCATTGCTTCGGAATCTAGCGAAAATTCGCTAACTTTGCGGCAATAAAAAGACATTCTTATGAATTTTGAATTAACAGAAGAACAAATAGCAGTAAGAGATGCAGCACGTGACTTTGCGCAGCGTGAACTCAAGCCTGGCGTCATAGAAAGAGATAAAAATATGACTTATCCTACGGAGCAAATCCGCCAAATGGGTGAGCTTGGTTTTTTAGGTATGATGGTAGACCCTAAGTATGGCGGCGGCGGAATGGATACGATGTCATATGTGTTAGCCATGGAGGAAATCTCAAAAGTCGACAACTCTTGCTCTGTTATCATGTCTGTAAACAACTCTCTCGTATGTTGGGGATTGGAAAAATTTGGCAACGAAGATCAAAAGCAAAAATACCTAACTAAGCTTGCTACTGGAGAATGGATCGGTGCATTTTGTCTATCCGAGCCAGAGGCTGGATCGGATGCCACTTCGCAGCGTACGACTGCTGTAGATATGGGCGATCACTATCTGCTCAACGGTACTAAAAACTGGATTACCAATGGCAGCAGTTCGTCTGTTCATTTTGTAGTAGCGCAGAGTGATCCTGAGTTGAAGCACAAAGGGATCAATGTACTTATCGTAGAGACTTCTTGGGAGGGTGTAGACATCGGAGCCAAGGAGGACAAGTTGGGTATCCGCTCTTCGGATACGCATACTATCATGTACAATAATGTAAAAGTTCCTAAGGAAAATAGAATCGGCGAAAACGGATTTGGTTTCAAATTCGCAATGAAAGTATTGTCTGGTGGCCGTATCGGTATTGCTGCCCAAGCATTGGGTATCGCTGGTGGTTCTTACGAGTTGGCTTTGGCATACTCGCACGAACGTGAAACTTTTGGCAAACCTATCAACAAGCACCAAGCTATAGCTTTTAAGCTGGCTGACATGGCAACAGATATTGAGGCGGCCAAGCTCCTAGTATATCGATCTGCATGGATGAAAGATATGGGAATGAATTTTGACAGTGCTAGTTCTATGGCAAAACTTTTTGCCTCTGACATTGCGATGAAGCACTCTGTAGAAGCAGTCCAAATACATGGTGGATATGGCTTTGTCAAGGAGTACCATGTGGAGCGATTGATGCGTGATGCAAAGATCACTCAAATCTATGAAGGCACCTCTGAAATACAAAAAATCGTAATTTCGAGAAATGTCGTAAAAGGAAATCTCTATGTAGAAACACAACCTAAGAATCTTCAAGAAGCTTAGTAAAAATAATTTTCTACTATCAAAAAGCACGTATTCCTATTGGGGGGTATGTGCTTTTTTTATTTGGAGGCTCCCGAGAGGGTTTGCTGAAAATAGCAATCCCTCTCTGGCGGGCCATCCGCTACTCGCTAGTCAGCTCGGTCCTTTTTGCCAACCCTTCCCTCCTCTACTCCAAGGACTCACTCCCGAAGAGGTCGTGCTAGCTACTACCCCTAGCCCATTTGATCTATACTATATTGGAGACCGTCGATAGTCTATGAAGAATATTCAAATAAAGCCTATCTTTCCAAGTGTATTCACCTGACTGAATCAAGTAAATAATTTGAATGAAAGGAACACTCAAGATTGCCACCTTATTTAATATCCCTGTTTTTCTACATTGGTCATTCCCATTGATTTTTTTGTATATCATATTTCTAGGTAATCAGATAGATGCAGGTATACAGGGTATCGCCTGCTTGAGCATTCTGTTTATTATCGTATTTTTTTGTGTTGTTCTGCATGAATATGGCCACGCCTTGACTGCTAGGCGGTATGGCGTAAAGACCCGAGATATCATACTCTCACCTATAGGAGGTGTTGCGAGATTGGAGCGAATACCTTCAAGGCCCATTGAAGAATTTAAAGTGGCTATAGCTGGCCCCGCAGTGAATGTGGTCATCGCTTTGATCTTACTTCCCCTGGTCTACTTCCTGAGAAAAGATGGACTGACTATTGTCCATCCAGATCCTCTAGTAGCTATGTCTTTATGGCAAAACTTAGCGGCATATGTCTTAGGTACAAATGTTATGCTGGTGCTCTTCAATATGATTCCCGCATTTCCGATGGATGGAGGCAGAGTACTGCGTGCTCTCTTAGCTAGAAAAATGGATCGTGTCAAGGCTACAAAAATCGCCTATATTGTAGCTCAGTTTTGTGCCCTTGGATTTATAGTGTATGGTATTATTAGCGCCAACTACATTGTTTTTGCAATTGCAATTTTCGTTATTTTCACTTCTCGATTTGAATGGAAAAATGTGGAACGAGAGGGCCTCCTAAAAGGCAAAACCGTAAACGATGTAATGCTGCCTATCTCTGCAAAACTATACCGTGATCAAAGCATACAAGAAGCTATAGATCATACGCATTCCGAACAGGATAATTTTTTAGTCTTCAACCGAAATGAAAAAGTTGTTGGTGTATTATTCGGGAGATTTATCCAGCATGCAGTAAAAGAAAATGATCTTATTTCACCCGTCGAAAAATACCGAAGCAATACCTGGGAAGAAATATCAAACCACTATCCTCTGGATAATGCTATCGCTCTATTTCAACAACGTGGATATGGTATAGTACCGATAATGGATCAAGGAGAGCTGGTCGGTCAGCTGGATATGAAACGACTCAATGCATATGTTCAAAACCTATAGCGCAAATCAAGTCTATTCTACTCTTTTTTAATTCCGAGTTTACTCAATACATCTGCAGACAAGTCCACAAGCTCATCTACATATAGCATAGTATTGGGTACAGAAGCATCAAATATCATTGTATAGCCTTGCTCTTTGCCGATGGCATCTATTGCCAGTTGCACCTTATTCAGTATGGGGCCCATGATTTCTTTTCTTTTCTCTACCATTTTTAGAGACAGCAGTTGCTCTTCTTTATAGATAAGCTCTTGCTCCTCTAGCAATTTTGCTTCTTTCGACTTAACTTCTACAGGAGGCAGTGTATTTACTTTTTCTGATAACTCTTGTACTTCCTTTTCCCAGGCATTGATTTTGATCTGAAGCTGTTCAGAAATAGTTTTTTGATATTCCTCCAATTGTATACTCCCTTCCTCTACCTCTGGCATTTGAGTCAAAAGATTACCAAGGTTAACATATCCATACTTCTGTGCATATATAGACGAAGTAGTAGATAATAAACAAACTACACATAACAGGGAGACTAATATCTTCTTCATGACAATATTTTCAGCTAAAACTACAAAACAATACTTATATGTACCAGCTAGCTATTTGTTTAACAAAAACTTAATTTACCGGTGAAAGCGGCAGCCAATCAGAGATTGAAAGCGTTTATAAGATATAAATGTGCCCGTAAAAGACATTATTTTTCGCAATTTATTCATAATTAGTTAGTTTTAGATATGGATAGATATAGCGATCTTACTATGTATTAGTGAATAGTAGCTGTTATCTATTCGATTTTCTAACCTAACTAAGTATTATGGAAATCGCCTTAAATTTGAAAAACCAAGAGAAGGATCTGATTCAAGCCTGTGTTCGAAAAGAACGGTGGGCTCAGAAGTCCTTATATGAAGACTATTATGGTACGCTGATGGGCGTATGTCTTAGGTATTCAAATAACAGAGAAGATGCGCTTGATATTCTCCATGATGGTTTTATCAAGATATTTAAGCACATAGAAAAGTATCAGCCTGGAACGTCCATAGTCGCTTGGATGCGAAGAATAATGGTAAACACAGCTATTGATTTTTATCGCAAAGCAGTGAGAAGACGAACAGAGGATTTAGATAAGGTATATGATAAGCAGATTTCCGATGCAGATGCAATAAGTGCACTTTCAGAAAAAGAAGTACTAGAAGCAGTAAGAAGTCTGACTCCATCATATCGTACTGTTTTTAATATGTATGTCATAGAAGGATACTCACATAGAGAAATAGCTGAAAAACTAGAAATAACGGAAAGTACATCAAGATCAAATTTAGTGAAAGCAAGGATGAAGCTTAAGCACATCATACAAACAAGGTTTATCGAACATGGCAAATAGATTTCTCGATAAATTTTTCAAAGACACATTGTCTCAACTTCATGCCGGAGATCCCGAAAATACATGGGAACTGCTGAATGATAAGCTGGACGCAAATCTTATCCCAACTACTACTGAGGATCTTGCATTCGATCAAGGTATTAAGGATAGTATTGATAATATACTAGTTCCTGAACCTCCAGCTTGGGATGCTTTTCTTCCTAGCTTGGAGCTTGATGAAAATCTAGTTGACATTGGTGCTGATATTAATATTGACAACAGCATTAAAGAGAATCTCCAAGATCTTCAAGCAGAATACGACGCAAGCACTTGGGAGACATTGTCCAATAAATTAGATGCTCAAGATGCACTTGTTGAGCAAAGCATCGATGCTGAAATTGATCAGCTCGCTTATGACAAGCTGCTAAACTACACTGTGCCACAACGTGCTGGAGAATGGGAATCTTTCAATCGAGAACTAGACAAAGAATTTGTACTCCCGTATAAGCTACTATTCAAATACAAACTTGCTGAAGTAGCTATCTTGGCTTCGCTACTATTGATTTTCTTTCAGGCAAAGCCAATTCTAGAGAATCACATCCAATCCAAAAAAGAAGCTAGTATTCAAACTCAGCCCATAGCTAAGCTGGACATTAGTGACAGTAAGAACTTTAGCAAGAACACAACATCACAGAACAGTTCAATAGAACTACCAGTTAGTACATCTAAAGATACTCCTAAAACGAAGTCAAATGCTCAAGCTTCAAATGTTCAAAAAACAATTGCTTCTGCTTCGAATCTTGATTCTAAAGTAAGTCATACAGCTATAGAAAATAATTCAATTATCCGTAAAATATCAAACGACCTTGGCAGTAAATCAACTAATAAAAGTAAGGAAGTTATTTTAGAAGTCTCTTCTGGTGTAACTCCTGTAGTAAAAGGCGATGACGCACAATCTATCAAACAAGAAATGGATCCTGTTCTCATCACGTCCAAAGATGAAATCATTAAGGGTATAGGTCCAGTACTAGATGTTGTAAAACTACCTCTCGAATCTTTAGTGAATTTCTCAATTGATGAAGATAATAATCTTCCTTTTTGTTTATCATGCTACCGATTGAATTCTATTGTACGATGGAGACTAGGCGCAAATCTGAATGCGGAATACACATACATCATGACTTCATATGATAAGATTTTAGATTTAAAATCCTACAACCATGCTACTTTGGGATACGGTGCTGGCTTTTCGACCAGTCTAGTAGTTGGGAATTGGGAATTGGAATCTGGTTTCAATTATGCAAATCGTCAGTATACTCCTAAAAATGCAGAAACGTTTGGCAGCCTTTTGCAAGGATATTTAAAAATCAAAATTGATAAGATCCAAATGAATATTTTAAGTGTTCCCTTGAATTTGAGGTATCATGTCAAAAAAGATTTAACTCAATCTCATTTTTATGTGCATGGAGGTGCGACAATGCATGTAACTACACAAGCTAATTACTTTATTAAATCCGAGTTTGTCGGCAATGGTAGACGCCCTAACTTAAATGAGGCTAATAGACTAATAGACTCTTCCAAAAGCGCTGATAAGATATATTCTTCAGGTTGGTTTGAAGGTGGATCTTACATACAAAACAGATACTATACTGTAAACCTAGGACTAGGTTTTGAACAAAGAATATCCGCTCGATATAGTATTTTTGGCCAAACCACTTACTCTCAATTTCTGGATAGTAAAGGGCTAGGGCCAAACAATGATCGTTTTAACACGCTTAGTATCTCTACTGGAGTAAGAGCACTCTTCAAATAAAAAAGTACATCTAATTCAAATCTTCCATGCAAAGGTTCCAAAGGCTTAATAGCTTGTTAATAGACGATTTAATTTGCCAATCATTTGAATCTTAGCTATTAAGTATGCAAATTGGTGTACACAATACCTAATTATGAAAATCAACCTAATTCTTGTTTTTGTTCTTGCTATTATTTTAAGTGCTTGTGTTGATGATAAAAGCACGGGTGACGCAACTACTACAGCGACTGATCCTGCGACTGAGGAAACAAAGACAACCTTTCTAAGGGAACCTGTAGACATAGTTCCCAGTACAGGTGAAGATTATCCACAGAGTCTTCAAGATATTGATTTCCCTATCTTACCTAATGCTGAGGTTACTAGTGTTGGGAATACAGATATAGAAAACGGAACAGTAGTAATGCAACTTGAGACCCTAGCATCAATAACACAAATTCAAAATTATTATAGAAAAGCTATGCCAGCAAAACAATGGCATGAAAAAAAGTTGAAAGTTTTTCAAGGAGCAGATAATGCTTTAAGCTTCAGAAATAAGGATTACTCTGCTAGAATAATGCTAATCGATGATAAAATTCAAGATTTTAGAAAATTAGCCATCACACTTAATAAGAGAGTTAAGCTGGAAGAATTTTAAAAGGATTCTTTATTTGAACTGGCCAGATATTTCAGCCGCGATATCGTGGTATTGATCAGGGCTAAAATCCAACCTAGATTTTTCAAAACTCATATCATGCAAATTATTTATTGGCATTAAGTGGATGTGAGCATGAGGAACTTCCAAGCCTATAACACTAATACCTATTCTATTGCAAGGGATAACTTTTTGAATAGCTAGTCCAACTCTTTTAGCAAAGACCATCATTTCACTCAATAGTTGGTCTTCCATATCAAAGATATAGTCAACTTCCTTTTTCGGTACGACTAGAGTATGTCCTTTTGCTACTGGGTTGATATCTAAGAAGGCTAAGAAATTTTCGTCTTCCGCAATCTTGTAGCATGGTATTTCACCTGCTATTATTTTAGAAAAAATAGACGCCATGAGTTTAGAGTTCTACTGTTATCTCCAAAACTTCAAATTCAATAACTCCTCTTGGGGTTTCAATTTGGGCCTTTTCTCCTACCTTTTTACCCAGTAAGCCTTCTCCAACAGGTGAAGAACTAGAGATCTTTTTATTCTTAATATCTGATTCAGATTCTGGAACGATGGTATACTTAAGCTCTCTATCGTTTTTTAAATTCTTGATGCGTACAGTAGTCAATAAACTCACCTTGGAAGAGTCTACTTGATTAGGATCCAAAATTTTCACTAATGCCAGTTTGCCCCCAAGAATAGAAATCTTCATTTCTAACATTCCTTGCTCATCTTTAGCCGCCTTATACTCAGCATTTTCAGACAAATCCCCTTTTTCTCGAGCTTCAGCTATAGCATCAGCTATTTCTTGACGTTTGACGCCTTTCAGGTCTTCTAATTCTGCTTTTAGCCTAGCATAACCCTCTTTGGTCATATAAGTATACTCTGGCATATCACTTTATTTTAGCTAGTAGATATTTAGTTTCTCTTCACTGAAATACCTCAACTAGGTCTTTAGATAATAAATTAAAGAACGCTTCTATATGCATATATAGAAGCGTTCTTACTCAAAGATAATAAAATTTATTATTACTTATAAAAGGTATTTAGTTCTGAATTTCATCTTAGAACAGCATTCTTAATGATAAACTATGAGAACCATCCCATGGATCAGAAGCTCTGTATCCATAATCAACGGCCAACTTAGCTTCTGATTCTTTATTTAATGGAACCATGATAGATACTCCACCAGCCAATCCAGTATAAACTGGAGCTTGTACAAAACTCTTTCCTGAATTTAAACCAGTCGTATATTTGTAAGCTGCTCTAATTTGAAATAAATTGGACATGCTGTATTCTACTCCTGCGCTCAAATTATCATTTGAAAAAGAGTTGGCAGTAAAGTTACCCATTGCAGTGATCATATGCTTTTCATCGATTGCAAAATCATAGGATGCTCCGATATTCAAAACAGAAGGAAGTTCAAAAGATTCCCCTCTTCCTGCGAATGTAAATGTTACATCATCTCGAACCAACTGAGTTGAAAGTCCCTCTCCTTTGAAACTCATTGGAGAACCAACATTTCTAAGTGAAATACCAAATTTGAATTCATCGTTATCGCCTGACACATACTGAACACCAGCATCTACAGCAAAACCGTTTGCATTAAGATCACTAGTTGATTCAGATACAGCTCTTAATGTTACTCCAACAGAAACCTTGTTTTCAAACATATGAGCATAAGAAAGACCTATATTGAAAAAACTAGGAGAAAAAGTAGAACCTGTTCCCTCTGGTTGTGAAGTTGTTGTAATTGGAATATCTCCAACATCAACCGCCATGATAGATACACCAAATGCTCCACTCTTTCCAACTTGCTGCGAAAACCCAGCAGCGTTAAGCCCTATATCTGTTCCTACTAAATAAAAAGTATGGGAAAGTGCTATTTCCGTACCCATGGTACGCGATACACCAGCTGGGTTTAAACGCATAGCTTCTACACCCGTAATACTTGCCGTATTAATGGTATGTAGTCCTGCACTTTTTGCCCATGGATTCATTAGTAATTCATATGCACCAGCCTCACCCTGTCTGTCTGGGTTACCTGCAAATAGAATACAACTAGCTGCACATAGTACTATGCAAAGTGTTAATATTTTCTTCATAATTTATTTTTTAAAAGCAAGCGGATTCAGATGAACCCGCTTGCTCTGAGTCTTATTTATTGATTACAATCCAAGAGGATCAAATTGTCTTTTCACACCAAACCATTTAATTACACGCTCACCGAGACCTTCTGCATTAATATGGATTAGATATACACCACTTGAAATTGGAATTCCTGCACTGTTCTTTAGATCCCACTCGATCGCAGGATTAATCTGACTGGCAGAAACACCTGCATTTGCAGAATTACTTAATTCCACTTCATCTCTATTGTACTGTCTGATAAACTGCCCATCAAGAGAGTAGATCGTCACCACACATTTAGCCGGTAGATTAGAAATCTTAACTACATTTTCTGAAGTTCTAATTTCATAAGCTGAATATGCTAAATATGGATTTGGTACAACATTGATCATATCTAATTGTGCATTAATCGCATCATCAGTAGTCGCAGCAATCGCGCCTTTACCCGCTATCTCAAATTCGTAACTTGGGTAAGTAGCGTTATCGTTTGTACCTAAAGCTGTAGCATATGGATTATCTGCTCTTAGACTAACTACTGTTTCCGTAGGGATAAGTCCGTCAGCATATGATAAGAGCTGTACACCTGGAGCTCTCAAACCTATACCAGCCCATGAAATTTCCTTGATCGCATCGATTCGTCTAAAGGAAAGTGATTCTCTCAATTTTTCATTGATAAATGCACATTCATCATAAGGTTGCTTTGTCACATACATATAGTGCATACCACCGAGTACTAAATTATATGCACTTGGAGGTGTATTCGCTTGTAAGATTGTACCTTGTGCACTTGGATTAAACATCATATCTGATCCATTGGTCACATCCAATAACTGAGGCGCTGCAGCGTTATCACCAAAAGCAGAGTTTTCTCCGAAGAAAATATTTACTCGTACTCCTGTTTCTACATCTATTGCATAACCTGGGAACCAAGCAAACCCAACTCCTGTTCCATCTTCATCTGGTCTACCGTCGCCGTCATTATCCTCTTTCCCTACAGATGGACGATCTACCACTTCAAAATTACTTTTGTTGTCATCCAATTCAAAACCACTAGCAACGAAGTAATTATTCCCCGTTTCTACAACTACACATCTACTCCACTTTGACTTATCATTAGTGAAAACGATATCTACGTTATTCAATTCATCCATAGGATTTCTTTCCTGTGCGACGTTTCCTTGCGGAGATATCCACGCTGGAGTTGCATAGAAGTTCAGTCTAGTATTCCAATCCATAAGTGTGTATGGAGCAAAATGTCCTGAACCTAAATCAGAGTAAGCTTGCTGTGGATCAAAACGGCTATTGATTTCTCCACCACTTGTTGGTTGAAAGTTCAAATCAAAAAACTGTAATCCTGGAGCACTGTTTGCACCATTCGGAACTGGTACTAACCATTCCTGTCTTGGATCTTCATAAGTAATAGTCTGTCCAATAGCACCATTTGAGTTGTCCTCAAGATCTCCTGCATCAGGCGTTTGACCTATAGTAACAGAAAGACCTAAATCAGAAAACAATTCTTCATTTTGATTTTCTAGGGATTGACTAGATCTTCCTAGAGATTGCTCTGTATCTGCATCAAGTAATTCCCAGCTACTTTTCCCTTCGACAAGTGCTGCAGATTGGTCCAATCTAAGCAGATATTTTCCATCTGTAACTCTTAAAGGATCTATTACTTTGACAACAACGGGTCCTCCCCCTGGCTCATAAGTAATCTTCCCTTCATAATTAGCAGGATTCTGACCAGACTGTTCATCAAATATTCTTTCTCTTTCCTCTTTTGATAACTGCAAGAAGTTACCTCCAGCTCCTAGTCCATCTAATCTTGTAACTATGGCTCCATCACCATAATCTGCCTGAAGCGCTCTATCCGTAATTGGACGAGGAGTAACAGAGTATGTTCTAATATTTCTTCTTCCTAATAAGAAAGGCGTTGGTTGACCTTTTAGTGTAGTAGGATTAAACACTTCATACTCGTTATATGCATAAGCAAGAGCTGTATAATAATACGTAGTATGATTATTCAATGCCTCTCCAGAAAATACATCCATTGTAAGTTCAAAAGAACTTTCTACACCTTGATTTTCTCCTTCGATCTGAAGCACCGGCACAGGAAAATCTGGCACACCTACTGGATTTGGATTATCAATTGTCTCCCAATTATAAATGATATCTCCACCATTTTTGATATCACTTTGGAAGATGATTCTTGCCTTATCAGGATCTCCTAATTCATCAATAGAAACATTAACATTTTCTAATTGATAGACAATGTATCCCTCAAATCTATACTGAAGAGAATCTTCTGGTATAGAAGTACCCGTTGGAGCAAGAGGATCTCTTTCTTCATATCCTTGAGCTTCATTGTTAGAAATAATAGGCTCATTGCTTAATACAGCGATTAACTTTTGATCCAATTCTACCCAGTTTACATCTGGTGCATCAGGACCATCCAAGATATCAAAACAAGAATTAAACAAACCTTGTGCAATATCATCCGCTTTCTGGAGTCTACCCATATCTGGACAAGGGTAACTTACGTTTGGTACCCAAGGCACCCCAATAATCAATTCGTTTACTTGGCCTGGATCCAATCTAAAAGGACCAGAAGCTTGAATGGTTCTTCTATCTCCCTCTCCTAAAGCGGCAGTACACATAGACCATCCATTTGCATCATTTGGCTCATCAGGGAATACAAAACTTGTTGGCACTGTACCACCAAGTCCAGTTCCCCCTTCAGTTACTTGAGCACCATTTCTCCATGTACCCGTCAGGTAATTATAAAATTCTGGAGCAGTACCAGGATCTGTTGTTGCTGGATCTGGACTACCTATGGTAGCATTATTCATATATATGAATGATGACATTCCCAATTCAATAATAGTATCAGGCTCCACGCCTGGGCCTGGATTAATTAAAGTACTATCTGGTCCAAATATTTTCGGTGCTCTAGGGCCTCTAAAATAATCTACTCCTAGATAAGGAACATTATTTCCATAAGTAGCAACACCACCAGTACATACATCTCCTGTAGATCCATCTACAGCATCCTCATTATAGATGTACATCATACTTCTAGAAGTATCACAACCAATATAATCATCTGAGAAGCAACCTAAATCAGCATCCACCCACATAGCAAAGTAAGTACTATCAATACTTTCCACTGCACGATTGATCAACTTGTATCGACTAAATGTCATATTGTTTAGCTCATCATTGGTAGAATAAGCAAAAGCTTGCACCTGTACTTCCATCTGAATCGCATCTCCATTCGTTTCACCATGGATTCCTCCTGCATCATTATAAATCCAAAATTTCATCTGATCTGGATATTGCGGCTCTACACAACCTCTGATATCTATAATTGGATAATCCCCATCAAGCGGATTATATAAGTCATCAAAGTTTTCATCATGAAAAGAACCCAATCCCTGTTCAGCATCAGGCAATTCGAATCCATAAATATCAAAAAAGTAAGGATTCCCTTTTCCTGGCCATTCCTTTACGCCTTGCGGAATAGAACTCTCATCATAGTTCGCACCAGATTCTTCTGCTTGTCTAAACTGAGCCAAATGCAAATCTATTTCTGCACCTGTCACTGTAAAAAATTCATCCCAATTTGCACAGATCCCCGCATCTACAAAACCTTCTTCCGTAAGTGGTCCAGGCCAAAAATCTGCCGCTCCACTACCTGTTCCAAATTGCTGTGCTGCCAACTTCAAGTTACCCGCTGGATCTACACCACCTATCCAAACCGCGCCAGCAAAAATAGAAGACACTTCTGTTTCTCCTGGCTCTACATTTGGCACAATGTATTTTCCATCGTTACCGTCCCACCATACATCTCCACCTACAAGCAACCTTGCGCGTACATTATTGATGTCTAGATCGGTTTGTCTTGTAGCCTGGGCACAATCCATTCTATAGTCCACTGTCTCATTCTTCGTAGCCGGTTTTGTGCTTTCAGGATTTCTGAATGCAAAAACGGACAACATGCTTAAGCAGAGGATGGTCGTTAATATATATTTCATTTTAATCATTTCTTTTAATCTTTAATTAGGGTTAAAAATTGAATGAAGCTCCTACATAAACTCTTCTAGGTAAACTGTAGAAAGTTGGATTGATTCTTCTCCATGAGTAAGCATCCAAGTAGGAAGCAAGATTCTGACCAGTAGATGCGATATCTCTTACAATATCATTTCCTTGGTTGGTCGCCAAAAATCCATCATCCTCTGCCGAACCAGTTGCTGCATAAACATCAATAATATTTCTGCTATCCAATAGATTTTGAATTCTCAAATATACATTGACTCCTAACTGTCTTTTAGCATCAGGCTTAGTTAAGCTGAATTGCTTATCAATTTTCAAATTCAACCAGTAATTCCATGGCAATCTAGCACCATTCAAAGCACCGATTAATCCTTGTCCGCCCAATACTCTAGGTTCAAGATTCTTAGTATAAGGTCTTCCTGATACTGCAGTTCCGTTGATGTTGATTCCTGCGTTCGCAAAAATATTTTTTCCTCGTACAGTTGGACCATTATATTTTTTACCTGAGCCATATCTATAATCTATAGTCATATTGATTCTATGTCTCTCATCATAATTGAATGGAAACAATGCTCTTAAAGGACCTCTAGTCGTAAGACCTGCTCCTGAATCCGCATCTGATCCCGTACCATCTGCAAACTGCAGTGTATACGTTGCATTTACTTGTACATTATTTGTTCTTCTCAAATCATATGCAAAAGTGAATCCTTTAACTGTACCAAAATCTTGATTATCAAAAGATGTGTATGTACCAACTCCTGCAACGAATGAGTATGTTCTTCTTTGAATCATATCTCTTAATTCATTATAGAAAGCCGCAATTTTGATAGCAGAAATTCTGTTCAACTTTTGCTGAAAACCAACTTCATAATCTACTTTCTTCTGAGGTCTCAGGTTAGGGTTCTGAAATAAATCCGACTGTGCTCTTTCTTGGAAATAATAGTATTGTAGTGGCGTTGTTAAAGCTTGAGTAGCAGAAGGTCTTTGAACTAACACATCATAATGTGCAAAAAAGTTTGCATCATCTGATATTGGAAATGAAAACGCCAATCTAGGCATCCAGTTAATTTCTGGTTCATAATCTGTGAAGCTATTTTCTACTTGAAATCCTTCGCTTCTTATGTTGTTAACGTTTCCGCTATATAATCTTGGTGTTACAACCTGTCCACCGAAAATCACATTTCCACCATTAGCTTGCTCACCATCAGGGAAAAACCAAGTTTCATTATCTCTAAATGCGGTTACCGCATTTGATCTTTCCGGATCTCCGTTTACATATACTTTATAGTCATCCCCTACATTTTGCGGTCTAACTAAATTTTCATTTCCATCTAGGCTATAAAAATCTTCCGCAGTCATAGCTGTATACAAACTAAAAGGATCCTTTGCTACTTTCGTATTTGCATCATATCGTTCTACTCTCAATCCTACTCTAAAGATGACATCCTTAAACTTGAATTTATCTTGAAGATAGGCAGCTGCATATATTGGTTGAAAAGCAGCTACTGGCAAATCTCGTACGCCCTGTTCATCTGTAGAGGTAAAGAAGTCATCGAAAGTTATAGAATTAGAAAGTTGCTCACCTTTATAGTTATAGCCATAATAGTTAAGATTCAATAAAGTCTGATCATTTAATTCTTGAGCTGAGAATAGACCCAAGTTCAATAGAGAAGGGTCAATGCCATCTACATTAAAGAAATCATCAATTGCAGTCCCATCAAGTGCTCTTGCTCTTTCATAAAAATAATTTCCTTGTACAATTTCCGTATCCGAAATCGGTGCAAATAAATCAACCTCTACACCTGGAACGCCTGTAGTAGTACCTGTCGAGTCAACAAAAGTACCTATTACCAAAGTCGTATCTACAGAAGTCAAGTGTCTATTACTTTGCTGTCTTGCAGTCGTCCATAATTGTCTTGGAGAGATATCATATCCTCTTATGAATCTTTGCTCATACTTAATACCAAACTGTAATGAATGTCTACCTTTTTCAGAGCTTCCTTTAGGAACGATATCAAAATTACTGCTCACATTGAATGTAATAAATTCTCTATTTCTCTTCTGATATAAATTGTATACAGCACCTACATTATCATGAAAACTCCAAATATTACGACCTAGTCCATTGAACTGACCATTTAGTGCAAAATATTCATTTTCTGTTTCTGGATCAACTACCAAGTTGTTATAGTTAGTCAATACCGGATTTGCTGACCCTGGCGTATAACCAGTAAATTCTCTACGATAATCAATATGACCAACAGATCCAATAGGTGTTGGGATACCTCCAGAATACTCAGTTGGTCCAAAAGCTGGAACCCAGTCAAAGTCAAACTGACCAATATGCCCGTAATTGAAAAAGTTATCTCCGTGTCTAGAATCTGCTCTTTCAAAATCTTGCTTTTCGTAACCCAACTGTAACACATAAGATGCATTCTGAATAATACTAGGCTTAACATCTTCGCCTTGACTAGTAACTGGCGCACTTAGACGGTGTCTAAATCTGAAATTTCCTCTGATTCTATCATCCGTAAGAACTGGATTATTATGACTATTAAAGGTTGTCCATGACCCTCCGTAGCTAGCATTATCTCTACCTGCTGCGGTATTTGCTACTCCATAACCTGGAGTAAAAAAGTCTTCCTCTGCACTATAAGTACCAGATACGGTAACGTCTATTTTATCTGTAAGACGTGCATCTATCTTCGCTGTTAAATCAATCCTTTCATTATCCTCATTTGGTCTAAAATCCAACTCCTGTACATCCTCTTGAGTAATATCTTGACCAGAAGGCACGAATGCTTCTTGACCTCCCAATAAAATAGACTGAATCGGATTAGCTTCCAAAGCCGCTCTTACATCGTCCTTTATTACGTATACTGGCAAAGCAGGAGCATCATCATCCGCTTGAATTCTGTACTGTCCAGAAACTCTAAATCCGATAATTGATTTTTCCGAACCATCCTCAAATTTCTTTTTTAGGATTGGACCACTTACGTTACCTCTCAACAAGTTGTAACCATAGTTGTCAAATGGTTCAGATGTTTCTATTTCTAGACCACCGCCAAATTTTGCAGATGGGCCTTTAGTTGTAATGGAGATTACACCACCAACTACATCACCATAACTAGCATCAACACCACCGGTGATAACCTGCAGTTGATCAATCTCCGATTCAGGTATAAGATTACCTCTAACCTGCACACCATCGATATAGTAAACAGTTGCATCAGATCTACCTCCTCTAATATTAACGTCTTCTCCATCATCAGATGATCCTACACCCGCAGATGTAGCAGCTAATCCATTAATACTTCTTGTTGGAAGATTTTTGATTTCATCAGCAGTTACAATGGCACCACCTGTAGTATTATCCGCTTGGATCAGAGGTTTCTTGTATTCTATAACAACAATTTCCTCCAAGTTGACCCCTCCACCTTCTGAGATGGTAAGATCGACTATGTTGGCTCTTCCTGAGTATACCACAACGTCAGAAAGTCTAACCGTTTGATATCCTACATATGAAGATTCGATCTCATATGTTCCTGAATCGATGTTGGCAAAGTTGTAGTTACCATCAAAATCTGTGTCCACACCAGTTACCAAAACTCCATCTTTGTAGATGGCTACATTGGCAAACATTACCGGCTCTCCTGTCGCTCCATCTGTAAGCTTCCCGGAGAGGGAGGTGCTTTGCCCGTATGCTATTGTTCCTATGAACAAGAACAATAATGAAAATAGTATATTTCGCATCATACAGTATTGTTTTTTACTTATTAGTTAATATGGTTTTTTATACAAATACAAACCACAATGTTAATGAAAATGCGTCTTTTATCAAAACAAAAGCATGCGCTTGACAGAGTTAAGACAATTTGTATTTGGTGAAAAAATAGTCCGCTGTGAAAGTCTGTCTATATCTAAAAAAAGATTATTTATAAACCTCTATTTATCTACACTTTCACTGCACATAAATGACTTTAAAAAGCTTTACACTCATAAAGATAGCTGGATTAAAGACTTAAAAACGGTCAATACTGGTTCATTAGTCAGGCTTGAGAGATACTCCCGGCCTTTTGAAGTATTTCTTCCAAAAGAAATGATTCCATTTGAATTTTAGACTTATCAGACCATCCTGCTACATGGGGACTCAATAAAACATTCTCTCGCCCAAATAGATTCCTGTACAAACTCTCCTCTAACTCGTTGAATGTCATAGGGTTTTCATTTTCCAATACGTCTAAACAGGCTCCCTTTAGCTTTCCCACTTCCAATCCCGTCAACAATGCCTGTGTATCCACAATCGGGCCTCGTGAAGTGTTAATAACGAGCACTTTTTTCTCAAATCGAGCAATTAAGTCAGCATTCAAATAATGTCTAGTTTCTTGATTCAAAGGGAGATGAAAGCTGAGAATGTCGGCTTTTTGGCAAATTTCAGCCAAATTAGAGGCTTCAACATATGGAATATCGTCAGCATAGCCCTTTTTATATTTATCATAAACCAATACATTGACGTCCAATCCTTGCAATTTCTTTGCAAATCGACTGCCTGTATTACCAAAACCAATGATCCCTACCGTTTGACCTTGCAATTCATATCCTCGATTAGCCTCTCGTTTCCAAATTTTCTGCTTTACTTCATTATCAGATCGAACCATATGATTCAGCCAAGCCAAGAGCATACCCAAGGCATGTTCGGCTACAGCATTGCTATTGCTTGTTGCTGATCGACATACTTTGATATCAGCTGATTCACAGTAATCTAGATCTATCAAGTCCAAACCGGAGCCTGGTCGACCAATAAACTTCAATTTTGAAGCCTTCTTCAAAGTATCCTCAAACAAGGTAATTTTGCTTCGCACGATGATCCCTTCATATTCATGAATATGATTTTCTACATAGTCCTGATCTATTTCAGGCAAATTAACTACCTCGTAACCCAAGGCTACCAAACCATCTTGCAATACCGATGTGCTGACATCCGTAATTAAAACTCGATCCATTACTTAGAATTATTTTATCACCATTAAAAGTCCCAACCATCTAGATCTTCAATGTCTGGGGATTTATACTTTTGCCTTAGTATTATTCTTTCCTTTTGCCTTTCCACCACTAATTTTGCCAGCGCAACATTTGCTGGATCTGGATTCATCGGAGAAATGGCATCTCTAATTTTATGCTCCAACACATCAAAGCGATACATCAAGTGCATTAAGAAATCAAACTTATGGTCAATCATATACCCAATACGATCAGACAAGGCACGAAGCAAATCCTCTTCCGTTACCTGATCCGTTTCTCCAGCGATCTCAAAAGAGGTCGCTAGCATTGCTGTAGATTTAGCATCAAAGTATGAATCCATTAGCTTATTAGATTGAGAATGTCATCAATATAATCTGTATGACTAGCAAGACGAGGGATCTTACTCTGATTATGAAATTTTCCTTTATTCTTTAACCATCGGTGAAAAGTACCAGGTGGCAATGAAGTAATCTTTAGTTGCTCCACAGCCATATCCTTATAGCGTTTCGCCATGTAATCTGTGTTCAACATCTGTACTTCTCTATCCAGTAATTTAGCAAACGCTTCCACGTCAGTTGGTGGACTGACCCATTCTATCAACCAGTGATGCCCACCTTTCTTTCCATCTTTCATGTAGATTGGAGCGACTGTATAATCCTTTACACTAGCATTCATTAGATCACATGCTACTGCCAAAGCTTCGGTTGTATTTTCTACAATCACCTCTTCTCCAAAGGCATTTAAAAATTGATTGATCCTCCCCTTAATTTTTATCTTATGCGGATTTGTCGATGTAAATTCTATGGTGTCACCAGTGATGTATCGCCATAGTCCGCTGCTCGTAGAGATCACCATTGCATAGCTCTCCCCTATTTCAATATCCGCTAACTGCACCGCCTGCTTATCCTCTTTGTACCATTCGGATTGAGGTAAAAATTCATAATACACGCCACTATCCATGAGGAGCAACATATCCTTATCCTCTTTGCCATGCTGCATGGCAAAAAAACCTTCAGAGGCATTGTAAATCTCAAAGTAGTTCACCTCATCCGATGGAAAAAAGTCTTTAAACTGTTGTCGATAAGGCTCAAAGCTTACCCCTCCATGTGTGTACACTTGCATATTGGGCCAGACCTCCATCATGTTTTCCTTGCCAGTATGTTCTAGGATTTTCCTAAACAAGACAATTAACCACGTAGGCACCCCGCCTATCATCACCATATCTTTTTCGAGACTCAACATACGAGTCATGATATCCAGTTTTTCCTCAAAATTTGGATGCAAGGCGGTAGCGAAGTCTGGCGTAAAAAATGGACGAGCTATCTGAGGCATATGTTGGATCATAATAGCAGATACGTCTCCAAATTTTGCTCGATTATTGCCTGCTACTGTTTCCAAGCCTCCTCCCATCAGCAAAGTCTTATATTGAAATTGCTTCGCATTGGGCAGTTGATTATATATGATGGACATCGTATCCCAAGTCCCTTTGATATGGCATTGTTGCAAATTCTGATCACTTACTGGGATGAACTTTGACTTAGCTGAGGTAGTACCTGAAGATTTCGAAAACCAGCGAGTCTCTCCATGCCAGAGCACATCTTTTTCTCCTTGCATCATACGCTCGATGTATGGCTTCAAAGATTCATAATCTTGGATAGGAACGGCTTTGGCAAAATCCTCCTTAGTCTTGATTTGATTGTATTGATACTTTTTACCCCATTCGGTATGGCGAGCAGACTTGATCAGATAGTCAAACCACTTATCTTGTATTGGAAGAGGATTTCGGTAAAAGGCATGGATATGTCTGTACCGTTGAGACAGATACCAGCGCATACTTTTATTTATAACCTTCCTCATAGTTAAGCCCTTTGGGCAATACCAAAGTTAGCACCTTTTTGAAGTAAACCTTCTATAAACCCATCATTCCTTAGTTCAACTCCATCTTTAAATATTTAGCCGTATGGCTACCTTTCACTTTGACTACTTGCTCAGGAGTACCTTTTGCGATAATCTGACCACCACCTTTACCCCCTTCTGGACCAAGATCAATGATATAATCTGCCAACTTCACCACATCCAAATTATGCTCGATAACCACTACTGTATTACCCTTTTCTACTAAACTATTGACCACATGCATCAAATGTTTAATATCTTCAAAGTGCAACCCTGTAGTAGGTTCATCTAAAATATAAAATGTATTTCCTGTATCTCGCTTAGACAATTCTTCAGAAAGCTTTACCCGCTGAGCTTCTCCACCAGAGAGCGTTGTTGCCTGCTGGCCCAATTGTATATAACCCAATCCGACATCCTGCATCGTTTTCATTTTGCGGAATATCTTAGGTATCGGAGCGAAGAAAACCACTGCCTCATCCACCGTCATATTTAGCACATCACTAATCGACTTTCCTTTATAAAGCACCTCTAATGTTTCTCTCGTATATCTACGACCTTGACACGTTTCACACTCTACTTCTACATTCGGCAAGAAGTTCATTTCTATGACTCTCTTACCACCACCACCGCATGTCTCACATCTACCTCCCTTCACATTAAATGAAAACTGCCCCAAAGAATAGCCTCTAATTTTTGACTCTGGAATATTGGCAAACAATTTTCTAATCTCTGTAAATACACCTGTGTAGGTAGCAGGATTCGACCTTGGTGTTCTACCAATAGGAGCTTGATTTATTTCTATGACTTTATCCAGATGCTCTAAGCCCTTAATGCTTTTATACTCCAGCGGTTTATTATGACTTTTATAATAGTGCGTTCGCATGATCGGATACAAAGTAGAATTGATCAAACTCGATTTTCCCGATCCCGATACTCCTGTCACACAGGTCAATGTCCCTAGCGGAATTTTCAAATCTACATCGAGCAAATTATTTCCTTTAGCCCCCTTCAATTCCAAAAACTTACCTGAGCCTTTTCGACGTACTTCAGGCAAAGCGATTTTGATTTTATTTGTCAAGTAAGAAGCCGTCAAGGTTTTATTTTTTATAAAATCTTTTGGCTTTCCCTCTGCTACTATATCGCCTCCGTGCTTTCCTGCTCCTGGCCCCAAATCGATCAAGTAATCAGATGCCAGCATGATATCCTTATCATGTTCCACTACGATAACGGTATTCCCGATATCCACTAATTCTTGCAAGGCTGCGATCAATTTTTGATTATCTCTTTGGTGCAAACCTATGCTCGGCTCATCGAGTATATAAGTAATTCCCGTGAGCTGTGAGCCAATCTGCGTAGCCAATCGGATACGTTGCGCCTCCCCTCCAGACAAAGTATTTGCAGAGCGATCCAAGGTCAAATAGTCCAAACCTACATGAAGCAAGAAGCCCAACCTCAGCTTGATCTCATTGAGCACATCCTTAGCTATCATCTTTTGACGCTTGGTCATTCCCTTGTCCACCTTTGTGATCCAATCGTGCAGCAGATTGATATCCATTACTGCCAATTCGGAAATATTCTTCCCCTCTATTTTGAAATGTAGAGATTCTTTTCTCAGACGCTGACCTTCACAAGTAGAGCACTTATCTACTGTCATAAACTCCTCCGCCCACTTACGTATTTTTTCCGAACTACTTTTGCCATACCAATGCTTCAGCATATTGACGATACCATCTGCACTCAGATCATATACCATTTCATGATGCACCTTGTTCTGCTTTTCTATAGATACACCACCGCCATGCAATATCAGTTCCAGCGCTTTCTTAGGTATCTTTTTGATGGGTGTAGAAAAGGTAAATTTATGCTTTTTAGCTATAGCACGCAGCTGCTTAAAAGTGGTATTATCTCTCACCTCTCCAAAAGGAGCAATCCCCGCCTCATTGATATTTTTACTATCATCAGGGATCACCTTATCCATATCTACTTGTGGTATTTTGCCTATACCGTTGCAAGCTTTACAGTAACCATATGGAGAGTTAAACGAAAATGCATTAGGTGAAGGCTCCTCATAGGAAATCCCTGACTCTGGACACATCAGATGCTTACTATAGGCATTCAATTCTTTAGTTTCATGATTGAAAACCATGATGAATCCATTACCCATATTTAGTGCCGTAGCCAATGAAGTAAAGAGGCGATCCTTCTTGGTCGTCTCTACCTTAAAGCGGTCTATCACGACCTCTATATCATGCACTTTATATCTATCTATTTGCATGCCGGGCACGAGATCTACTACGACTTTGTCGACTCTCACTTTAGTATATCCCTGCTTTCTGACTTGATCAAACAACTCTCGGTAATGACCTTTTCTAGCCCGGACCAAGGGTGCCAGCAACAGTATTTTCTTATTCTTAAAATTCTTGAGTATATGCTCCCCCATCTGCTCTTCCGTGTAGCGCACCATCTGCTTACCCGTCACATACGAGTAGGCATCCGACACTCTTGCATACAGCAATCTCATGAAGTCATACACCTCCGTGATCGTACCGACTGTAGATCTCGGATTACGCCCAGTGGTCTTTTGCTCTATAGATATGACGGGACTCAAGCCATCGATCTTCTCTACCTCCGGCCGCTCCATATCTCCTATGAACTGACGCGCATAGGAGGTAAAAGTCTCCATATAGCGGCGTTGTCCCTCGGCATAGATGGTATCAAATGCCAAGGATGACTTACCCGATCCACTCACACCCGTCACCACGACCAGCTGTTCTCTTGGTATATTGACGTCAATATTTTTGAGATTATTCTCATTGGCCCCGATCACTGTTATGAATTCTTGACTCAGGTCCGCCGCTGCTTTTGATTTCTTCTTCACCGTTTTTACACTACTCATTTCTATAAAACTACTTGCTGAATATTAAGTTTACTCCAGCCTTCAAAGTTAATAGAAAATATGGGTTTGCACTAATAGGATTATGGGTCATCACGACCTTTCAGGCGTGACCGAGTCGTCCGCTACTA
>CALJVI010000303.1 GCA_937974575.1 uncultured Saprospiraceae bacterium | reverse complement strand
GCGGAGAGCGCTAAGACAGGGGTATTTAGAAGTAGAATTAGTCTATTAATATATAGTATTCTGCCTCTTTTATTCAATCACTCTACCTCCTTTTTGATCACATAAGACTCAATACGGGGTAATCTAATTTTGGAAAATTTGAAGATTAAACACCAAGCTGAAAATATTGATCTATAATAACATTATTCTTGCTTCTCTTACTCTTACTTTTTTCCCGCAAAAAAGTAACAAAAAGCTCCTGGCTGTATAGATTCTTAACGCTTACGTAAGCTAAAAAGTCTACAAGCTTAAAACTCGCCCTAAAGCAGT
This sequence comes from uncultured Saprospiraceae bacterium, assembly GCA_937974575.1. Classification (GTDB taxonomy): domain Bacteria; phylum Bacteroidota; class Bacteroidia; order Chitinophagales; family Saprospiraceae; genus JALZVN01. Next base: position 14,969 of record CALJVI010000303.1, on the reverse strand, counting down.
TTTTCAAGACATATTCGCACCCTACGTTGTACAGTGACTCTTTTGCTTAGCACTCGTTTGCTCGACCATTAAGCTTGCTCACGACTTTTCTGACGCTTACGACACTAAATCTATAAAGGCCGAAATTTATTCCTAATTATAAATCTTTGCCCACCTATAGATTGTACATTTTCAAATTGTGAAATCTTGACCTATTTCTAGTTCCTTACTTCTGAACACCCATAACCTAATTATACCTAGAATTACTTTAGGCCACTGTACCATCCAGCAAACGGATAGCCAATATATATAACATCTCCAATTCCTTCTAAAATCACCTTGTCACAATTTTTAATATCTACCATCTTAATCGAAGGTAAAATATACATAAAATGATTGCTTGATAGGAGTCCAAGATGAAATGACCATTTTATCGGCAATGCGCAAAAGATCTTATTCAAGATGCAGCGTATTGGAGCAGTAAAGAATCCTATCTACAGAACATAGCGCTCAACCTATATTGATCATCCATCCAAAAAGAACCAAAAAGGGTGATCATGTTCTTTGATTAAAGTTAAATTCCAAAGTCCCATTTTATGAAAAAATCAAATTTACATCTCTTATTATTATTTATCCTTGCGCCCGTCTTTAGTTTTGGGCAATGCATCTCAAATGTTAATCTCCAGCAAGGGGATTGTGAACCAGGAGGCATATATCAATTGGATGTCTGGTTCACTGTTGACGATCCCAGTATAGATAGTGTAGACATCAACTATGATGGCATTTATTTTGGAAGCCACGCCGTTGCCAATCTTCCAATAACGCTCTATCCATTATTTGATGACGGCAACATGCATACAGTAGAAGTTGTAAATTCTAATGATGCCAATTGCTCTGGGACTGAAACCTATTTTGCATTTTGCAACTATGAATGTACTTCGGATATTCATATGGTGAATACATTCTGTTCGGATTCGAATTTGAGTTTTATATTGAATTATACTTTTACAAATCCACTTTCGGAGGTACACATTCTAATAAATGATGAATATATAACTAATGGAATAGTTGGGCAAAATGTCACACAAACCATTAGTATACCGAGTGATCCAAATACATTCAGCTACGAAATAGTCGTCATAGATCCAGAGTTTACAACTTGTGGAGACACCCTATTTTGGCAAGTAGGACCTTGTCAGGATGAATGTGTCACTGGATTTGAAACAGATACAAACTGTCAACCAAATGGAGGATACAACTTTGTGATATCCTTTCCTGAGTATGAAGACAATATTAATGTCTATTTTGATGGTGAGCCACATGGTGTTGCGAGTACCGATTCTGTCAGTACTTATACTTTCTCTAATCTAAGTAATGATGGCATTCCTCATGAAGTAACCTTATGCTTTAAGAATGATCCAACGTGTTGTACTACCTTTAATTTTGATGATGTAGATTGCTCTCCTGTATGTGAAGCAGAAATCGTAAATGTTATTCCAGTATGCGAAGGACAACTACCTGCATTTGAAGTAACTTATAATAATAGCAATCCGCAAAGCACTACAAAATTTTATGTAAATGATTTGTACGTGGCAGATGCCGTAGAGGGTGAGAACAATCAAATTTTCCTGAATCCACAATTATTTATTGAAGATGGATTTTACCATATAGAGATGAAGGATCCCGTGACTAATACTTGTCAAGAGTTTTTCACTGTTGGGCCATTTTTCTGTGATTGTTTATTTCCAGTAGAGCTAAATAATTCTAATACTACTTGTTTATCAGATAGTACATATCAGCTTAATGCTTTATTTGAATCTGCAGATCCAAATCAAAATTATTATATAATTGCTCCAAATAGTACTACGCAATATGGTCCCTACACTGGATCTCCAAATTCGGGAAATTTTATAGCTGCTGAACTTATATTACCTATTGAGTCTGTCGGTCAATTTACTATATATGAATCTCAAAATTCTCTTTGTAGTTCTAATTTCATGGTAGATGTCGATTGCTCTAATACAGCTGGCTGCGAAATTGACATCCTACATGTTGAATTTGAGTGTAATATCGAAGGACTATTTTTTACAATTGAGTACAATGCTTTAAATATTCTTACTGAAGCACATATGTTTTTGAATGGTGAATACATTAATAATGTAAATGAAGGATCGAATATGGTCACTTCAATTTATGTAAATGAGCCAGGCAGTACAGATAGCTATGTGCTAGAAATAAGAGATGCGGAGTTTTTGTCTTGTGGTGACATTATGGACATTGGCGAGATTAATTGCGATCCTTGTCCCATCATAAGCAACTCTTTTTCATACGACTGTAAAGACAATGGTACGTATACATTTACATTTGAAAATCGAGATGCAAATCCTGTTGAGGTATTCTTGGATAGTGTATCTATTGGAACGCATACAACTGGTACACCAGATATAGTAGTAGAAAATCTATCGGCAGAATTTCCTGGATCCACAGTAGAAGTTTTGATTTGCTCTGAAGAATTTGCCTGTTGCGTAAGCAGATCTTTTAATATTCCTGAATGCGTGGTACAGGATAGTTGTGAATTTGCCTACTTACAGCTCGGGGAGAATATTTGTAATGATGACGGAACATATAATACGACTGCATTTTTTGAAATTGCAAACTATCAAAGCAATATGGTAGCAGTGTATGTCAATAACAGTTTTATAGGAAATCAGGTCTACACCAATAATGGACTTGCACTGAACAACATTTCGCCAAGGACGAATTCAAATTCTGACATAGTTAAAATATGTTCAACAATAGATGAATCATGCTGTATGGAATTGGAATTTACTGCTCCTGATTGTACAGAAGAAATACCATGTACTATTACAAATGTTTTAGTTGAACATGATTGTCTCAACACTGAAGAGTTTGTAGCGCTTATTTACTTTAACTACGACCAAACATATGGTGACACCGTTAAAATAAGTGATTATGCAAATAACTTAATTGGATATTTTGATGCAAGCATACAGCCTATTCAAATACCACAAGTCATAGTTCCTAGTGAGCAAAACGTATTTGGTGTTATCATAGAGAATCCATCTATACCAAACTGTATCATCGAAACAGAGATCAGAGAAGTAAACTGTAGTTTTTTCGAATGTCAGATTAATATCGATGAAAATTATGAAATAGATTGTAATGATGATGGCACTTACAATTTGACCTTATCTTATAATGTATTTAATTCAAATTCTGATTTCTTAATAGTTAAGGTGAATGGTGAAGTAAGCGACAGTGTACTCATTACACCTAATCAAGCTTTCACTGTGAACAATATTGTTTCTAATGCAAATGATGACTTTGACAATATCTCTATTTGCGTCGGCAGTTCAGCTGATTGTTGCGCTGGGATAGATATACTACAACCTTCCTGCGAGCCGATAACGCCATGTGTCATTACTAACCTAGATGCAGTTGCGGTATGCTCCATAGATAGTCCTACATTTGACATTGTACTTAGCTATGAATATGAAGGAAGTTCAAACCAAGTAGAAGTATTCATAAATGGAGATAGCTATGGAATATGGGCTGCACAATTCCCAAGTATAGATCTGGGTCCATTTTCAAATATTAATAGTCCAGATTTCAATATTGAGGTAAGAGATGTAAACACGAGTATCCTATGTTCAGATTCTACCTTCTTGGCTGCTCCTATGTGTGAGGAATTTGTCCCATGTACTCTTGACTTTATACAAAGTGACTCTGTAGTTTGTAATTCAGACGGCAGCTATAATGTAAACATCTTCTATGGCAATGGTGGGAGTAGCCCAAACAATCTGGTAGAAGTATTTGTCAACAATGAACTATTGGATGTATTTGCGGATAACGGAGTAATCGAACTGAGCAATATCACTGCTCGACCGAATTCAGAATTTGACATTATCACTATCTGTCTGGTTGATAATGCAGAATGCTGTTTATCCTATGAATATTTTGTTCCAGAATGTGGCCCTCAAGAATGCTCAATCAGAGATTTGTTTTTCAACAAACAATGTGAAGGAGATTCACTCTACTACTTATGGGTTGACTTTATAGCAGAAAATACTTCTGGAATAATAAACGTAAGTAATAATGGAATGTCGCTTGGTACATTTAACGTGGCAGATAAACCTTACATGGTAGGCCCATTCGCAAATTCTAACGATCACAATATAAAAGTAATTGATGTACAAGATGAATCTTGCTTTGCGGAAGTTGAATTCTTTGAAGAGGGCTGTGGTTCTAGTACAGAGCTTTGTGCTATCCAATATATAGAGCTTGACTCATTAGTTTGTAATGGAGATGGTACGTTTAATATGACTGCGTACTATGGGCTTGAAAATGCTGGTAACTCTTTTATAGATGTGTTCTTAAACGGTAACTTATTTGAGAGTTTCAATATTGGAAATCAAGTCACATTGAACAATGTACCTTTAAGTCCAACAAACGATGTCAAGACAATAACTATCTGTGTCAATGATAATCCAGATTGTTGTAAGACTGTAGAATACAGTCAACCTAGTTGTGAAACTTCTGATTGCTCGATTAGAGATCTTACCTACGATTACGAATGCGAAAATGACTCTATGTATTACATAGTGATCGACTACATTGCTGAAAATACATCTGGTACAGTACAAATATCTGATCTTGGAATCCCAATGGGAACATTTGACATAGCAAATAAGCCGCATTTAATTGGGCCATACTTTACAGAAAATGGTCACTATATCCAAGTACGTGATGTGCAAGATGAAACTTGTGTTGGCGATATTGAATTTGGCGGGGAAAGCTGTTTACCTGATACTGTCTTATGCGAAATAGCATATATAGAAATCGATTCTCTGGTATGTAATGGAGATAATACTTTTGATATGATTGCATATTTTGGAGTACAAAATGCAGATAATGCGTTCATCGATGTGTACCTCAATGGAGAGCTATACGATGCAGATCAATTAGCGAGTCAAGTCATTTTAAGCAATATACCAATTAGTTTGACTACGGACATAAAAACAATTACCATTTGCGTGCAAGACAATCCTAACTGCTGTAAAACGGTTGATTATCAACAGCCAGATTGCGAAGATCCAGTAGATTGCTCTATTGATGATCTAGAAGTGGTCACTGAATGTGATGATTTTGGAAAAGTCTATTTTAGCTTGTATTATGAATTAAATAATGCTGATGGAAGTGAGCATGTAGTCGTACTAGGTAATGGTATAAACTATGGAACTTACAATACCACTACTCAGCCAATAGTACTAGGTCCATTGGATCCTGGATCTCAAGATGATTGGGAATTTGTAGTGCGTGATTCATTTAATCTCAACTGTCAAGCTGTTTTTGAATTAGGAGAAGTAGAGTGTGAAGATACTATGGAGTGCTTTATCGACAATGTAAAAGTTGAAACAGAGTGCGATAGTCTAGTAGGAGCATACTTCTATGTATACTATGATGCAGAAAATACCAGCGGTGAGGTGAACATTAGTGGAAATGGTGAAAACTATGGCTTCTATGGTGCGAACCAACAGCCTGCTGTAATAGGACCACTAGATCCAAGCTCTAACGATGAGTGGGAATTTGTTGTGAGTGATTCTCAAAATGACAATTGCCAAGCATTTGTTGAACTAGGTGCTGTGGATTGTTCTGACACCAATGAGATTCCTTGTGTAATTGAAAATATTGAAATATTCAATATCGAATGTATTGGTGATAATGAATATTCTATGTCTGTAGATTTTGATGTAGCGCCAGGTGCGACTGTGCCATTCACTTTCTACATCAATGGAGAGTTGATAAATAGTGCATCTACAAGCACGCTTCCGCTGAATGTATTTGGCGCAATTGCTAACGATTCGACAGAATTGGAATACATAAAGATTTGCATTGAAACGTCCAACGACTTTTGTTGTGTTGAGCAAGGATTTGAAAAGCCTGCATGTCTTACTGATCATGTTGACTATACTTTAATTGATGATGTGGTTCTTAGTCCAAATCCAACTAGAGATCTAATCCATATTAGCAACATTCCAAATCAAGTAATCGGAATACATATCATAGACAACCTAGGCAGATCTTTAGCGCAAAAAAGTGCTTCAGAGATGATGCAATTTGATGTTTCAGATTATGCAGAGGGAATCTATATGGTTCAATTCTTTACGGCTGACAACAGGGTAATGAATAAGCGATTTGTGAAGATGAACTAAGCAAATAGTTGTATAAAACTAAAAAGAGCATTGATCTAGAATGAAGATCAATGCTCTTTTTTTTTGCGTCAGGGATAGTAAGGGCTGAGACTTTTCAGTCTCAGGTGTGTAGGCTGTCCTTTTTGACAGACTACATACGGGAGCGACAGCGGACCCCTGAATAGCCCGTCCGTCTGTCCGTTTTTTCGGCAGACGGAGACGCCCAAATAAATATCTTAATCTTCAATAACCAACTTGTGAGTAACAAAATCTTGACCATTGGTTATGCTTAGAAAATAAATTCCTTGCGATAGTTGGTGTACATCAAATGGAATAGTATTGGCACCTGGAGTGATCGAATAGTCGATCTGTTCATACACCTTGCCCAATACATCAAGGATCAAAATTTGAACATCTTGTGCATGGTCAGCATTGATATTTACATCAAAAACATCACGGGCTGGATTGGGCGCAATAGAAGACTGTAAAGTCTCGGCAAGTTGAGACGTAGACACGGTCACATCACAACTATCGGCTGCAGATACATGAATAAAGTATGATTCATTGTCGTTGCCTAAATCGTCCGGATAGGTAATAGTCGCACCGGTAGGAAATAGAAAATTGTATGCTTTGATACGCAAAACCAAATCATAAGTCTTGGCTTCTGCCATAGCATCTGTGGTACCCGTAATCACAAAACAAGCCAGGGAATCCGGAGCGAATACACAACTCGGCGGATTGCACGCATAATCTAATCCTTCTGGTAATCCGTCAATGGCACCCTCCAAATCAATAGAGATAGAATCAATCGAAAACTCTTGACCAGCGAAAGGAATAGTCTGCGGCACAAGGGTAGTAAGCACTTGCTCATAAAATAAGCCTACACAAGTGGAATCTAATCCACCAGTCATATTATCAAAATTGTAAGGAACGGGCAAAATGATAGCTGTATCGACATTAATAGCCTCAGGTATACAGTTTTGCGCATGAAGACCTAGTCCCATCAAAAGGCTAAGCGTGAAAAGGGTAAATGTTTTGTACATGATTGTGTTTTTTTTATTTACATTAGTACATGACTAAAAATCATATGTAAAAGTAACAATCTTAGACCGTTTTAACACAGTTATGAAAACTCTTTGTCTGCACTTATCGGCCACAATTGGGACCAAATCTTGCATTTTTTGACTTTCTATGAACTATACTACTTACAAATTCCGCCATGCTTAGATCGAAAATCACGTTTTTATGGATTATTGGCTTGGTCCTTTTTCTGTCCAGCTCCAAGGCTGTAGCACAGAATACCATAAGGGGACAAGTCATCTCCAATGAAACTGAAGAACCTCTAATAGGTGCTACCTTGCAGTCTGGACAGATATATACGGTAACAGATATAAATGGGGACTATGTTTTGGATGGTATAAATGTAAGCGATACTATAAAGACCTCCTATGTAGGCTATGTGACCAAGTATGATGTCTTGAGTACAGTAGAGGTGGCTGAAGGCACAAAGATGGTATCGCTGACTCCCTCAGACAATCTGCTACAAACAGCAACGGTGACCAGCGGCAAATACGATAAAGCGCTTGGAGAAATCACGGTCTCTATGGAGGTGCTCAAGCCTCAACTACTGGAAGAAGTCAATGCTACCTCTCTAGATCAAGTATTGGAAAAAGTGCCTGGCGTGACGATTATAGATGGACAACCAAATATAAGAGGCGGCTCTGGATACTCCTATGGTGCGGGCAGCAGGGTACTGCTACTGGTAGACGACATACCTGCTCTACAATCTGATGCCGGATTTCCCAACTGGGATGATATCCCTATAGAACTCAGCAATCAAATAGAAGTACTCAAAGGGGCCTCCTCTGCCCTATTTGGTTCGAGTGCAATGAATGGAATCATAAACTTGAGGACAGACTATGCGAAGTCTGAGCCTGAAACTAAGATTGCGAGTTTTGTCACCGTCTACGATGCACCGCAAGATGCTGGTAAAAAATGGTGGAACACAGATACCGATACTATTCCTTTGGACATAGGCACCTATGTGACACATAAACAGAAGTTTGGGAAGCTGGATGTGGTAGGATCAGTATATATCCGAAATCATCAAAAGTGGAATAAAGACAGTTATGACATCTATCAACGTGCCGCTCTGGGCTTGCGGTATCGCCTAGATAAAAAGTGGACTATTGGGCTAAACGGCAATTTTAGAAATGGTAAAAACAGTTCGTTTTTTTACTGGCAAAATTCAGACAGCTTGGCGCTGACTGGCAATTCTGGATCCTTCGCTAAATCTGAGTCTGTGCGCTACTATATAGATCCATATGTCCAATATGCAGATGAAAAAGGAAACAAGCATAAACTACAAGGAAGATATTATGACGTAAAAAATAATGTGCAAAACAATCAATCTAACTTTTCTAGTTTGGCCTACGGAGAGTACCAATATCAAAGACGGTTTTTGAAATCTGAACTGGTACTTACTGCGGGTCTGGTTGTTTCCTATACACGGTCCAAGGCCGAATTGTTTAGCAATAGTGAATTCACCTCCAACAACATAGCAGTCTATGGTCAGGTGGATAAAAAATTCTTTGACAAACTCAATGTATCGCTTGGCCTGAGGTATGAACGTAATCAGATCAACGCGCCAGACTCTATACCCATCAATGATGTAATGATGTCAGCTGGAGTAGACCAAGAGGCTAAACCGGTATTCAGATTGGGTGCTAACTATCAACTCGGAGCATATACCTATCTGAGAGCTAGTTTTGGGCAGGGGTATAGATTCCCTACTATAGCTGAAAAATACATCAGCACTCAAGTTGGTTTTGCCATTTCTCCTAATCTGGATCTTCAATCCGAATCTGGCTGGTCCGCAGAATTGGGCATAAAGCAAGGACTCCGAATCAATGAATTTAAGGCACTACTTGATTTTGCTGTTTTTCAAACAGAGTACAAGGACATGATGGAATTCACCTTTAGTAATGTCATTGCCATCGGTTTTCAATCTCAAAATGTAGGCAATACGATCGTTCGAGGGTTTGACCTAAATCTAGCAGGTGGTGGTAAAATATTTGATAAACTTCCGATCAATGCTTTGATTGGATATACCTATATAGATCCAAAATTTAAGACTTTTGGGGAAGCAGAAATGAATACCAGTTCCTCTCCAAGAAACATATTGAAATATCGATATCAGCATACTGGAAAACTAGACCTAGCTACAGATACAGAAAAGTTCAATATTGGGATCGCAGGCTTCTACTATTCGCAAATGGAGGCTATAGATCGGCTTTTTGCCTTTTTCATTCCTGGACTAGAAGACTATCGAGCTGCTAATAATCAGCCATTCTCGATCTGGAACGTTAGAATAAGCTACCCAGTCTGGCCAAAAATAAAGGCTAGTTTGCACATCAATAATATGCTAAACAAGGAGTACACGTTACGTCCTGGCCTAATAGAGGCCCCAAGGCATGTCATTTTGAGGGTAGATTATGACCTACAATAAGGGTAAAACAATAATTTTAACATTTTCATACCATAGCTTTAAATATTCTTAACTTTAGAATCGTTTACATTTATACTAAGCATACCGTCATACACACATATTGCGGACTTTAAAAATTACCTCATTATGAAAAAGATATTAATTGCACTCGTCGCTCTATTGAGCATAGGATTCATAAAGCACTCTGAAGCTGCTACTGGATTACTGATCATCAAAGAATCAGCATCATTCTTTACCATCAATAAAGTATTGAAGCATGTAGCTTCACCAAGCTGTGGTGTCAATGGATGTGAATATCCAGGCAAACATGATGAAAAGCATGAAAATCAAAAGAGCCCAAGACCATTTTTATGGGATGCAGGCCAAGAAAGATACCGTGAAGCTACTAAGGCGGAAACGGCAAGCATAAATAGCAAAACAGATGTAGATTTTCCAGATCTTCCAGAAGAAGAAATTGCAGACCTTGAAGAGGAACTGGAAGAGGAAATTATTGAAGAGGAAGAAGAGGAGGAAGAAATTTCAGAAGAAGACGAGATGGATGATTTTTTTGGAGACAGCTCAGATGATCTAGAGGATGAGGAAACTGATGCAGCCGAAACTGAAGAAGATGATGAAATCTATGATGATGAGGAGGATGAAATCGAAATCACCGATGACGAAGATGATTACTTTGACGAAGATGAGGAAATAGACTCTAAAGGAAATGAGGATACAGATACTTCTAAAAAAGAGGATGAGGAGACGTATGATGATCTTGATATTTCTGACTGGGGCATCAAGCTCAAAGAAAAGCTCAATAAAGAGATTGAGAAAGTGGAGCGTGAAGTAGATAGAGAAATCGAAAAGCTTAGCAAAAAACGTAAGCGAAAGTCTTCAAGAAATACGCCTAGTAAAAATAAGGATTTGTAATACCTAGAACATAATACTAAAGAAGGAAATCGGACATAAAGCGAAAGCTATATGTCCTTTTTTCTTTTTAGCTATGAAGAAAGATCTGCATCCTCAAATAGATCAGTCCAAAAAGATTCCCATTGAGGATATTGCTCCATATACATTTTCCTATTTTCATTAGTGGACCTAAAAGGCAGGATTAAAACGTCGATGTCTGGAGCAGCCATTTTTGCCAGCAAGTATAATTCTGCCATCTTCTCGTCGGTAATAGGAATACAGCCTACAGTAGCGCATCCTCCGTGTATGTAGATGTCTGACCCAGGTTGGTCTGCATCTGCTATCTCCATATCTCGAGCATTAGGATAATCCAAGCCTAGAGACAGGTAAAATTTACTCTTTGGATTGAAGACGGCTACTTTGTAGATGCCCTCCGGGATTTGACGGTCCCCTTCTTTTAGCTTTGGTCCCAGTCCTCCAGAGAAATGACAGAAGGGATAAGATCTGACCAGCTTCCACTCCCCCATCTCAGCACGCAGAAAGACCTCTAGTATTTGCTCTGCTTTAAATGCTTGTAGTTTCATTTGGAACGCAGCAGCAGTCAAGTTTTGCTCCAGGAGCAAACTGTCTACGAGCACTTGCTTACCATAATAATTCTCGCGGGCTAATTTATCTTTAGGATTCATACATGCGCATAGTAAAATGAAGAATAGATATGGTGTGAATCTTATCAAAATCATAGGTGAATATAAACAAGATTAAAAATAGTCAAAATAGTGCAAGTAAATTTCCTACACATTCCTTTCTTTCTCCGATCATTTTCTATTTTTGATAGACTATGTTGAAACAACTTATCATCAGCTGCTTTACCTTTACCCTACTATGCAGTTGTGGTATCCATAAAAAGACAGTAATGACTCAAAATAAAAAGATCGATTTTCAAGGTCATCGTGGTTGTAGAGGGCTGCTGCCCGAAAACACCATCCCTGCATTTATCAAAGCATTGGAGTATGTTCAAACCTTAGAGTGTGATGTAGTCGTATCCAAAGACAAGCAGGTCATCGTGTCTCATGATCCATGGATGGAAGCCCACCTATGCAGTCATCCAGATGGACGACCCTTGGCAGAGATTGAAGATAAGACGATAAGGATTATGCAGCTCAACTACGAGGAGATCAAACAATATGACTGCGGTATCCGTGGACACAAGAAGTTTCCACAGCAGGAATCCATGCCCGCTTATAAGCCCTCTCTAAAAGACATGGTTAGCGCTGTAGATCAGCATTGCATAGCAAACCAACTCCCACTACCTTGGTATGATATAGAAGTCAAGAGTCTCCCCAGCTGGTATAATGTATACACCCCACAACCAAAGGAGTATGCAAAAATAGTTCTTCAGGAAATAGCAGAACTAGGAATTACCGATCGCTGCAACTTGCAATCTTTTGATATCAATCTCTTGGAAGAAATCCACAAAGCCAATGACCAAATCATCCTAGCCTACTTGATCGAAAACTTGGCTAGCTTTGATCGGAATATGGATAAGCTATCCTTCACACCAGACATCTATAGTCCATATTATCGCTTCGTCACTAAGCGACTTGCAAAAAAGGTTCATGCTCGTGGCATGAAGCTCATCCCATGGACGGTAAATGAAATCAAGGATATGAAAAAAATGATAGCCGCTGGTGTCGATGGAATTATAACAGATTACCCCAATCGAATTTCAGACTTGTAATTTAAGACTGGATGGGTTTGGACTCCACACTTGGCTTGTAAGGATTTGGATCCTGCCACTTATAACTGTTCAGGGCATCATAGATCACAGAATGGACTCTCCCTCTGTATTTATCTTTAAACAGTTTACGATTGTTGACATCCGGGTAGATTCTATTGGATAAGAAAATAAATATCAAATCAGACTCTGGATCAACCCATACACAGGTACCCGTAAATCCCGAATGACCATAGGTTGCTTTCGAAGCCTTGGCACTACAAGACTCGGTATACTTCCCTCTAGGTTTATCAAAACCATATCCTCTCCTGCTGTAATAAGGTGGAGTAACAAATTTTTCTATCGTCTCTTGCTTCAAAAAAGCATCGCCGCCATATCTGCCGCCATTGAGCATCATTTGAAACAAAGATGCAAGATCCTCTGCATTACTAAATAGACCCGCAGAACCCGCTACACCGCCTTGTAAGGCAGCTGCTTCGTCATGCACAAAGCCATGAACCACTTGCTGTCTCCAGTTTTTATCAAATTCGGTAGGAACCAACTGGCTGATTGCATGCCTCTCCAAAGGTTTATATTGGCAACGTCTCAATCCAAGCCTATTGTAGAATTGATAATCCAAATAGGCATCAAGCTTTTGATTGGTATTTTGTTCAACTACTTTTTGTAGTAGATTAAAATTGACATCGCTGTATCGGTATTTTGATTTCTTATAAGGCTTTAGACCATAGACTTTATCCCATAATGTATCGATCTGCAATTTGTTGATATAAAAATCTTTTGCGATTACTTGAGAATGCTTGTCGGACTTTTGGTAGCAATAAAAATCTTGACACGAGTAGAGCATAGTATCTTCTACTGCTACAAAATCCGAAATTGGCATATTGGGTTGCAGATTAGATCTATGCAAAAGCAGATCACGTATTTTGATATACTTCAATCTTGATTTTTTACCGATATCTAGTTTATCCTTGAGCTTATCTGTAAAACTAAGCTGGCCTCTTTCATTCATTTTCATTACACCCATAGTCGTGCCTGCCACCTTAGATACACTCGCTAGATCGTACATTTGCTCAGTGCCTATCTTATTATTCTTATAGTAGGTTTGATATCCAAATCCTTTTGAGTAAATAATCTTTCCTGCTTTAGCAACCAGTACTTGGCAGCCCGGTATAGCCTCATTATCAATAGCCGAATTGACTATAGCATCTATACCTACCAAGTCTGTCGGATCTATTCCTACTTCTCTTGGATCGGAGTACTTCAATCTTATTTTTGGAATACTCAGTCCTGAGTTGGCTTTGATAAATTCATTTACATTATCATTAAGCTGAGCAACACTGTGGTAGCCACCAAACAGCAATTGAGCAACACCCGATTGAGCAAATTCTACGTTGTCAAAAATTTGAAAGCTACTCACTTTTTTAGCAAAAGGTGCGAGGTACTTTGGATCTCCAAAATTTATCACTATCGACTGACTTTCTTGAATGGCATTTATTTTATCTACGGTCTCCTGTCTTTCAGCTGCTGTCAATGCCTCTCCATCAAAAAGGAAAACATTGGTCGTCCCTAAGTCTTCAGAAAGGCTAGCCAAATCAAGCACTTCATTGACATGATCATAGCGCTGATAATATGCTGCGTCAGCAAATTTCTTAAATGTTGCGGTAAATATTCTTGCATCCATCTTACCGAGATTATGGATGGTGAAGGTTCTTTTTTGTAAGTTCTTTAAAGGAATTAATGCCTCATGGTTATTGGTCAAGACGATAGATTGTTCGTGCAAAGATCTAATCAGAAAATCGTATTCATCATAGTGCGCCAAAAAGTTTGCGGTCTCCACATCCATCTGACGGCCGTTCTTATTTTTCTTTATCCAATTTTTGGACTTTAGTATTCTAGCTACTTTTTCATCTAGTATAGCATCTGTCAATATTCCATCCACATACAGCTCTTTGAGCTTGGCGGCATGTCTTCTTACATCCTTTACGAGTATCATATCGACGCCTACATGTAGCAATTTTGATACACTGCTGTTTTTGATCCTAGACATCATCAATCCGTCATACCCATACTTCAGATGCAGGTGTTCTTTCAAAAAAGAAAATGGCTGATCCGCAAAATCTCTATCCAAGAAAAAATCTGGCCCTATCATTAAACCTGAAAGTCCCAGTTCACTCAGCTTACTCAATAAAATAAGGTCTTGATTATTTTGTACAGTATCACTTTTTGCATCTACATAATGGTTCAGACTATTGGCCACACTAAAAATACGATTATTGCTCAAGCGATTGTACTGCGCGCGAGCCTGCTCCTGCACGTCTGCTATATTGGTCACAAAATTATTTGCATCATATTCCTCCTCCTTCTCATGAAGTGATATGTTGGGACCCACTGCAAAATCAAAATTAAAAGCACCCAGCTGCTGTTCAAATATTCGGTTAGTCGTAGCCTTCAAACTATCACTGCTACATACATTCATACTTGCTAAACTCGGAAATTTTGGGGTATTGCTAAACTGATTGCATATACTTACATTCTCCGTCGTACCATGCAAAAAACTCTTTTTACTGAATGCATTACAATTGTCTACGATACGCATATACTGTATCACATCCGTCTCAGACAGGATCAATCCACTGATCAAATTCTC
>CALJVI010000302.1 GCA_937974575.1 uncultured Saprospiraceae bacterium | reverse complement strand
CTTGAGCCTAAACAGACGGGCAGCCTTCAGTTTGATTAATTCTTTCTTAGTCATAGTTAGTGTGCGTCATTGCAAATATAATAAAATAGAAGAGCCTGTTTTGGGAGGGATCATCATGGCCCAAGGGCATGACCGAGCTGTTCGTTCCCACTCCTTCCTACGGTCGGAGTACCACTACCATCTCTTGCTCCTACGCACTCCGTTTGTCGAGCTCCAGGCCTGCGGCCTTCCGCAACAAAAGCTAGCCTATTGTAATTTGTCTTTTTGTACATTTGCGATCAGATGGCGAAATATAAAAAGTACCTTACCTATGAGGAAGCATTAAAAAAGCTAGAGCACTATTGTGCTTACCAAGATCGCTGTCACTCGGAGGTTCGCAGCAAGCTATTAGATCTGGGTATTTATGGCGACGAATTGGAAAGGGTCATCACAGACCTGATCGATAATGATTTTCTAAACGAGCAACGCTTTGCAGAGTCCTATGCACGTGGCAAACATCGAATGAAAAAATGGGGCCGCTACAAGATCACCTCTCACCTCAAATTCAAGAAAGTCTCTGCTTACTGTATCAAAAAAGGACTGCAGCAAATAGATGAAGAGGAATACATCGAAATGCTTGAAGTAATCTTATCAAAGCGATTAGGCGATAATCCCAGTTTTGCAGAAGTAGGAAAAGCTGCAAAGTTTGCCATTTCCAAAGGCTATGAATCTCCTCTGGTATGGGAGACTATAAAATCACTCAAGCAGGGCTCAGAATCCTGACTTTTGCATAATTCTTGTCAGTTTGACTCGTCAAAAATCCTTATATTGGTGTAGGTACTATTACTTAAGCTTAAAACAAGAAATTATGACAGGCAAAAAAATGAGTTTCGATGACTTAGCTAACAAAGCAGAACAATTAGGAAAAGAAGAGCAATTGAAAGTTGTAGGAGGTAGAAGAAATAGAGGAGGTGTCAGCTCATGGTCTTGGGGTAGAGGTGGTATCATTGATGATGATCATATCATTAGATACACTTCCAGTGTCACCACTAAATCGAAGTAAAAACACTTCTTTTTAGCTACAGAAAGAAAAAAATTGCTTGGTTCAGGTTCCTGATCCAAGCATTCCTTTTTTAGAGTTATGTATAATTACTCCAGTTTAGTTATTCAGACAACTAAGCCACTTTGATTCGCTGCTTATTCAAGTTGTTTTTCACTATTTCAGCAAATTCCACATTAAGCAATTTACTATCTACCCAAGCCATCAGATCGAAAGAACTAATTCTTGCTTCATTACAACTCGTTATAATTTCTAAGTGGTTTTTGAATTTTTGATAGCGCTCCATCTGCGATTTCTTACCTTGGACTTTGATTACCGAATTGATGAAAGACAAGAAGGCCTTTTCCACTTCCTGCAGTCTATTCCCCTTTTTCAAAAATCTATAAGTAGACTTGATTAGAGATTCTAACAGAATGGTATTCCCTAATTCATAATGCAAAATCAAATTGAATACTCTTGACAACATTTGTAAGTTAGGACTTTCGATCGTATTTGGTAAATTAAGCCAATTATTCAGATGATATAGTGCGCTGTCAAAATCTCCGCAACCAAAATGTATATAGGCATAGTGAAAATAAAATTGATGATCTTCAAAAATATTTGTCCTGAATGTAGCGATCGTCTTGAAATGAGCTTTAAGACTACCCTTTGCTCTTTCAAATTCCCCAGTATTAATACACGCAACAAAAAATGTCTGCATATACTGCCTATGAATTTTTATCTTATCATCCATGTTAAGAGGTACTATGGTTTTCAACTTTTCATTAGCTATATAAAGCTCGTCATAGTCTCTTTTACTACCGCAACTAACACAATAGTTATGCAATGCCGAAATATATTCTGCTACTTCCACTTTTAAGAAGTGCGGTTTAGACTCCATGATCTCAATAAGCCCTTTGGAGTAATTGTGAAATCCATATTCATCTCTTTGCAAATATGCAAGCAAAGCTTTCGTTCTATAGTATAACACATAAGTGCGATGAGAATTGAAGTTTTCCTTTTTTATGAGTTCGTTATTCACAATGTGCTGCACATCTTCGATCTTGCCACCACTCTTGATCTTTATATACAATTCCAAAAAGAGATTTCGATATTGCGACAACAAATTGAGTTGCTCAATATATACAGCCTCCTCATCTGCAATTCTTCCTAACTCGTCTTGCAAAAATTCTACATCGATCATAGTATGCGCAATCCATTTCTCCCATTTGAGGATCTCATACAGTGTGGTGAATTCTTCATATTGGAGAGCCAGTTTCTTAGCCTTCTTTAGTTCGTCTTTGCACAGCTGCATATGCCCTCGCTTAAAGAGTACATCTACATTATTCATGAGGTTTGAAATTTTATTGAATACCGAAGAGCGCTCATCATAAGACTGCAGCGTTTTAAGTATCACTTCAAACAAATATCCTTTGAGCTCAGAATACTTTCTACTTTTGATATTTTCACTATCATAGACTTTATGCATAAGCGCAATATCATCGAATTTCTCTTGAGCATCTATAGCATCAAAAAGAATCAAATACTTATTGGTGGCATCACCTTTCTTGTTGGCAACTACTTTAAAATAGCGCTTCTCAGCAGTGCTTAGTGATTTGACAAGCTTGTACAGCTTATCGGAGTGCTTTTTTGACATATCTCTCTAATTTTATGAACCTCTTGATTCTAAGATAGTAGATATCTATGTAGAAAACTGGCTAATGCTCCAAAATATCAACTTTACGTCATTTTTACAATCCTGACTTATAAACCACATAATACCCTTTAAATATATCATTCAAACACATAATACCATATCAGAATACTGATTAATAGTGTCATTATGACTAAATCAGAGGGATTATAGAGCGGTTCTATTTTCGAATGCCTTAAAACAGCTAAGACTTCCGAAATTGAATATCTTGCAATTAATTTCAAATAGCCAACTACACAGAAGATAAGAAATGCGCATAGCGGTAAACGTAAGATTTTTAATCAAGGATAAATTTGAGGGAGTAGGTTGGTATACTTATGAGATCATTTCCCGCATAGTACGCAAGCATCCAGAACACGAATTTCTATTTATTCATGACCGCCCATTAGCGCCAGAGTACATCTTTGCAGACAATGTACGCTCTATTAAAACATGGCTGCCTTCACGGCATCCTATCCTGTGGTATTTCTGGTTTGAACATGCTATCCCTCGCATTCTCGCAAGAGAGAAAGCAGACCTTTTCTTGTCATTTGATGGACACCTGTCTGTCAAGACTGACGTGCCAAGCATCTATGTCCTGCACGATCTGGCATATTTGCATTACCCAAATGAGATCCCTAACACGGTGCTCCAATTTTACAAAAAGTATATTCCGCAGTATGTAGCCAAAGCAGCACATATTATCTCCGTTTCTGAGCACGGTGCTCAAGATCTGCAACAACAGTTTCCAAAAGTACAGAAGCAAAATATCAGCGTGGTTGGCAATGGCTGTAGACAGATCTTCCAAGCCCTCAGCAGTGAGGACAAGAAAGCTACTCGGATAAAACATTCCAATGGCAAGCCTTATCTATTTTTTGTAGGTGCTGTACAACCTCGCAAAAACATACGTAGGATCATCGAAGCTTTTGACTATGTGGCAAAAGAATTTCCCGATACTCAATTATTGATCGCTGGACGCCATGCTTGGAAAACAGACACTATAAAAGAAGCTTACGAAGCTAGTACCTACAAAGACAACATTCAGTTTTTAGGATTTGTAGAAGATAGCGAATTGGCCAAACTAATGGCATCCACTGAAGCCCTAGTCTACCCTTCTCTATTTGAAGGATTTGGTGTACCAGTACTGGAAGCTATGCACTGCGACGTGCCTGTCATCTCCTCCAAAGGAAGCTCTATGGCCGAAGTAGTTGGCGAGGCAGGTCTATTGGTAGATCCGACAAGTGTGGAGCAGCTGGGAGCAGCCATGCGTACAGTCATTGCAGACAAAAACTTAGCGCAACAACTCATAGCTAAAGGACAAATTCAGAGACAAAAATTCAGTTGGGATATTGCCGCTGATAAAATGTACACTGTGATTGAAAATATGCTTAGCAAGATATGAAAGCCATCATCACGTCAGAAAGATTTTACCTAAGAGAAAAGTCAATTGAGGATGCTCAAGACATGTACTCACTCAATGCCGATCCTGAAGTAATCAAATACACCGGAGATCCTCCATTCGCGAATCCACAAGAAGCTAAAGTATTTATCCAAAACTATGATCACTTCACAAAGCATGGCTTCGGACGCTGGGTCATTGTAGATAAAAAATCTAAAAAGTATCTAGGCTGGTGCGGATTAAAAAAACACACTGATGGAATGATAGATCTCGGCTACAGAATCAAAAAAGAATACTGGGGCTGCGGCATTGCTTCCGAATGTGCCAAGGCATGTATTGAATACGGCTTTGAACAATTGGGCATCCCGGAGATCGTAGGTAGAAGTGCAAAAGCAAATATAGCCTCTATCAGAATACTACAAAAAGTGGGAATGCAATACTGGAAGGACGACACTTGCGATGGTATCGCAGATGCCGCCTGGTATAAAATCACAAAAAATGATTACGACCTACTACTGTCCGCAAGCGTATAAAAACATCTTCTGTTTTCCGCCTGCATTAGCAACGATACGGTATTTGTAACAAGCATTCTTTGATTTATTTTTCTTAGCAAAAGAAAAACCAGATCTCAAGAGGCTTTGCATATCAGGATTGGCAAATTCTTTTATGGGTTCGCCTTCTATCACCAACTTAGTATCATCCACAAACATATTCCAACCACCTGCATTGGCAAAAGTACCTGTAATGTCAGATTTTTCGTCAGCTATTTTTTGTACTGCTTTCATATTAGCTTCTGGATTGATGTCCATAGATCCTTGCTGTGCAAAGGACAACATCTGAATACTAGCTATGAACACTAAGGTAAGTATACTCTTTCTCATCTTGATATATATTAGTTTATTTAGCCATAGGGCATCATTAACCTATTGGGCTTTACTCTATTATTATAATAGTCGAAAAACATACCAAAAAGAGAAAATAGAGGGGTTTAGGCTCCCCATTCATGGCTACGCATATAATCCGTAGCTGCGCTGGTAAAAAGCAATCTCGTACCTACTCTAAAGAAAATATAGATCTGCCCAATCAATAAGGCCAAGACCATAGTCCCCGTGCTCTGCATGGTAAACACATTATTGATCATCGAGTACAAACCAAGAATGGCCAAAAATGTCAAAACACATAGTAGGAACAAAAAGAAAATCCGAAAGAAGTGAGTTAAACAAAAGAACTTCATACCGATCAGTTGAGGCAATATAAATCGCTTTTCAGGGGATACGACCACTTTGACTTTGCAATACTCATTGACCATATCTACCCAGGCCATCACGGCTATAAAAATAGTACCCATCACTCTAGTACGGGTAACCAATACCGTATCCGACTCCAACTCAAATGGAGACATGCCCAACTTAGTATATATAGAAAACAGTACAACCGCAACAAATACTTGAGTACCAATAAAATACAAAGCCAACCTTAGCAATCGCCAAAAATGCTTGGCACTATTGGAAAGAAAATCGCTCAAGCTGAATCGCCCAAACAAATGTACATAAGACTCAATAACGCCACCAGACAAAAAGATATTCAACAAGAGGTATAGCCCACCATAAAGCGCTACTTGCCCAATCAGCAAGTGCAATTCAGAACCATAGTTATTGATCACATCGGCGATAAAATCCATATCAAACCTAGACAAACCCATGAGTGGGGCCTCACTATGCGCACCCAGCTTATCCAATAATCTACCAAAGGGTAAAGCAATGAGCAATGCAAATATCAAATTGGCTATGCATACTACTACCCAAGACTTCCATTTAAAGAAGAGCAACCTTACTGCACTAAAATATGTCGAAAACACTTTGCTCATATCAATACCATCAAACTTTCTAAAACACGCTGTGTCGCCAAAAA
>CALJVI010000301.1 GCA_937974575.1 uncultured Saprospiraceae bacterium | reverse complement strand
AGCCCGGTGTCGACTTTTTCTGTCGGCATGGCCCCAAATCATTATTCCAATTACAAATAATAGAAGAAGCAGTACAAATGCTCGACGAATTGCATCGGATACTATAAGGTTGATTTGCTTTCTTATATTTGTTACTAACTTTAGTGAAAATATCAGCTATGTCATTCTTCAAAAACCAACTATTAGTTCTTCTTTTATTTTCAATATTTTTATCATGTAAGACGAATGTCTCTGAAAAAATTGATGACTTCAACGGTTATATCTCTAGCTATACCGCAGAGCCCATTTCTGCTTGCGGACAGATTGTCATCGGATTGAGTTTTACGCCCGATCCGCTAAAGCTAGAGAAAGTAAATTGGAAAGAAGTCCTCGTACTCAAACCTGCTGTTGCTGCTGGAGCATACTACAACAAAAAGCGGAATGCCGTGATCCTCAATAGACCAAAATTGGAACATAATCAGCAGTATGTAGCAAGGTTTCACTTGGGGGCATTGACCGAGGTGCCAAGTGCGTTGCAGTACTTTGAGACTCCTATAGAAAGGAAAGTGCAGGTATGGAATTTTCATGCTTCACATCCTGAGATTAAATCTATGGAGAGTGTAGAATACAAGGGGCACATTGCCTATGAAGACTGCGAACCCAATAAGCAATTTTTGGAATCTGGATTTTCGGCAACTCAAAGAAATCAAAATTTGGATATTGAGTGGAACCATGACAACAAGTTTAAAAAGTCATTTTTTACCATCAAGAATATAAAGCGAACGGACAAACAAGAGGTGATAAAAGTAAAGCTATCCATGGCAGGAATAGGAGAGGACGAGTCAGCAACGCATGAACTCATCATCCCTTCAAAAGCAGACTTCACTTATATGCGATTGAAAAATCAAGACAATGATCGGCTTACGATTTACTTTTCTGATCCCTTGGATAAAAACCAAAACTTGGATGGATTGATTAAAGTCGAAGGCAGAAAGATTTTGCAAACTAAAATTGAGTTTAATAAAGTTGACATCTATTTTGCGAATAACAAATATGGCTATTATGACTTAGAGATTCTGCCAGGTATAAAAAATGAAGGCGGATTTCCTTTTAAAGATAAAGTTAAGGAACAGGTATTCTATAGTCCTCCAGTACCTTTTGTACAGTTTGCAGAAAAGGGACATATCCTTCCGCCTAACAACTCATGGAAAGTGCCCATAAAGATGGTATCTACCAGTGGTTTTCGATTGAGATTGCTCAAAGTATATGAAAAAAATGTACATCAATATTTTCAAGATAATAGGTACAGCCTCGGGCAGCAACAAAGCTTAGAAAAAGTTGGAAGAATCATTTTGGATACGGTCTACACCTTAAAGGAGGATGACCTGTTTAATGAGTCGGTGCATATGGTAGATTTGGCTTCTGTAGTAAAAAGAGAGCCTAGAGCTTTGTATAAATTGTTTTTAAGTATTCCTACAGAGTTGAATGCATATCCATGCAAAGAACCCATCGTAGCAAGATATCAAGACCAGGTGGATCGCATCAATTTTGATCAGTCATACACGGTTTATTACGATGAATATAATTACCGCTATTCGAGTGGAATGCACTTTAATGATGAACCCAACTATTTTGATTCCAACACCAATCCTTGCAACTCCAATTATTTTAATGCAATACAAGATCAGAGATTGTTGATGTGTACAGATGTGGGTTTAGTCCTAAAGTATGAGCCAGAAAAACAACGCTATTTTGCTTATGCATCTAGAATTTCTGATGCGGAAACTATCGGGAATGCAAAAATTAGTTTGTATGATTATCAAGGAAATGAATTAGTGTCTGCATTGACCAATAGTGCAGGTACGGTGTACTTAAATACTAAGGAGGTGCCATTTCTGGTAAAGGCCCATGCGCCTAACGGGCAAGCCGTGTACATGCATGTTTCTGACGATAAAGCACTGTCCCTCAGTACTTTTCAAGTAGAAGGAAAAAATTGGGGTTCCAAATCTAAACTGTTCTTTTACGGAGAGAGAGATGTTTGGAGACCAGGGGATTCGATCTTTCTACAATGTATATATTTTGATGAAAAGGATAATCTTCCCAGTAAGTTTCCGATAAAAGCACAGCTTAAGGATCCTCGCGGGAGAGTGATCAATGAGTGGACAGTGACGGATCATAAATTGGGCCTGTTCGACATCCGGTTCAATACCGATATGAATGCTCCGACAGGTCTATGGAAAATGGTGGTTACGATAGGAAATGAAAAACACAACCATCCTATCCGTGTAGAAACCATCCGCCCCAATAGACTGAAGTTTAAAATGGATTTTGCCAATGAGAAGTTGTTGAAAGTCGATGATTCAAAAAGTGTGGACCTACAAGTAAAATGGATGCATGGTCTAGAAGCTAAGGACTTAGCGACAGAGGTCTCGATGAAACAGATTTCTTTGTTGAACCCTTTTGGAGAGTACTTTGAGAATTTTACTTTCAATGATCCGTATAAGCACTACAGCCCAGATCTTGGTATGATAAAATCTCAAAAAACCGATGCAGATGGTAAGGTGATTTTTGGTATTCCCTTGCAAGATAACAGTTCTTATCCTTCGCAAATGCGCTTGAGTTTTAGGCTGCGAAGTTTTGAAAAAGGAGGCGCCTTTAGTACAGATGTAAAGTCAATTAAATTGTCGCCATACAAGGAGTATATAGGTGTGAAGTGGCCCAACAATTTTACAGGTAATGGTTTTACAATAGAGTCTGGAAAGAATATACAATTGTTATGTGTAGATGAACTGGGGAGCAAAGTAGATGGCGAAGTAGAAGTAACTATTTATCACATTACCCATACTTGGTGGTATCAATACGGTCGTAATAATCTCAACTACGCGGCAGTAAAAAGCCAATTTGAGTCACAGAGTTCCAAAGAAACGATAAGGGTATCAAAGACGGGAAAACCATACAGCATCGAGGGACATGGTAGAAAACTGATTCATATTAAGAACAAAAAATCTGGTCATTCGGTATCTCGCCAAGTCTACGTCTATGATCCCAATAGCAGAAACACTGATGCTGACGAAATGGATCAAGTAGAAGTTTTACCCTTCTTAGTAGAACCTAGTAAATTCAAAGTTGGTGACGTCTTGGAGTTTGATTTGCCGCCAGCATCACAGGGAAAATATCTGGTGACAGTAGAAAATGGTGGATCTATCCTCCACAATGAAGTGTACAATGCCAGCAGTCAATCTGCGACCTCAGTAGCTATTAGTGTAGACGAACGTATGGCGCCTAACGCATATGTACATGTGCATTATATAGCTGCATACGACCAGCATACGAGTCATAGGCCACTCAGATTGTTTGGGGTGCAGGCGATCCAAGTCTTTGCTCCTGAGACGATTATCGAACCCGAGTTGACAATTGCAGAGGAGCTTAGAACGGATGAGGAATTTAATATCCGTGTCAAGGAAAAATCAGGCAAACGAATGGCTTATACCATAGCTATAGTAGATGAAGGACTATTGGATTTGACACAGTTTTCTACGCCTAATCCTTGGCAGCATTTCTTTTCCAAAGAGGCACTGAATGTCAAAACTTGGGATATGTATAGAGACATTTTCCACCGCTTTTTGGGTGAGTACAAGTCTCTATTGGCAGTCGGTGGGGATGAAGCGGGTGGTATATCCAATGAAGCTCAAGCGCAAAGATTCAAACCAACTGTCAAGTTTAAGGGGCCTTTCATACTCGAAGCTGGAGAAGTAGCTAATCATTCGGAAACAATCTCTGAATACGTTGGCTCCGTGCGTACTATGATCATTGCTACCAGTGGCCAAGCTTTTGGGAAAACGCAGGCGGAGTCAAAAGTATTGAAACCACTCATGCTGTATTCCACACTTCCTCGTGTATTAGGACCTGGGGAGGAGTTAAAACTACCAGTGACGGTCTTTGCCATGAAGGATTATATCAAGGATGTAAAAGTATCCGTGAAGTGCCTTAATGCAGATGTCTTCAAAAATGGAAGCTCACAGGATATTCAATTTGAAAAAATAGGAGAACAGGATTTGTCATTTGATGTAACCACTCCAGAAGAGATAGGTGTATTGGATTTTGAAATAACAGCAGTGTCAGGAAATGAAAAAACAGTAGAGAAAATACAGATAGATCTTCGACCTTCTTCGGCTGCCCTTACCAAATCTCAAAATTATTTGACCGAGGCTGGTAAGACCTCCGACATGGCATTGAAAACATTTGGTATGGCAGGCACCAACAAAGCACATATATCGGTGAGCCGTGGTTTGAATTTTTCATTTGAGCCCTATGTAGATCAATTGTCTAGATATCCTCATGGTTGTTTGGAGCAATCCGTTTCAGCGGTTTTTCCTCAGATATATTTGAACAAAATGAACATCTTGACTGACCTACAAAAGATGTCCTTCAGACAACGATTTAAAGCAGTGATACAACGACTCAGAGTCTTACAGCAAAGCGACGGTGGTTTTTCATATTGGCCTGGATCTAATAAGTCCAATGCTTGGGGCACCAGCTATGCCATTCAGTTTTTGGTGGAAGCCAAAGGGATGGGCTATGATATTCCCACCAAAATGCTAGACAATGCCATAAGCTATCAATATAAGGCTGCTGACCGATGGGTGATCCCGTCTTACAATAACAATAGGTACTTGCAAAGTCTTGATCTTGACCAAGCGTATCGTTTGTATTCCCTTGTTTTAGCTGGCCGTCCAAATTTTGGTGCGATGAATCGCTTGCGCTTAGTGCCCAATTTAAGTAATTCTAGTAAGTGGCTCTTGGCTCATGCTTTGACTTTAGTTGGAGAGAAAGATGCGGCCAATCTGATTACTAAAAATGCCAGTACCAGTGTTCAGTCATACAGAGAATTGAGTCATACCTTCGGCAGCGAAATTAGAGACCAAGCACTCATCCTGCGTATTCTCATGGAGCGAGGCGATAAGCTGATGGCCAAGAAAGTAGTAGACGAACTGGTCCCTTATTTCACAAAGGATAAAAGGCGATCTTTGAGTACCCAAGAGATCGCACAATGTATGATCGGCTTTGCACTCTTTGTCGATGATCTGGACAAAGTAGAAGATGGAGTAGCTTTCAAGGTCAGCATGGATAATAAATTATTGCTGGAACAAATCGTAAAGGATATGGCGGTAGAGCTTGATATTGAAGTAGCAGAAAATACAAACAAAAGTATCCAGCTAGAGAATAAGGGTGGAGCGGAGATATACGCTTCTTTAATTACCTCTGGAACTCCAATCAGAGATGAAAGTCCAGAGCAGGCCAGCGATCTGGAGATGGAAGTTACTTATCAAGATACGGATGGACGTGCTGTAGATTTCAAAAATCTGAGTCAAGGGCAAGACTATACCTTAAGTGTAAAAGTGAAGCATCCTGGCCTACGTATGCAGTATGATAATATGGCCCTCAGTGTGATAATGCCGCCTGGATGTGAGATCATCAATACCCGTTTGCACTCGGATATCAAATTTAATGAAGGCAGTTCCAGTGATTATAAGGACATTCGTGATGATCGTATTTATACTTACTTCACACTGGGAAAAGGAGAATCTAAAGAGTTTAGATACTTGATCAATGCGACTTATGAAGGCAAGTATTGGGTACCCTCTGTATTTGCAGAAGCCATGTACGATGGAGAGATCAATGCAAAAACACAAGGATTTTGGACTGAAGTAAATACTACAAAAAGTAAGTAATCATATAGAATGAGGCGAATTTTAAGCATATCATTGGTGATCTTAGTCCTAACTGTAATGGTCCTATTTGGCATTGGTAAGACACTGTCATTTGATCAGGATTTTGCTCATGTCCTATATGATCGTGATGGGCACATCATCAATGCGAGTGTAGCTGCAGATGAACAGTGGCGTATGCATTGTGAGGAGACTATGCCAGAGAAACTAAAAGAGGCAGTCTTGTTGTTTGAAGATGCCTACTTTCCATATCACCTTGGGGTGAATCCTGTTTCCATTGCCAAAGCTGTTAGAGACAATTACAAAGCGGGTCACATCGTACGCGGAGGATCTACCTTAACCATGCAAGTCGCTAGAATACAGCAAGGAAATCAATCCAGAAATTATAAACAAAAGATCAAGGAGATCCTGATTTCCTTTGCCTTAGAACTGGCCTATACTAAGGAGGAGATCTTAGCCATGTATGGTCAGTATGCACCTTTTGGTGGGAATGTGGTGGGCTTTTGTTCTGCTTCATGGAAGTATTTCCAAAAGCCAGCAGATCAATTATCTTGGTCAGAAATTGCGTCTATTGCAGTTTTGCCTAATGCTCCCGGCAAAATATTTCCGGGTCAAGATCAGGCAGGATTTCTAAAGAAACGCAATTTTCTGCTTTATAAACTACACTACGAAGGACACTTTGATGAGCTGAGTTTGAAGCTTGCTTTAAAAGAACCATTGCCCGATAGGTTTATTCTTTTCGCACAGCTTGCGCCACATTTGCATCAGCACTTAAAAGCTACAGGAAGCTTTAATGAACGTTCCGCTATTCAAGAATCCTT
>CALJVI010000300.1 GCA_937974575.1 uncultured Saprospiraceae bacterium | reverse complement strand
GACATTTTGGGTTCATATGGATCTACGATGGACTTTGGTGCTGTTTCTTATCAGAGACAAGGTATTGATGCAGAGGTTCAAGGTTTGGTGGCTGAGATGGCAGCAGGATCAGTAGACGCAGTAATGTTCTACAATGCTAATCCAGCTTTCGACCTTCCTAACAGCAAAGCGTTTTCTACAGCATTGGCAAAGGTCGGAACCAAAGTATCTTTCGCCCTTTCTATGGACGAGACGACTTCCCTTTGTGATTATGTTTTACCTAATCATCATAACTTAGAAGCATGGGGTGATGTAGAAGCGAAGAGAGGACATTACTCTCTTATTCAGCCTACAATAGCACCTTTATTTAATACAAGACAAGCAGAGTGTTCTTTGCTTATGTTAGCGAAGAGTCCAAACTTTAATGCAAAAGCAGATCGTCCATACTATGACTTCTTAAAGCAAAGTTGGAACGGGATGGCATCAGCTGCAGGCTTCAGTTCTGGAAGACAATTCTGGGATGAAGCATTGAGCAATGGTGTTTATTCTGGTACATCTGCAAGTAGTGCGACTGGAGGAGGTGTAAGTGTTGGGTCAGGTGCTATCACTAAGCCATCAGGTGCTGCTTTTGAACTTAGCTTTTTTGAGACTGTAAATATGGGTAATGGGCAGTATGCCAACAACCCATGGTTGATAGAAATGCCAGATCCAGTTATGAGAACAGTATGGGGCAATTACCTTTCTGTACCAATTACTTGGAATGAATCTAAAGGTCGCTTTGACGGATTCAATGGTGTAGGTAAAAAAGTAGTAAAAGGTATAGCAGATGATTTGACTGTAACCTACAAAGGAGAGGGTCAAACGTATTCTACAGTGCCTCAATTTGGACAAATGGATGGTACCGCCTCTATAGGTCTTGGATATGGTAGATCTGTAGTGGGTAAAGCAGGAAGAGATGTAGGTAAGAATGTTTACCCTTGGTGTTCAATCGATGCAGATGGCAACACACAATACTTTGCTGCAGGTGCGGAAGTATCTACTATCGTAGGAGAAAATAAAGAATTTGGTAGTGTTCAATACCACCATACATACGGTGTTACTGGAACCTACAAAGGAAAAGAAGTAAATGTCGATGAGGTAGATATAGGAGCTGTTGTAGACGGTTATCAAGGATCACTTACAGACAGAACAGTTGTCTTCAGAGACAGCCTTTCTAACATAGACAATTTGCTTGCAACTATGAAGAAGAAAGGAGATAGCGCAAAGCACTTAAATGATGCAACGCTTTATCCTTTTGAAGAATATAGTGCTGAGTTGTATAGCCAAGGTCACCATTGGGGTATGCACATCGACTTGAACTCATGTACAGGATGTAGTGCTTGTACAGTTGCTTGTATGGCTGAGAACAATGTTCCAGTAGTCGGTAATAAAGAGGTATCACGTCACCATGAAATGACATGGTTAAGAATAGATAGATATTACTATGGTGAGGCAGAAAATCCAAATGTGGTTTTCCAACCAGTGATGTGTCAACACTGTGATAACGCTCCTTGTGAAAACGTATGTCCAGTAAACGCAACCAACCACAGTAGTGAAGGTCTCAATCAAATGGCGTATAACAGATGTGTAGGTACAAGATATTGTGCAAACAACTGCCCTTATAAAGTAAGAAGATTTAACTGGTTGGATTATACAAGTGCTGATTTGTTTGGTGGTAACCAAAATGACATCAACAATGAAGATCCAGCGTACTATACTGATAATATCGTAAGAATGGTACTTAACCCAGACGTTACGGTTAGATCTAGAGGAGTTATTGAGAAGTGTTCTTTCTGTACACAAAGATTGCAGCAAGGAAAATTGACTGCAAAGGCTGAAGGAAGAAGATTGAGAGATTACGATGTGAAGACGGCTTGTCAAACTGCTTGCCCTACAGGTGCTATTACTTTTGGTGATAGAAACAATAAGAAGGGGGAGTTGAACAGCAAGATCAAATCTCCGCTAGTATATAGAATGCTAGATGAGGTGAATACACAATCCTCTGTTTTCTACCAAGCAAGAGTTAATAACAAAGACGAAAAGTTAGACGCCTAAATTTTTAGGAAAAAGATAAAAAATTAAATACTGAGTAAATGAGCCACGCAGTAGTATCTCCCATAAGAGAGCCCTTAGTAACAGGAAATAAAACGTATCATCAAATCACAGAGGATCTATGTAGACCTACAGAGACTGCACCGGGCCTTGCTTGGGTAGGAGCTTTTGTAACTGCACTGATCTTTATGACTGGAGGTGTATTTTGCATCCTTTGGACCATCTGGTTTGGTATTGGAAGTTGGAACTTGAACAGAACCATAGGATGGGGTTGGGATATTACCAACTTTGTATGGTGGATTGGAATTGGGCACGCAGGTACCTTGATTTCCGCCATTCTCCTTCTTTTTAGACAAAAATGGAGAACAGGTGTAAATAGAGCTGCCGAAGCGATGACTATATTTGCCGTAATGTGTGCTGCTTTATTTCCAGGTATACACGTAGGTAGAATGTGGGTAGTATTCTTTTTCTTCCCTTACCCAAATACGAGAGGACCATTATGGGTCAACTTTAACTCTCCTTTGCTTTGGGATTTATTTGCGATCTCTACTTACTTTACCGTATCCTTATTGTTCTGGTACACAGGACTTGTTCCTGATTTTGCTACCGTAAGAGATAGAGCAAAGGGAATACGAAGAAAGATATATGGATTTCTTTCATTTGGATGGACGGGTTCTGCTAAGCATTGGCAAAGATGGGAATCCTTGTCTTTAGTATTGGCAGGTCTTGCAACTCCACTAGTACTTTCTGTACACACTATTGTAAGTTTTGATTTCGCCACTTCTGTTATACCAGGCTGGCATACCACTATATTTCCTCCTTACTTCGTTGCAGGAGCTGTATTTTCTGGATTTGCGATGGTACTGACATTAATGTTAATCACCCGTAAGGTCCTTCATTTAGAAGATTACATAACTATAGAGCATATTGAATCAATGAACAAGGTAATTCTTTGTACTGGTTCAATTGTAGGTGTTGCATATTTGACGGAGTTGTTTGTGGCTTGGTACTCACAGTATCCATATGAGCAATTTGCATTTTTTAATAGAGCAGTTGGACCTTATTACTGGTCATACTGGGGTATGATGGCATGTAATGTTATTACGCCACAATTATTCTGGTCAAGAAAAATGAGGAGATCTATATTCTGGACATTCTTACTTTCTATTATTATTAATATCGGAATGTGGTTTGAGAGATTTGTAATTATCGGTACCACTTTAGCAAGAGATTATTTGCCATCAAGTTGGTCATACTATGTACCTACTTGGGTGGAGATTGGTATCTTCTTAGGAACGATCGGTATCTTCTTTGTACTCTATCTTTTGTTTACTAGAGTAGCACCAGTGGTCGCAATAGCAGAGATCAAATCTATATTGAAGACAGGTGGTAATCAATATGTAGGGCCAAACGCTACACATAGCCACTCTCATTCAGGACATGACGAGGTACACTCAGGAGATCATCACGAAGGACATTAATAAATCCATCGTTTAATTTAGAATAATTAGAAAGCACATAACAATTATGGCATCGAAAAATAAAGAAGTACTTTTTGGCTTGTACAACGACGAAGAAATTTTGTTGACAGCAGTACAGCGCGCCATGGATGATCATCTGGATATTATGGATGTTTATTCTCCATTTCCAGTTCACGGTTTAGATCCTATTATGGGTCTTGAAGAATCGAGATTGCACCAAGCAGGATTTGTTTACGGTTCTATTGGAACGTTAACCGCATTCTTGTTTATGACTTGGGTTTTTACAAGAGATTGGCCAGTAATATTTGGTGGTAAGCCATATTGGTCTGTACCTGCTTTTATTCCAATTACTTTTGAGTTGACGGTATTATTTGCAGCCATCGGAATGGTCGTGACTTTCTATACAGTTTGTGGATTAGGACCAGGAGTAGAAGCAAAGACACTTGATGATAGAATTACCGATGATAAGTTTTGTATCGCATTTGATACAGCAGGTCAATCTTCTAGTGAGATCGAAAAGCTTAAGAGCTTTTTCTCAAGCACTGGAGCATCTGAAGTAAACACTAAAGTACTTTAATTAGCATAGCAAGCTTAAATAATGAAAATGAAGAATTTTATATTGTCCATTTGTATTTCAAGTATTTTGATCATGAGCTCATGCTCATCATCAGATAGAAATAATACTGGGACAGAGTACATGCCTGATATGTTTCACTCCATTGCTTATGAAGCAAACTTGGATGATTATTACTACTACAATACATGGGGCACTGAGGCTGAATACTCAAAATTAGCTCAACCGCGTGAACCTGTTGCAGGTACAATAGCACGTGGATATGCAGCACCAATTGAAGCTAAGTATGTTGATGGATCTGCTACTCCCAATGCAATGGCAATTCCAGTCAATGGTTCTGTTCCTTACTATTACTCCGATACAGAAGAGGAACGTACAAGAGCTATGAACGAATTAATTAAGAATCCTTTTCCAATTACCGCTTCAGGATTAAAAAGTGGAGAAGAGTTGTATAATACCTTTTGTGCTATTTGTCATGGTAAAAAAGGTGACGGTAATGGTTGGTTGGTAGATGAGGCTAATTTGGGAGCTAAGTACCCTGCACAACCTGCCAATTTCTTAGATGCAAACTTTAAGGCTGTCGGAGACAGTAATGGTCGATACTATCACTCTATCATGTATGGTAAGAATGTAATGGGTGGTTACGCAGATAAGATATCTTACGAAGAAAGGTGGAATGTAATTCACTGGATTAGAGCCTTGCAAGCTAAAGAGCAAGGAAAAGATTATAATGAAAATATCAATACCCTGAATGGTACAGACACTCCAATGGCCAGTGTAAAAAAGGTGGCAGAAAAGGTAATAGAAAAGATGGACCATAGTGGAGGATCTCATGATGCAAATCATGGACATGAATCAGGTCACCACGAAGGAGATCACCACCATGATGGTGATGACCACGGACAGCACTAATAAGAAGCATAGTAATACACACTAATAAAAACATAATTCAGCTAATGGTTGATTTTACAATAACAGGAAAAGAAAGAATGACCCTATTTGGGTTTATGGGAATAGGTGTTATTTGCCTTATTGCTACTTTCTTATGGGGAGACCCAGCAGACATCAGTGGTCATCATACTCGTTTTTGGGCGAATATATTACACAACACTGTATTCTTTACGGGGATTTCATTCACGGCACTTTTCGTGACTTGTGCTTTTACAACCGCCTATACAGGTTGGTTTGTAATTATGAAGCGAGTATGGGAAGCTTTTTATCTTTTCATTGGTGTTGGATTAGGATTAATGACGCTCTTCGGTATAGCTACCTATCTTGGTTTGCATGATTTGTATCATTGGAATGTTGCAGGTGTAACGGATCCTAATAGTCCTGCATACGATGAGTTGATAACTGGTAAAGCAGGATTCTTAAATAAAAATGCATTTTTATTTGGGACCATACTAGTCTTGGCTTTATGGTACTTTTTTGCGCACAAGCTTAGATCTCTTTCCTTAGCTGAGGATGTTCAAGGTGCGAAAGGAGACTTTAGCTTTCAATACAATATAAGATGGTGGGCTGCTATCTTCTTGCCTATCGCTGCTTTTACAAGTGCAGCAATGATTTGGCAGTGGGTAATGTCAATTGACTCCCACTGGTATTCAACGATGTTTGCATGGTATGCAACTGCTAGTTGGTTGGTTTCTATGCTTGCATTAACTATACTTCTTTTGATCTATTTAAAATCAAGAGGATATATGACGCACATAAATGGGGAGCACTTGCATGATTTAGGTAAGTATCTTTTTGCGTTTAGTATTTTTTGGACTTACTTATGGTTTTCACAATATATGTTGATCTGGTATGCAAACGTTGGTGAAGAAACCATCTATTTCCGTACGAGATTAGATCAGTTCCCTGTTCTATTTTATGTAAATCTAGTTATAAACTTCCTAGTTCCATTTTTTGTTTTGATGCGTAATTCTACAAAGAGAAAATATGGTACACTAGCATTTGTTTGTGTCATCGTATTGTTTGGTCACTGGTGGGATTTCTTTCAGATGATTAGACCTGGTGTCTTGCATACAGCACATGAAGTTCATGCATTACATAATGGTGGACATGGAGCACATGATACTAAAGATGTATCTGGTCATTCTGCTGGACATGATGATCATGGACACAGTCATTCTGCTCATGATGATGCATCTCACGGAGGACATCATGATGATTCCCACGGAGGACATGATGATGGACATGGAGGCCATGGCGATCACAGTGCTTTTGTGAGTGGTTTCACATTACCAGGATTCTTAGATCTAGGTACGATGTTAGGGTTTTTAGCATTTTGGGTATGGTTTGTCTTAGGAAGATTAGCAAGTACTCGAATGGAACCTGTAAACGATCCATTTTTGGAAGAGAGTTTACACCATCATACATAGTAAACAAAAAGATAGAAAAGCTGTTAATTATTTATACTTTCAATAATTATTGAAAGTAGAAGAAAGACTTAATTTAAGATAATGGGTATAATTATAATTTTATCAATAATACTAATCGGTGTAGTAATCATGCAGATTGCACGAATCACCGAGATATCAGGCAAACTGAGAGGAGAGGAGGCTGCAATGATGGATAGTAACCGTCGTACTGGTGTGTACATGCTTGTCTTTATAACTCTATTCTTGATTTTCTGTGTTGCATCTGCTTTATATTATAAGAACTGGATGCTAGGATTTGGCCCACATCAATCTGCTTCAGAGCATGGTATTGCTTTAGATGGTCTGTTTAACACTACATTATTTTGGACTGGGATTGTATTTGTTGCTACTCAGATTTTATTGTTCTGGTATTCATACAAATTCCAATACAAGCCTGGTAGAAAAGTGAAATTTTTAGTTCATGATACTAATCTTGAAATTATCTGGACAGCTTTACCTGCTTTCGTGATGTGCTTCTTAGTAGTATCTGGATTGAAGGTATGGAATGAAACTATGGCGGATACCAATGATGAATATATAGAGATAGAAGCGATGGGCCAGCAGTTTAACTGGTTGATAAGATATCCTGGTGAAGACAATCACCTTGGAGAAAGAAACTATAAATTATTTACTGCAAGTAACCCATTTGGACAAGATTGGAATGACACAAAGAATCATGATGATTTTCATCCGGCAGAAATAGTACTTCCTAAGGGTAAAAAAGTTAGAGTAAGAATTACAGCTAAGGATGTACTGCACAATTTTGATCTTCCTCACTTTAGAGTAAAGATGGATGCTATTCCAGGATTACCTACGTATTTTGTTTTTACACCTAATACTACTACAGAAGAGTATAGAGAACGCTTGAGAACTGTACCTGAATATCAGGCACTTTCTGATCCTCAAGATCCTGAAAGTCCTTTATTATGGGAATCTTTTGAATACGAATTGGCATGTGCTGAGCTTTGTGGAAAAGGACATTACTCCATGAAAAGGTTAGTAAAGATTGTTGAGCAAGAAGAATATGATGCATGGGTTCTAGCACAACAAGAACAAGCCTGGTATCCTAATAATGTAAAAGGAAAAGATGAAGATCCTTTCAAAGAAATGAATGCCGCTGATCAACTAAAGCAAGAGCTTTCTATCAGAAAGAAAAACTTTATGGAATCTGTAAATAATGCGATTGGAGCTGAGAATCCAGAAGAGCGTATTTTCAAGCTCGATAATGTAAAGTATAAAACGGGTTCTGCTGAATTAGCAGATGATTCCATGTATGAATTGAACAACCTAGTGGAAGCATTAACTTCGTTTCCGAAATTACGCTTAGAGCTGGCGGGACATACAGACAATGTTGGAAATCCTGTAAATAATCAAGCGCTTTCGCAGAGAAGAGCAGAATCAGTATACAACTATCTTGTTAATGAAGGGAGTATCGATTCAAAGCGACTTAAGGCTGTAGGATATGGAGATACTAAACCAGTTTCTTCAAACGATAACGAGGAAGGAAGAAGACAGAACAGAAGAACAGAGGCGAGAATCACCTCTAATTAAATAAGACTTTAATCCTATTTTGGAATAAATAAATAAGAATAGTTCATGGCAACTAACACAGTTTTAGCACCAGAAGACAAATTAATAGAAGAGTTAGGGTATGACGATCATTTTCATGATCATCACCATGGGGATAAGTACCAATCAAATTTCATTGGTAAGTACATATTCAGTATGGACCACAAAATGATTGCTAAACAATTTCTTGTAACAGGAATATTTTGGGCAATTATTGGAGCTGGAATGTCTATCATATTTAGACTTCAGCTTGGGTTTCCTGAGGAGAATATGGCATGGATCAAGCCATTGCTAGGTAAATGGATCGTAATTAACGATGCAGGTATCGGTTCTTTAGCACCTGAATTTTATTATGCATTAGTGACTATGCACGGAACCATATTAGTGTTCTTTGTACTGACCGCAGGATTAAGTGGAACTTTTAGTAACCTGCTTATTCCATTGCAGATTGGAGCCAGAGATATGGCATCACCGATGCTTAATATGTTTTCATATTGGTTCTTCTTTTTGGCTGGATTAATAATGTTCTTTTCATTATTCTTGAGTACGGGACCCTTTTCTGGGGGATGGACGGCCTATCCGCCGCTGAGTGCCTTGCCCCAGGCTTCTGATGGTTCAGCATCTGGTATGACCTTATGGGTAATTAGTTTGGTGTTTTTCGTTGTTTCTGTTTTACTAGGTGGAATCAACTACATCACAACAGTTTTAAACTTAAGAACTAAGGGAATGAATATGTGGAGATTGCCTTTGACGATTTGGGCATTCTTTGTAACTGCTATACTTGGTCTATTGTCATTCCCAGTTTTAGTATCAGGATTGTTATTAACAATGTGTGATAGAGGATTAGGAACATCTTTCTATCTGAGTGAAATATTCATTGGAGGACAAGCACTAGATCATGTCGGTGGTAGTCCAGTTTTATACCAGCATTTATTT
>CALJVI010000299.1 GCA_937974575.1 uncultured Saprospiraceae bacterium | reverse complement strand
ATTATCTGCTTTGAATACCAAGGCATCTACAAACTTTTTAAGCATGATTATCTTTAGATGACCTTGGAGTTTTGGATCCCTTGCATTCATCAGGATCAGCTGATAACCATAGTCTGTAGTGTTGATCTGATTTATATTATGAATACCATCGATATCTTCTCCTTTGACAAAAAGGTTGCCACGGGTGATGCCAAACTTATAACTACCTGCACTAATCTCTATCTGCTCTCCAGCCGATTTTTGACCTGGAGTAGTTATTTCCATGGTACCAGGAACGAAGGTATACCCAAACAGGTCTTCTGCATTCTTGAATCGTTTATCTGTCAAGTAGGTAAATTTCTCCTGCTGGGCCTGCAAAGCCACTGTGCTGAAAATCAATAAAGTGAGTAAGAGTAAAAAATAATTCTTCATAATATGCTTATTTGATGGAGTAACAATCCCTCTACTACCAAAATTGTGCTAAGGAATGGTGAATTGATAAGTTCTTTTTCTAAGCGCAGCTATTTTTTCTTTGTATAATGCGAAAAACATCGTGATAGCATAGCTATCACGATGCTTTTCAAGGCTGTAAAGAGCGCAAATAGTAAACTTATTATAATCCTTACTGGATCAGCTTATTCACCATTTTTAGAATCTCTGCTTCTTTTTTATCTGCTTGCTTAGCCAGCTTATCTGCTTTCTTTAAGATGCTATTGACAAATTTTTCGTCACTAATATCTTTGGCATTTATTTTCACATTTAGATATGCACCATGGATAGCAGCACGTGCACATAGGGCACCAACACCAGCATCGGATGCAGAATTGGGGTTTCCTATTTGAGCCATTTTTTTCAAGATTTCAAAAGTAGCATCAGTTACTTCCATTACTTTTAGAGGTACTTCAGTAGCATACTTGGTCGCATCTTGGATAGCCTTGGTTCGAGTAGCTTTCTCTGCATCATTGGATTTTGGCAGACGTATCGCTTTGATGATATTGTTGAAGGAGTGCGTATCCTCATCTACCAGTTGGAGCAGATTGTCTTTTAGATTTTGTCCTTTGACGGCCCATTCCGAATATAATGCCACCTTACTGTCCCATGATTTTTTGTTGGCTGAAAGGTTGGCAACCATGGTGCCCAATGAAATTCCAAGCGCACCGACATATGCAGAAATAGATCCGCCCCCTGGAGCTGGACTATCAGAAGCAGTCTCGTCTGCAAAAGTCTGTAAATTCATAGCTAAAAGAGGAGCAAAACCCGCATCCCTCAATTGGTATTCTATGATTTTCTTACTTGGGTCGAATGGTCCTAGTTCATCCAAGCCTAAAGACTTGACAGCGATCTTGATGATCTCAGACTCTGATACCCCTATAGATCTATTTTGTTTTTGTAGAAAATGTTTTCCTGCATCGAGCAATACTTTGAGGGGAACTAGTCCTACTAGTTCAGAGCCAGTGACACGCATCCCTCTTTTGGTCGCACTCTTATCACATGCTTCAAATACCTGATGCAGCGGCGAGATAGATATATTGGTCAGGTTCATAGAGATCTGAGCTACGCCATACTCTTCGATAAACCAACCGATCGCTTTCACAGATTTGCAGGCTCCCTTGGTACGCAAAGGATTTCCTTTTTTATCTTTTACTATTGGCCCATTGATAGGGTCTCCTTTTCTTTTTACTCTTCCTTTTTCACGAACATCAAAAGCTACTGAATTGGCTCGACGTACAGAGGTCGTATTTAGATTGACATTGTATGCGACCAAAAAGTCTCTCGCTCCTATAGCGGTTGCTCCAGCACGTGGGTTGAATCTAGCAGGACCATAGTCTGGCTTCCAAGAAGGGAGGCTCAGTTTTTTAGCTAGGCCTTCGTACTCACCAGCTCGCACTGTGGCTAGATTCATTCTATCTTTTTTGGTGGCTGCCGACTCATACATGTAGAATGGAATATCCAATTCGCTACCTGCACGCTCACCCAGCTTGTGAGCATACTTGGCTACCTCCTCCATACTGATATTGGATACAGGTACAAGAGGACATACATCAGTAGCACCCATACGAGGATGCTCCCCTGTATGCTTAGACATATCTATGAGTTCTGATGCCTTTTTGATGGCTTGAAATGCCGCCTCTATGACAGGCTCCGGCTCGCCTACAAAAGTCACTACTGTTCGGTTGGTAGCCTTGCCTGGATCTACATCCAATAGCTTGACACCATCCACTGCTTCGATGACATCAGTGATCTGCTTTATAATTCCCATATCGTTGCCCTCGCTAAAATTGGGCACACATTCTATCAATTGTTTTTTATTCATATCGTCCTTTCTTTTTAGAGGCGACAATTTACTTATTTGCTTAATGCTTTTGGTACATGTGCCATAGCTTTTTTTGGGATAAATCGTACTTCGTCAGATGAATAGACCGATAGTGGTGCTGTGCGGTGGCCAATGAATATGATCAATAATTGAAGGCTGCGGTTAGACATTTTTTCTTGTGTGAGGGATCAAAAGGACCGCCGCTTTTCAGGCGGGTGCGCAGCACGGCAGCGACAGCGGACTCCTGACGAGCCCGACCGTGAGCCGCATAGAAGCAGAGCATTGGAGCAGAGCCATGCGGGTCTCGGGCACACCCAAATCCTCTATATACTGGTCATGGCGTGGATACTGGTGATATAGAATGCCCGCAGATAGACACAACTTATGAAGCAAAAAAGTGTTATTTTTGTATAAATAAAGAAAAGAAATGGAGCAGAAAACGGCAAAGAGCCCTATCATGTTATACTTTGAAGATACGCCCAATCCGGAGTCACTCAAGTTTGTGACCAACAAGATGTTGTGGAGAGGTACTGCAGATTTCAAAGAAAAAGCATTGGCAGAGGAGTGGTCTCCAATAGCGACGACCCTATTTGAGCAACCGTATTGCAAAGGGGTATATATCTCCAATAATTTTGTGACGGTGACCAAAGAGTTCAACTATGACTGGGAAGACCTGAAGTATAAATTAAAAGAACTCATCAAGTCCTATATAGAGGAAGATGGGGTGATCATCAAAGATGGATTTCAGGAGGCGATGGACAAGATCGAAGCAGAGCGTGGCGATAGCTATGACTACTCTGAGTCGGATGCAGAAATCGTACAAAAGATCAAAGAGTTGATCGAAACATATGTCAAGCCTGCAGTAGAAATGGACGGTGGCAATATCGCTTTCAAGCATTTTGACAAAGGGATAGTGACCGTGATACTGCAAGGGTCATGCAGCGGATGTCCCTCGTCTACGGTAACACTCAAGGCTGGTATCGAAGGTATGCTCAAGCGTATGGTACCCGAAGTAACTGAGGTAGTTGCCGAAATGGGATAATATGAATACGAACGAACTAGAAAAATTATGTAAAAGTGCCTGCGACGTGGTTAAAGTCGCAGGCACTTTTATTTTATCACAGGCGGGCAAGGTGTCTCGAGATCAAATAGAAACTAAGGATCACAATAGCCTAGTCAGTTATGTCGATAAGGAATCTGAGCGGATACTCGTCAAAGGGTTGTCAGATCTACTGCCTGGTTCGACTTTCCTGACTGAAGAAGAAACGGTGGAGCAAAGAGAAGGTCCTCTCCGCTGGATCATAGACCCACTCGACGGGACGACCAATTTTTTGCATCAGTTGCCTTGCTATAATATCAGTGTGGCGCTGCAAGTCGAGGATCAGCTGTCGATCGGTATCGTACTCGATGTACAAAAAGGGGAGTTGTTCTATGCATGGTCAGGAGGTGGTGCATACCTAGATGGGCGACCCATATCTGTGCGCAAAGACATTGCCTTATCTGAGGCGATGGTGAGTACGGGTTTTCCATATTACGACTTTGGGATGACGGATCACTATCTAGACACCCTGCGCGTACTCATGCAGAAGACTAGAGGCATACGCAGAGTAGGAGCCGCAGCTATTGATCTGGCCTATGTAGCCGCTGGTCGCTATGATACGTTTTTTGAGTACAGCCTCCAGCCCTATGATGTGGCGGCTGGTATCGTGCTCATACACGAGGCAGGCGGTCTCGTCAATGACTTTCAGGGCAACAAGGATTACCTCTATGGTAAGCAGATAGTCGCCAGTAGCCCAGCCATTCATACAGAGATGTTGGATATACTATTGGCTCATTTTTGATTTGGGGCATTCCTTATCGTAAATAGAAAATTTCCTATACTCTTATTGTTCTTTTACTCCCTTCGTTAAGTGAATTGAGATTCAATCATTGGGTTCGCTTTAAAATTATAGTCAAGAAAGACGATTGCATTTATATTATATAATACTCTTTCTATTTTTTTAGCGTCAAAATTTTTGAAATTTCCCAAATTAAATCAACTTTTATGTTAGAAATTCCTAGGTAAAATATAAAAAGTTATTGGTTTAATTTTTTTTAATTAAAATATTATTATCTTTACTTAGATCGAAAAATGATTTCTTTTGTTGAAGTTCAACTTATTTTTGAAATTGATTTATCGCAAACTTTCTTCATCGAATTGTGCATTGGGCAACCTTGATGGTTTGTATTTTTGCTTTATGGAGAAGCATTTCTTGAAGAATGTACTATTAGCTCAAATTAAAATTACATAATTTTAAAGATTGTAATTTCAGTTTGAATATTAAAACGAAGCTTTTTTTTAACCAATAAATTTTTAAAATGAAAAACTTATTTTTTGCAATTACGGTACCGTTTTTACTCTTGGTATTGAATCCTAACCACCTAAATTTTGCTAATTATAAACCTATTCTACCTGCTAAGGTAGCTCTGAGTAATTATGCAGTAAACTCATTGAATCCAAGTATTGAAAGTGAGCAGCTCGATTGTAATAGATGCGGGGAATGTACAAAGAAGTGCATTTTGTCTGAAGATGCATGTGTAAGCTTTGAAGTAAGAGTCGCTAATGGCGATGGATTATGTGATGGTAATGTAATGTTTGGTATTTTATTCCCTGGAGCAGATCAATATATATGTGATATTGATAGAACTTCAAATTCAAGTTGGTTGGTCAGCTTTAATATTATTGCTTATGCTTGTGATACTGGAAATTCGGGTTTTATAAATGTTCCTGTTCAAGCTATAGGTTTTTGTTTTCCTGGCGGTCCATTTAATGGATCAAATATAATTGATGGAATTATTCCAATGACTGTTTGTTAAGAAATAGTTAGAGTTCAATTACTTACTACATATATATGTAGTAAGTAATTGATTTTTTTGGTTAGTATGGTTGCTAATTTTCGAAGAATTGGATAAAGCCTTCATTCAAGAATGGACTTATCAAA
Source organism: uncultured Saprospiraceae bacterium (assembly GCA_937974575.1). GTDB lineage: Bacteria > Bacteroidota > Bacteroidia > Chitinophagales > Saprospiraceae > JALZVN01. Next base: position 11,493 of record CALJVI010000299.1, on the reverse strand, counting down.
TTCTTAGCAGTTTGATGTTTTAGGCTGCATTTTCTTAAATCAATTTTTTCTGATTTCTTGTCTTTTTCATTTAATTACTTCAAAAGTCTCCTTACTAAATGTACCATGCATTTTTGTACCATTGTACATGGATTAATACGATCATACTAGCTTCTTTTTGTTTGCTCTTTGCCTCCCCCATTTCTGAAATTTAATTATTAGACACAATTAAATGAACAATGTAATTAAATCGTGACTTTTGATTACGGGAATATATGTCATATGAGTTTAATATTTGAACTTCTAGTACTCTTGATACGACCTTTCCATCTATACGACCAATAATTTTATCGAAAAAATCAGGTCGCTTTCCTAATAAATGTGGATATTCACAGACGATGAAACTAATGGAAAACATAAGTGCTGCACTCAAAGCAGTACGCTCCAATCTGCTTCGATCTGTGCTCACGCTCATGATCATCGCATTTGGTATTACAGCTTTGGTGGGGATCTTGACCTCATTTGATAGCCTGTTGTTTTCACTCAATGACAATTTTAGTAGGCTAGGAGCCAATGCTTTCTCTATCAAGCCAGCACGCGAGGACGGCGTCAAGGGGGGAGGGCGTAGGCAGCTCAAAGGGGACCCGATCAGTTTTGATCAAGCCTTGACGTTTAAAGAAAAGTATGACTATAACGCTAAGGTGGCGCTTTCCTATTTTTGCACAGGTACAGCCACCATCAAGGCAGGGGAGACGGAGACCAACCCCAATATCAGAGTGATAGGAGTCGATGAAAATAACTTTGACCTGAATGGACACAAATTCAAGTCAGGTCGCAACTTCAAATCCTCAGAATCTCTACAAAATAAATACATCGCTATCATAGGCAGTGGCATCGTCAAAAAGCTCTTTAAGAATAAGGCGGATAAATCGATCAACCAGTTTGTCAGCATCAGTGGTCGCCGATACAAGGTGATCGGCACATTGGAAGAGAAGGGTGCCAGCATGGGGCGCAACGAAGATGATATCGTATTCATACCTGTGATGACAGCCAAGAATCTGTACGCTTCCGCCAAATCCAATTTTGGTATAGATGTAGGCGTGACCAATGCGGAGGACTTTGACGAAGGCGAGGGCGTAGCGATAGGCTTGTTTCGTAACCTCCGTCGTCTGCGACTCACCGAAGAGAATGACTTTGAAATACGCAAGAGCGGCAATCTTATGTCCATACTAAAAGACAATACAGCTAGTATCCGAGCGGCAACTATCGGTATCGGTCTGATCACGATGCTGGGCGCCTCGATTGGCTTGATGAACATCATGCTGGTATCGGTCACAGAGCGTACACGCGAGATCGGTATACTCAAAGCCGTCGGTGCGACGAGCAAAAATATCATGATTCAGTTTTTGACAGAGGCGATTGTGATCTGTCAGTTGGGCGGATTGGTAGGCATCTTTATGGGGGTCTCGATCGGCTTTGCTTTGACCAAGTTTGTCTTCGGCGGAACCTTCAATATTCCATGGTTGTGGATGTTTTGTGGGATCGCAGTGTGCTTCATAGTCGGCCTAATCTCTGGGCTATATCCTGCTCTCAAGGCTGCACGGCTAGATCCGATAGAGAGTTTGCGCTACGAGTAGGTGTTGGGGTCATCACGGCCCATGAAAAATGGGCGTGACCGGGCACTCCGCTATATCCCTTCCTACGGTCGGGATGCCACTCCGATCCCTTGCCTCTACGCACTCCGTTTGTCGAGCTCCACCTGTACGGTGTCGCAATTGTTGTAATTTTACTGTTAGGAAAGGACAATTTTTTCGTCATATTTCAGTTTGAAATAAGCATAATTGCATTGGTTTTTGACAGTGTTTTGCCATAGGGGTAGGCAATACTGTTTTTTGTAGTATTTTTGCCCCTCAATCAACCACACATATGCAGCAAAGAGACAACCTATTGGAATTGGTCAAATCTGTTTTTAGGCGAAAAAAACAGATACTCTGGCTATGCGCCATAGCGGGTATAGGGGCAGTGATCATATCTTTGTTTTTGCCCAATTACTACCAATCTACGACCACCTTTTACGCCGCAAGTAGCGATATCACCAAGCCTGGTCCCGTGGGTCCTGACCTCAAAGAGCGCAGTTTGTTTGGTATAGAAGATGATCTAGAGAAGATTATGACCTGTGCTTCGAGTATGGAGCTGGTCGACTTTCTGATTGAAAAATTTGATCTCTATACGCATTATGACATCAATCCTGAGGGTAAGAAGGCTAGGTTTAAAGTAAGGGAAGCATTGAAAGGAAATATGACCCTCAAAAAAACCAAGTATGAGGCGATAGAACTCAGTATTGAAGATAAGAATCCAGAAATTGCTGCCAGTATGGTCAATGCTGCCTTGGATAAAATAAACGGTATAGCCCAGAACTTAACAAAATCTACGCAAGCTATACAAATAGCCAACAAAAAGGCGGCCAGTGCAGAGCAACAAAAAAGTATTACCTTATTGAGTGATTCTTTGCAAGCGCTCAGCCAACGATATGGGATATACAATGTCTTGGCACAGTCAGAATCTATAGCTGAATCTCTGACCTCGGTATCAGGAAAGTTAACGCTCATTGAGGCCAAACTAACACAGCTCAAATCCTCAGGATACGCAAAACGAGACACAGTTTTTTACCTCAATGCGCAGCAAAGTGGCCTCGTAGAGCAAAAGACTTTTCTAGAAACTATGCTTACTAAGTTTAATCAAGGATCAGGAAAAGTGAGTGCTGTAAATCGTGCTATGAAGACTGCCATCGAGCAATACTCAGAGGATCAAGAAAGGCTAAAGCAATTGCAAGCAGCCTACACATCCGATTCGCCTATGATATTGATATTGGAAAGAGGCGAAGTGCCGATAGTAAAGTCTAGGCCTAAGCGAAGTATCTTGGTACTTGGGTCGATCCTAGTTACTTTTATTTTTGCAGTGATTTTTGCGATCCTCATAGATGCATACAAAGATGTCAACTGGAAAGAAATAGTCAATGCTGAGTAGCCTTAGCATAAATAAACTGGATACTAATAATGTATTCTGGATACTAGGCAGCATCATTTTGATCACTGTTTTTGCTTCTATAGCTACAGAGCTATACTTTCTGCTTGCCTTACCTATATTAGTCATCGGAGGCTGGATTGCATTGGTAGACTACAAAAAGCTGTTTTATCTACTTTTTATCAGTATTCCTATTTCAGTAGATATGAGCTTGCCGGGAGGTATAGCACTCAATTTTTTTACCGAACCCTTGCAGCTGGTACTTACAGCCATAGTCCTGCTTTTGGTGATAAGAGGAGGGAGGAATATATCTAGTCGCTACATTACGCATCCCATCTCACTCACCTTGTTGATGCATTTAGCGTGGATAGGAATAGCCGTATTTTTTTCAGGAGATCATGTCGTATCAATAAAGTATTTTTTGGCTAAAATTTGGTTTGTACTGCCGGCATTCTATTTGACCATGAAGTTGGTAAGTTCTGCTAAGGATGTGAAGACCATTATCTGGTGTCTCTTGCTACCGCTCTTATTTACTATAACAGTAATATTGATTCGCCATGCAGCGATAGGTTTTTCATTTGACGGGGTCAATTATATTTTGGGCCCTTTCTACAGCAACCACGTTTTGTATGCTTCAATGATTGCCGTTAGTTTTCCATTTGTATGGATGTTGAGAAAGTGGTATCCTCCTTATTCTTTTACGTGGTGGTTTTTGCTAGGCTCTTTTTTATTGATGATGGTGGCTATATATTTGTCCTATACTAGAGCGACGATGGCTTCTGTATTTATCGTTTTTGGAATGTACTATATAGTCCGATGGCGATTGTCCAAATATGCATTTATAGCTGCGATTATGGGCTTGTTTAGTCTTTTTTATTGGCTAGGCAATCAGAATAATTTTATGAATTATACGCCAAATTTTGAGCGTACGATATCCCATCAGAGTTTTGATAATCTGCTGGAAGCAACGCTCAGAGGTCAAGATATATCTTTAGCGGAGCGATATTATCGTTGGATTGCTGGAATCTATATAGCGGGCGAAAATCCGGCCTTCGGTATCGGGCCTGCGGCATTCTACAATGAGTATAAGTCATATACGCTGAGTAGTTTTAAAACCTACGTAAGTGACAATCCTGAAAAATCAGGAATCCATAATTATTTTTTGATGGTTTTGGTGGAGCAGGGAGTGCTTGGTTTGTTCTTCTTTTTGCTCTTCAGCTTTATACTCTTTTCCGAGGGAGAGCGAATCTATCATCGACAAATAAATGAACGATCGCAACAAACTGTCATGGCGGCTATATTGTCCTTGTCCATTATGTATTCACTCTTGGTGATTAATGATATGGTAGAATCTGATAAAATAGGGGTGATCTTCTTTCTCTGTGCAGGCCTTTTGGTGAAGTTTGACCTATTGTCAGATCAACTAGAGGGTGAAGAACTAAGTCGGCCATTAAAAATGTAGATTGTTCTCATCTGGCCTTAAATAGCATAGTTTGGGTCTATGCTTCTGCTCTTCTAGCTGCATTGTTCTCTTCTAGATTCTCTTGTTCATTCTCCACATAGTTGGCAGTTCTCAGTCCATGTTCTATGACAGTAAGATTGGCTCTCATTGCTTTGATAGAATTAATAGAACCGGAATGGTACTTTCTAAAGCTGCCATCTTCTTTGGCTACCTTGTCTGTTGCGTCTTCTAGCTTAGTCAAAAGACCTTTAAGCGTATTGAAATCTGAATCATTCATAAAATAAAAATTAATGGATATGTTAATTGTGTCTAATTGTATATGTGTTTTCGATTGTACGTGAGTATCTTACCTTTATGAAAATCCAAAAACTAAGCCAATTGATGTCAATTTTAATTTCAAATTGTATTAAATTGTGTTGTTCGGGTTTTTTAGCAAGAAAAGTACTCAATCTTCATCTTTGGATACTATTTTACCTCTCTACACGTATATTCTAGTAAACCTTTGACCCTATATAAAAGGTTCGTATTTTTGGCACTATAAATAGTTAAGGATTTAAATACACTATTATAATTAATGAACGGAAGTAGATTGTTGTGGTTATGTTGTTTGTTGTTTTTGCACCTATCCCATGGGCTGTGTCAAGATGGCTATGTTATTGAAAAGCTCAATGATCAGATCAACACTTCAGGCTATGATGAGATCAGGCCTGTGCTGAGTAGAGAAGGAAATGTATTAACATTCACTCGCTGTGGATATTCTACCTATGACCGAACGCTTATAGAAGAGAAAGTTGATTTGTCCAAGAAGTTGTCAAAGCGTGCTTACCGCAAAAGGTTAAAGAATATTTACTCCACTATAGCAGGATATCAAGTCAATAATCCAGAAAGCTCAGCTTTCAATCAGGACATCTGGATTGCGTATGCAAATGGAGAGGATTTTAGTACAGTGACTCATCCTGGTTATCCATTGAATAATGCTTTGCCCAATAGTGTTTGTGCCATCACTCCCGATGACCGTGCTATGATCGTCATCAACCAGTTTAATGTAGATGGTGGTATGGGAAAAGGATACTCCATGGCATATAAAGAAGGATCAGATTGGTCGTTTCCATATCCAATGTTTATCAGCAACTATACGAATGCAGGGACTGATGTCGGGCTGACCATGAGCAGCGATGGAAATGTTATTATTATGACATTGAAGAAAAAGGATGGCAATGGCGATAATGATCTATTCATGAGTATGCGAACAGGCGATTTTTCTTGGAGTGATCCAGTTAATCTAGGTGCTAATATCAATACTGAATACCGAGAGACTACACCGTTTTTGACGATAGATAAAAGTACATTGTACTTTTCTTCCAATAGACCAGGAGGCCATGGCGGAAACGATATCTACTACGCAAAGCGCATCAATGGGTCTTGGACAAACTGGTCTACTCCACAAGTATTGGAATCTCCTATAAATGGGGAAGCCGATGATAGTCAGCCTGTCTTTGATATCAAGTCTGGATATTTATATTTTACTTCTAAGCGAGACGGGAGCAGTGATATTTTTAGAGCTAGATTGGAAGATCCACTAAAAGAGACTGTAACGGTAAAGGGGAAAATTTTAAATCCTAAAAATGAGAAGTTGATCGAGGATGTCAAAATCATGAAAGCATATGCCAATACAGAAAACTATGAGGAAATAAAAATGTCCAAGGATGGATTCTATAGCTTAGAATTGGCCAAAGGATCCAAGTATGATATCAAAGCAGTAAAGGCGGGACACATCAGTCAAAAAGCATCCATCGCTTTTAAAAAGGATTATATATACCTCAAAGACTATACGCTTGACCTAAGTTTGGAGCCTATGGAAAAAGGCACCAAGATCAATCTGAAGCCGATATACTTTGAGCAATCTAAAGCTACTATTCTGCCAACTTCTTTTTCTGCATTAAACGAGTTGGCTCAATTCCTAAAGAAGAATAAGAATATGTACATCACCATAGAGGGGCATACAGATAACAACGGTAAAGAAGACGAATTACTTTCACTATCAGAAAAAAGAGCAGAAGCTATCAAAGAATATTTGGTGTATAAAAAACGTATCAAGCCAGTACGGTTAAGCACTGCTGGGTATGGTTCTGCCAAGCCAGTCAATGATAACTCTTCTGACGAGATGCGTGCAGTCAATAGAAGGGTAGAAGTTTATATCGATGAAGTAGCCTCTATGTTTATCAATTCCTCAGAAGTGAAAGAGGTGATATCTACACAAAAAAATTAATTTCTCCTTATACTCCACACTTGTGATGACTAGGTCTATAGCATATACAGTTTCCGTATTATTTCATCCCTTGATCATTCCAAGTTATGTGTTGGTAACACTATTGGCTATCAATCCATTTATGTTTGGAGTGAACAGTATTTGGGGAAATGAAATTATTTTGCTTCAAGTATTTTTGTCGACATTTTTGCTTCCTGCTTTTTCCTTGATGATGTTGAGACAGTTGGACTTTGTGAAGTCTATTGAGCTAGAGGATAGAGAAGATCGAATCATACCTTTTATTGTGACCGGTATTTTCTATATCGGCCTTGCCGTATTTTTGATCAAGACGCCAAATCATAGCCCTCATATATTGACTTCATTTATACTCGGTGCTACTATCGCACTATGGGTCTCGTTTTTGATAAACCTCTTTACCAAGGTCAGTATTCATGCGGTGGCTATTGCTGGATTTTTAGCAGTAGTCATATTGTGCATGCAACACTTGGAGTTTGATCAACTTCTTATAGAGTTGGGCGAATTAGGAGCTATTAGGCTGTCTATGCGTGCCTTGCTAATGATCGTGATACTATTCACAGGCCTAGTGGGGACATCGAGACTATTATTAAAAGCACATACTCCTTACCAGATATATTTGGGCTACTTTGTAGGTTTTTTGACGCAATTTGTCGCTAATAACTTTCTTTCCAATTATTAGCACCAACTATATTACTTTTACGTATCACATTTTATCATTAAATCTATACAAGCTATTCCATGAAAGTAGCCAGCAGAATAAAATATAATAAAGCAAATTTAAGTGATCAGACGCTCATCGATCTATACTTAGGGCTACTCAAGCCGAGAATGGTGGAGGAAAAGATGCTGATTCGTTTGCGACAAGGCAAAATCTCGAAGTGGTTTTCTGGGATTGGGCAAGAAGCTATTTCTGTAGGCTGCACCTATGCGATGCAAAGTGAGGAGGTGATTTTCCCTATGCATAGAAATTTGGGGGTATTCACTACTCGAAAAGTACCTTTGGATCGCTTATTCGCTCAGTGGCAAGGAAAGATGATGGGCTTTACCAAAGGTAGAGATCGTTCATTTCACTTTGGTACTATGGATTACAATCTTGTAGGCATGATATCTCACCTTGGGCCTCAGCTGTCTTTATCGAGTGGTGTAGCTTTAGCACATAAATTGAATGATGAAGAAAACTGTTCTCTAGTTTTTACTGGAGAAGGAGGAACCAGTCAAGGAGAATTTCACGAGGCACTCAATGTCGCCTCTGTTTGGCAACTTCCTGTCATCTTTGTGATTGAAAATAATGGGTACGGATTATCTACACCAGCAAAAGAGCAATATCGTTGTGATCGTCTTGCTGATCGTGGATTGGGTTACGGGATGCGATCTATGACCATAGATGGCAATAATATACTAGAGGTATATGAAACGATCTCAAGAGTAGCTACTGAAATAAGAGCAAATCCAGAACCCATCCTGATAGAGTGCAACACCTTCAGAATGCGTGGGCATGAAGAAGCCTCAGGGGTCAAATATGTCCCTAAAGAGCTGATGGAAGAGTGGGCAGAAAAGGATCCGCTGAACAACTTTGAAGCATTCTTGCTGGATGAAGGGGTACTTACTACAGCTAAAATAGAAACTTACAGACAAGAAATTAAAGAAGAAATAATAGCAGCTTTGGAAGTAGCTGACGCTCAACCAAAGGTGAGTGTAGAAACCAACTACGAATTGATGGACGTTTATGCTCCGCACAAATCGGTAGATACTTCACCTAAGAATGGGAAGTCCAGTGAAAAACGATTTATTGATGCCATCTCTGATGGTCTTCGTTTGGCGATGGATATTCATGAAGATCTGGTACTAATGGGGCAAGACATAGCTGACTATGGCGGAGTATTTAAGATCACTGACGGGTTTCTCGAAAAGTATGGAAAAGGTAGAGTCCGTAACACACCGCTCTGCGAGTCTGCGATATTAGGAATATCTCTAGGCTTGAGTATCAAAGGGGTGAAATCTATGGTAGAAATGCAGTTTGCAGATTTCGTAACCTGTGGATTCAATCAGATCGTAAATAATCACGCTAAGGCACATTACCGCTGGGGACAAAATGCAGATGTAGTAATCCGTATGCCAGCAGGTGCAGGAGTAGCGGCAGGACCATATCACTCACAAACTAATGAGGCGTGGTTTACGCATACCCCAGGTCTCAAAGTGGTATATCCTTCTTCAGCATATGATGCGAAGGGCTTGCTTCTTGCTGCCTTTGAAGATCCAAATCCAGTATTGTTCTTTGAGCACAAGGCGCTTTACCGTAGCCTTACTGAAGAAATACCAGATGGATATTATACGGTTGCTATTGGTTCGGCCAATGTAGTGCGCGCAGGTGAAGACGTGAGTATCATTACTTATGGTATGGGAGTACACTGGGCAAAAGAAATAGTAGAAGACCTAGGTATAGATGCAGAAATCTTAGATCTTAGGACACTCAACCCTATAGATTGGAGTGCAATAGAAGATTCTGTATTACGCACAGGTAAGGTTATTGTCCTACATGAAGATATCATGCAAGGTGGTTTGGGAGCAGATATAGCAGCCTACATCAGTGAGCACTTTTTTCAACATTTGGATGCACCAGTGATGCGTAGCGCCAGTCTCAATACGCCTGTGCCCTTTGATGCTAGATTAGAACAAAATTATTTACCTAAAGATAGATTCAGAAAGCAGCTGGAAGAATTAGCCGCTTACTAATAGAAAATGGATAGGTTTAGCAACTTTATAGACCAATTTGCTGAGAGATATGTATCCAATAAATGATCAATCATGATACAATATTCACCAGTAGAACCTATATTTGTCGCCTAATAAGGATAGAATTATGAATATAGAAAAGTTAGTGGCAATATCTGCCTTACCTGGTTTGCATAAGATAATCGCCAATAGAGATAATGGCTTGATAGTAGAGGATTTGGAATCAGGCAAAACTAGATTTTGCTCTTCTAGAAAACATCAGTTCTCTCCTATGGAGACGATCGCCATCTTTACAGATGATGACGATTCTGAAAAGTTGGAAACGATTTTTCAGAGTATGCTAGATCAAAGCAAAACTAACCCAGTACCAGCTGCTAATGGTCCTTCTGCAGATCTTAAAACTTACTTTGAGAAGATCCTTCCTAACTATGATCGAGACAAAGTACACGTGAGTCACATTAAGAAAGTGATTAAGTGGTATGTTCAGTTGGACAAGTCGGGTCTACTTTCTGCTGAAGCTCCTGTCAAAGAAGAGGCGGAAGAAAAGGTAGAAAAGAAGGCAGAAGACAAGCCAAAGAAAGCAAAGAAGAAGTCAGAGAAAAAAGCATAAAAGAAGTACACTTTACTTCTAGTAGCATAACCAGTGGTTCTTAGAAATTTGTATTTTTAAGAACCACTGCTATTTCCTGCATATAGTTTCGTTTTGCCTTAGATGGGGCATATACAAATCCAAAGAGCAAGGATAATCTACCTTCTTTTTCATTATGTACGAGGTAGCTAATGAATGGTCCACCCATAAAGTCGTTTTCCATTTCCCAAATACCACGAATTTCCTTTGCGTAGTTGCCATTGATCTTAAGGTCGGTAGAAAATACAGGTAGGTCAACATCATTGATGACGAGATAGGAGTCTTCAATAGTGGAAGACAAGTACTTTTTGCCCACCTGATTTATGAGATCTATTATATTTTGTTTTTCAAACTGTTCCTTGCTGGAGTAAGGCATAGAATAAACAAGGATATTAGAAAGCTCTTCTTTTGTATTGCGCTTCATCCAAACCATGTCAATTCCTGGTACTGCGTCCTCGGTGATTTGCTCGCCTTTTTGGAGTTTACCAGGGAGACTCTTGGCCATAGCCAATTCATAATCACTTGGTATGTGCATGTCGATATCCATCATGTCCTTTACGGTTGTATTGATCAAATTGCTCTCTCCGTATACGTAGGCAGTCTTATGTACGAGCGGAAGATCAAACTCATTGATACGTCTAGCGATGGTTGGAAATTTTTCACGCATATTCTTGGACAGTGCTTCTATGCTATTGCCAAATAGGTATACCATCATTTGACCAGTAGCCCATTTGTTTTTTCCGATCATGGTATTGTAGTCAGGATCTTCTTTTGCTCTTCGTAGTTTTTCTCCATTGAGATCTTGTTGTATCAGTTTGGTAGTGGGGGACGATGTGTCTGATAAATCTGCAACTATGATATAAGTTCGTAGATTTCTACGTAGCTCATCGTTCATGATTTCATCGGCCGTGAAATGTCTGAGGTCAAACATGGGCTCCGGGTTTGGAAGAATTAAGAATGGAGCTTGAAAGGTGTATCGGATACTGTCACCCAATGGCCCATCCCAGTCGTCTTGATCACAGATGATACGGATATCATTGGTCTTTCCTACGGACAAGGGTAGTGGTGCCAAAGTAGCCATGCTGTCCGCTGTGCAGGATGAAAGGGTGTATAATGCTATGAAAACAAATAATATATACCTGACCATGATGATGTATTTATAGCGTAAAAGTAAGGTGCTCGGGGCGATAATGTAGCTGAATATCCATATTTTATACTAATTCCAGTGAATATGGCTGTTCGTTTATAAGATGCTAGTCTTCTTACTTTTGGTGGGAGGTGTTTTGGCTGTTTGACTTAATTGCGGGTTTATGGATTTTTCGATATAGAATTATCTTGGTATAGGGTTCTAGGTTGTTTATTGGATCTTGAAGGTTTGTG
>CALJVI010000298.1 GCA_937974575.1 uncultured Saprospiraceae bacterium | reverse complement strand
GATACGATAGTCTTTAATAATTAAAATGCTATTCTGGAGGCTCCCCAGCCGATAGACGATCATCTTTCATAGGTGGATTATTGGCGGCTGGGTCGGGCCATCCGCAGCTCGCTACTCGCTCGGTCCTTTGCTTGCCCGCTTGTCTTGGCACGGACTGTCCAGCAGAGCTGTACCCTGCTACTACCCCTAGCCCAAAAAAAACTGCTTATCTACTTTCAAAATCTTCGATGCTTAATGGCTGAAACTGTCAGTGCCAGACAAATCAACCCTGGAAAGCCTGCCCCGAACTTTCTTCGGGGGGTGCCATGACCTCAGCACGCCACGAGTTGGCTAAATTAAATGCATAAGCTACCAGTATCCATATCGCAGTTTGCGCCTAAATTGCTGGCTTAGCTATAAAATCATATTGCATCGAAATAAGGAAAAGATCCTCTACTTCTCTTCATCTTTTGATGTGACCGCCTCATCCTGTCGAAGCATTTTGGAACCACTTAAGATAAAACTAGCTGGATAGTAGACTACGGACACTACAGATTCTCTAGCTGAGAGCTTGTTGCGCTCTACGGGAATAGAAGAGATGATAGCTTTGCTGTCAGAAGCTTTGATATGGCAATAGTATCGACCTTTCAAGACATGATTATCAAACAGACGCTTAGGCGTATCCCAGAGCTTAACTGTAGTCTCTACCAAGACATAGTCCGCCTCCCAAGGCTCATAAACCGTCTCTCCATACAAGTCAAATTCTATGGAATTGTATAGCTCAACATCGAAATCTTTATTGATAATTTTGCCATTTTGTGCATTGGCTAGGAAGGTTAGGCAGAGTAGAAGTGCTAGAGAAAAGTACTTGAACATATTTATTAGTGTTTGCTTAGTAATCAGGTATGCAAGATACCTCAATATGTATTCACTGGCAATGACTTACATAGGGTATATAATACATACCTAATATAAATAATATGCTCTGGTGAAATATTGTTTTCACACTGAAAAATAAGAAAAAATAACCTCTATATGGAAAGAAATGGACAGAAAGTGAGCTAAAAAAGTACAACCACCTCAACTGAGATGGCCTACCCCTTTTATGCTTGCCCGGAAGGGCTGTGTTTTTTGGGATATAAACTCAAAAAGGCGACTAATTTGAGTGAATCAGGAATCCATATTTCAGAATTGCTTAGTCGACAATAGCTGCAGTGGTGGTTACTTCTCTTACATTCACGCCTGAAGGAACACTAATTAAGTATGAAACTCTATCTACCAAGGGTTTTCCCTTGATCACAACGTCTCTTTCAATACCAGGCATGGATACCAGAAATGCTTCATCTGTTTCGGCAGAAACAAGATTGTATCTCCCTGCTTTGATCAATGACTTGAGCATGGTTTCATTACCATTTTCAACGGTAATTAGCATTTCGATACGAATAGCAGGTGAATTCCATTCCATTACTTGGATGTCTCCATCTAAAGCAAGGTCGACGACATCGTTTCCTAAAATATTAAAGGATTTGATTAAAGTCTTTTCAGCAGTTTGTTGAGCAATAAGGCTGAAGATGAGGGTTAGGGAAAGTAGGGCCGTAAAAAGGATTCTTGTTACTTTCATATGCTATAGTTTTGGTTATGACTACAAATTAAGAATAATTAACTATGAAAACAAGAGTTTTTAGAATTTTCTTCTACTTATTGGATAGATTGCCTAATTTTTATAAGGCTAGTGAGTAATTTTTCCATATTATCTAATGATAACATGTTGGCTCCGTCTGATTTTGCTATACTTGGATCTGGATGAGTTTCGATAAACAAACCATCTGCACCAACTGCAATGCCGGCCTTTGCGATAGTACTTATCAAGGCTGGCTTTCCCCCTGTGACCCCAGTACTCCCATTTGGCTGCTGTAAAGAATGCGTACAATCTAGGATAACGGGAACATCAAAATTTTGCATTACAGGAATACCTCGATAATCTACTACCAAGTCTGTATAGCCAAAGGTCGTCCCACGTTCTATCAAAGCTACGTGAGGATTACCACTGTCTCTAACCTTAGTCACGGCAAAGCCCATAGCCTCAGCAGACATAAATTGACCCTTTTTGATGCTGACCATTTTACCCGTCTTTGCTGCGGCGACCAGGAGGTCTGTTTGCCTGCATAAGAATGCGGGTATTTGCAATGCATCAGCTACTTGTGCTGCTCTTTGTACTTCATCAACAGCATGTATATCCGTAGTCACTGGTATTTGGAATCGTTGTTTTACTTTGGCCAATATGTCCAATGCTTGTTCGTCTCCAATCCCAGTAAATGAATCTAATCTGGTGCGATTGGCTTTGCGATAAGAAGCTTTAAATATGTACGGTATCTTGAGTTTATCTGTGAGCGCTACCATTGTTTCCGCAACGCGCATACACAGCTCCTCACTCTCTACTGCACAAGGACCTGCAATAAGAAAAAAGTTTCCTGAATCAAGATGCTTCAAGTTTGGAACATTCAACATGAGATGTGTATTTGGTTGAAATTAAATAAGGAATCGATAAGCAAATATAGGACTTGAAAATTCTATTTGCTCAGCTTGGCTCTTGGAAAGCGCTCTTTTATTTTTGCTAGTTGTGCCGTTAAATCTTCCTCTGTGTGATAATTTAGAAGAATTTGAGTAGCCGTCAAGCCGCTGTCTTTCAATAGAGTACCACTCTTGTAACCTAGCGACTCTATGAGTTCTAATTGCTTATTGACATAGGCTTGATTTCGAAAAGTATTGGTCCTGATAATTGCAGACTGCAATATCGGTGCAGGATCTTCTGCACTCATTTTTTCTTGTCGCTCGATGATCTCCTTCTGCGCATCTACAGAAATTTCCTCTGCATAGGTATCTGTCTCGTTAGAAACGATAATGATTTCGTCCTGTATATCTTGTGGACTAACATTGTATTTTGCACTTACTTTTTGTGCTAGGACAGTGTCATCTTTCGGTTTGCTTTGATTGATCAAAAATGCTATAGTTAATACTAAAACTGAGCTGATCATACCGATACGAAGAAGTGAGAATTTACTTTTCTGAGTCTCCACTGGTTTTGTGGATGCACCAGGCATATTTGAAACAAGGGGCTCTACCTCTTTAGCTTCTTTTTGTATAGGTTTTAATACCAGTCCTTCCATGGAGAAATCATCAAGTAAGTCCGCTTCATCTAAAGCAGAAAAAGCTAAAGTCCCTCCTTCCCCTTTTGACAACTGTCCTAGTTCTGGAAGATCTAAAGATGTGGCATTCTCAATTTTTTGATGAATGGTATCTACAAAACTTTCCAATACATTTTGATCTGGGTACTGCTTATTGAGATAAGTCTGAAATCTATTGTCCGTAAGACTTTTCGAGCTAAAAGCTATAGCCGTACTTGGTGCCAATAACATTCCTGATGCTTGATCTACAGTAGCTGACTGGTATATGGATTCAAAACTGCCTAGACCAGGAATGGCGGCTGTACTGTGATGAAGTAAATAATAAGCAAGTTCTTCGCTTACTAGAGTGATCAAATCCATATTGAAATTTGGACAAATATATGTAAATATATGATAATTCATCTAGCTATAGACCAAGGTTTACATACTGGGACAATCTTGGACAAGAGATCGGAGGCAGACGACCGTAGGGAGTAGTCCGTGTCGAGCCTAGAAGGGCGGGGAAAAGGACCGAAGCAAAGCGGAGTGCCGCAGAGCTCGGTCACGCCGATGATCAAGATCAATCGAGTAAGAAATAGACCATTTATCGGCGTGATGGCCCCAAAACATGCCTTGAAGCACATCTATCGTCCTCTATCTTATCATAATTTTGTAAAAAACACAGAGAGCCCATAGATAGCCAAATCGAATCAAGGAAGGCTAAAATTATATTGCTAGTTTTGGGATATGGAAGCAGTCATCAAGAATCGTGAGAAATCAGCACAGTTGTTTGCTGAAGCAAAAGAATATTTTCCAGGTGGAGTAAACTCGCCTGTGCGTGCCTTTAAGTCGGTATCTGGGCCACCCTTGTTCATCAAAGAAGCGGATGGTTGCCGGATTACGGATGAAGACGACAATACCTACTTGGATTTTTGCTGTAGTTGGGGGCCGCTAATCTTGGGGCATAATAATGCCAAGATAAGAGAAGATGTCATAGCGACAATATCTAAGGGAACTTCGTTTGGAACGCCTACTAAACTAGGAAACGAGCTGGGTAAACTGATCATCGAAAATAATAAGTACATCGATAAGGTTCGCTTTGTAAGCTCTGGAACCGAAGCTGTGATGTCTGCGATACGGCTCGCTCGAGGAGTAACTGGGCGTGATAAGATCATAAAATTTGAGGGCTGCTATCATGGTCATGTGGATTCGCTACTCGTGAAGGCGGGATCTGGTCTAGCGACTTTTGGTGAAAGTACTTCGGCGGGAATTCCTGAGGCATTTGCCAAGGAGACACTGGTGCTCCCCCTCGGTGATAGCCAGGCCTTGCATGAGCTGATGATGAAAATGGGTGACGAGATCGCCTGCATCATCATAGAACCTATCCCTGCCAATAATGGATTGCTGCTACAAGACAAGGCGTTTTTGGAATGTCTGCGAAAAAAGTGCTACAAGCATGGTGCTTTACTGATATTTGATGAAGTGATCTCTGGATTGAGAGTTGGTTTTGAGGGTGCTGCACATCACTACGGAATCCAACCTGATATCCTAACCTATGGAAAAATAATCGGTGGCGGTCTTCCAGTAGGTGCATATGCTGCTAGTCATGAAATCATGGATCATGTAGCACCTGTAGGCCCTGTATATCAAGCAGGAACACTATCGGCAAATCCAGTGGCTATGTCTGCGGGATATGCTGCGCTAAAACAATTGCTTGCCCCGGGTTTTTATGAAGAGATGGAGCGTAAGACCAAAAACTTCGTCGCTGATATCTTGGCCTTTACCGAGGCAGAAGGTATGGAGGTCAGTATTCCTACTATAGGGTCTATATTTTGGATTGCTTTCACCAAGGAGCGTATCATCAGTGCCGATCAAATCGATCCAGCATCTATGGAAAAATTTAAGGTCTTGCATCATGAATTGCTGCAACGTGGCGTCTACCTAGGTCCTAGTGGATATGAGGTAGGCTTTATTTCTGCAGCACATACGGAAGCAGATCTCAAAATAGCTGCGGAGAAAATGAAAGAATGTTTGAAGATAGTGTTCAAGGCATAGTCACTTTTACTACGATCTTCGTTACTCCTATAAAATAGATTACATCATGAGAAGTATCCTTACTTTATTCGCCATTGCTACTGCAATATTGCTCACTTCATGCGGAGATGAACTTTCTGATCAGCTCGTGGGCACTTGGGTTGGTATTTCATGGACTGTGGAAGGCAAAGAAAAGCCTAATCCTGATAAGGTAAAGTTCGTGTTCAATACAGATAAAACTTATCAGGCCAATTACGGTACTGGTGGTGAAACGGGGACCTTCAGAGTATTTGGCAGAAACCTGTACACTACTGCCGAAGGCAAGTTGGAAAAGTTGGTAAAATTTGATTTTGATGAAGATTTGAATTTGATCTTTGCTATGAATAGAGTAGGAACATCTGAGCAGATCGTACTCCAAAAACAAGCTAGGGATATTAAAAAGTAGAATTAGTCCATTCTCATATAGTATTCCGTCTCTTTTTCTTCTATCACTCTATCTCCTTTTTGATCACATAAGACTCAATACGGGGTAATCTAATTTTGGAAAATTTGAAGATTATACCTCAAGCTGAAAATGTTGATCAACAATAACATTTTTCTCGCTTCTCTTACCCTTACTTTTTTCCCGCAAAAAAGTAACAAAAAGCTCCTGGCTGTATAGATTCTTAACGCTTACGTAAGCTAAAAAGTCTACAAGCTTTAAACTCGCCTTAGAGTAGCTTTTCAAGACATACTCGCCCCCTACGTTGTACAGTTACTCTTTTGCTTAGCAGTCGTTTGCTCGACCATGAATGAATGATGCGTAGCAATTTTGATCTAACAGATCAAAATAATGAAGGTACTGATACACCTATAATGAGAGGTCTAAACAATTAGTCTGTATTAATTACAATCTTT
>CALJVI010000297.1 GCA_937974575.1 uncultured Saprospiraceae bacterium | reverse complement strand
AAGGATTGAGCTTGGCAAAAGACAGTAGAAAAAATACATAGGATAAATAAAATTCGGTGTAGCATAGTTTTTATTGAGTTAAATCTAAAAAGTTGCGCAAAGTAGCAATTAGAGATAATTAATCCCATTTTTACATAAAATAATCTATCTATTTTCAACCCTAGAAGGATGACAAGATTGTAGCAAAAAATGCACAACAATTAATTTATAACCCTGGATAGCCTGCCCCGAACTTTCTTCGGGGGGTGACAAGATTGTAGCAAAAATGCACAACAATTAATTTTTAACCCTGGAAGGGTGATATGATTTCAACACAATCAAAAATAAAAGTAAGCTAAGGTGATGTCCAACCACTGCGTTTGGACATCTCCAGCGATAGAGTTGTGTCAAATTTAGTATACGAGCTACACCTGTTCTTTAATCCTTTTATCACCCTAATATCCTGAAAATCAGGTAAAATAAACGCCAAGCTAATAAATTCTTGCGCTCCTGGGAGAAGCGATATGAAAGTAGGTAGATGGCTTAGGAAGGTAGGGCTAGAGATGGATGAGCGGACGAGCGAATACGGCTCTAGCCCGTACCTGAGTAGCCCTCTACCTGCTTGAATACAAGCGGATCACAGGTTTTAAGCGCCCAAATAAAAAAAGAAAGATGAAGTTGAATGGAGAAATCAGTTGCCGTACTCCTTACGGTTGACTTGATCCAAGGTGCCGAGACGCATACGAACAGGCACCTTACTCTTTTTGTCGCGCTTTGCTTCTTGCTTGCAAAAAAAACCGAAATGCGTATTGTACACGTGATCTTTGTCGATGGACATAATAGATGCAGTGTTGGTCTCGGTATCTAGAAATATACTTTGTAGATCTGGATACGCAAGCTGCTGCTCCATGATAGGTGCGGATATCAAGGTCAGGGTATCTGATGGCTGCACAGTGAGCTGAGCACTCAGCTCCGAAATGAAGATAAGGGAAAAGATAAATACAAAAGAAACAATACTAATCTTGTTGTGCATGTTTGGCTTTTTTGCTGCCGCTATAAAGTTCGTATTTTAAGAACTTACATTCAAGTTTTCCATTGAACAAGGTGATTTTTTTGCTGGGTCTTAGTCCTACTCGCTTGATGGCGGACAAATTGGAGGAGATGAGCCATGCCGTGTATCCCTGGTAGGACTGCTTAAACTGATCTCCGATCGCTTTATAAAAAGCTTCGTTGTCTTCGATTTCGATACGCTCATCGTAAGGTGGATTGGTGATAATCATTCCGCCTTCTGCCGGAGCATCAAGATGCATAAAGTCTTTGCGCTTAAATTCGATCACCTCATCAAGTTCGATCTCTGCTGCGTTTTGTTCTGCATATTTTAAAACGGAAAGTGCTTTATCAGAAGCAAAAATTTGGGCTTCAGATTTCTTGATTTGAGCTATACCTTCCTTTCGTACTTTTTCCCAAAGTTCGGCATCATAGTCGGGCCAATTCATAAATCCAAACTCTTCTCTCAGGATACCTGGAGGTGTATTGGTCGCCATCATAGCCGCTTCGATCACAATAGTTCCCGAACCACACATAGGGTCTATCAATGGCGTAGTCGGATCCCAACCAGACAAGACGAGCATTCCTGCCGCCAATACCTCATTGATAGGTGCAATGCCTGTATGTACACGATAGCCACGCTTGAAAAGTGAGTCCCCCGAAGAATCCAAAAACACAGTACATTCCTTATCATTGATGTGGATATGTATTTTGATATGCGGATGCTTGGGATCTACATCAGGACGCTTATTGACGCGATCATAAAACTGATCTACGATGGCATCCTTAGCCTTGAGGGCTACATATTGAGAATGGGTAAAGTGTTCGGAATTGACCGTAGTCTGTATAGCAAAAGTCTGATCGAGTGAGAGTACCTCCGACCAATCAAAGGCTTTTACCTTCTTATATAATTCTTCAGGATGCTTAGCGAAGAATTCAAACATCGGGCAGAGAATCTTGATCGCCAAACGAGAATGTAGATTGATTTTGTAGAGCATTTCCTTGTCTGCCTTGAAAGCAACAGCACGCTTATGCTGCATCGCTTCCTCTACGCCTAGACCTCGCAACTCCTCTACCAATATCTCTTCTAATCCGTGCGGACACTTGGCAATGCAAACTTTACTTGAATCAATGATCTCCATCCTTTCTTAATTTTGAATACTTAGGAAGCCAAAGGTCTAAAATAAATCGGAATAGCCAGTACAAATGACCATCAAAAGGCAGATGAATACAAAATGAGAATCGAAGCTGTAGACTACCTAATATCGAACAAGGAATCCACGCCTAGCGTACGATCCAGCGTATAACCCTCAGCGTAAGAGACCGATATATTCCGTCCAAAAATATTTGCCTTAGCATATAGGTTATCCAAAAAGTCTTTTCCTGAGATAGGCGTCGCAGCCTCTTTGCTATATTTCTTAGCTCCTGGATTATAAAATTGAGAGCCATAGGCTTTGACGATCTCAATCTTGCGCTCCATATACGGTGTGATATCTACTACAAAATCAGGGTCTAAATATCTATCTTGGATATAGTGGAATACCTGCTTAGGACGCCAGTGTTGCTGTGCTTTTTTCTCCTTTTTATAGGTCGTCTTGACTTTTTGAAGGCCTGCCAAAAAGCAAGCACGGCTGATCAATTCGGCAGCACGACCATGATCTGGATGGCGATCACTGATCGCATTGGCAAGCACTATATCTGGTTGAAACTTGCGGATATAAGGGATCAATGTCATGATGCTTTTTTCAATATCAAAAAAACCATCTTTTAGTCCAACGTTTTCTCGCACAACAGCACCCATCATTTTTCGCGCTGCTTCTGCCTCTTTTTTTCGAATTGCAGCGGAGCCACGAGAACCCAATTCTCCTTTGGTAAGATCCAGTAGACCTACCTTATGACCAAGATCAATATGCTTAAGCAATGTCCCACAGCAGCTCAATTCTATATCATCAGGATGGGCGCCTATAGCCAGTATATCTACTTTCATTGTATTCTCTTTTTGAATAGATCCCAAAGGCGTTTTCTACGCTCTTCTTCTTTTACATTTTCAAGTATTTCACCAAACTTACGCTTGGTTTCAAACTCATAGGTAATACGAGTGATCGCGGAACCGTTTTTAAAATATTTTCGACCAGTTTCATTTTCTACTATTTCATAATAGTCTTGATCAAAAGTTAGTTTTTTACTACGTCCGTTGTCTCTGGTATTACTTTCTATTTTGATTTTAGATAACACTTCGGCATCAGTAATTGTTTCGGCTGCTGCGATTGGTTCTTCTATTTCTGGTCGATTGGTCTGAACGATATCTAGCAAATCATTTTGCCTAGCAAAGACGTCATCCAAGACACTTTTCACACTTGGCTTTTCACGCAAATGCCATATATGTTCTAGGTACGCCATTTCCGCTTGAAAAGCATTTTCTCTCTGCTTAAGAAATGCTTCATTGGCCATAGCTACTTGGCGATTAAATTTCTTTTCTGACTCATTTTTTATCTTCCATTTTTTCAAAGTATTCTCTGCCTGATAAAGCTTTATTTCTTCTTGCTGAGAAATGTATTTCTGAGCGTTGGACAGCTCCACTACCCGATCTCTACCTGTGAGATCATTGGCCAATAGGTTGTGTTGTTTGTATAATTTTTTGGCATTTTGCAAACGACTGGTCATTCGTATACTGTTGATATCCAGTTTTTTAGCTTCTATTATAGCCTGATCAGAAAATTCTCCCTTACCCATTTCCTCTTCCAATTTCGCCTGAGCATCTAGTTCCCAGCAGTCCGCTTGCTTATTGATCAGCGTGATGCCTGCGATCTCTTTTTCTTTTTCTAGCCGCTTCATCTTAGCTTCTGCTTCCATCATTTTTCGTGTACTGGAGGTCTTGTTATTGTTCTCATATCTTCGCACTATGAGTTTCTCTTTTTCATACTCG
Organism: uncultured Saprospiraceae bacterium; assembly: GCA_937974575.1. GTDB lineage: Bacteria > Bacteroidota > Bacteroidia > Chitinophagales > Saprospiraceae > JALZVN01. The sequence goes on along the minus strand of CALJVI010000297.1, from coordinate 2,112 downwards.
GCCTTGGCCAATTCGTAACTGGTTTTAATGAAGGTAGCTTCGGCTTTTAGGTAGGCGTATTCGACTTGGCATCTGCTCAATCCAGTGCTGCTATCTGATTGATAATTAGCTTTTACTTTTTGTAGATTTTTTTCCTGTAATCGTTTTTTGTTTAGGAACCCAAAAATCTCTTGTCCAAGTCGATGCTCGCTTTTACGAATATAGGTTTCGCTACTATTGGTAGTGAGACTGAGCTTTTCTTCAGGAAGCTCTTTATCAATATAGAATTTTTTCAAATTGATACTTACTTCAGACATGAGCGTTGCAAATTTTGGCTTATCCTTTACGTTATCTAGATTAAACTTATCAGTTTTGTAAGCATAGCCATCCGTAGTAATTCTTTTTTCTGGACCGTTGATGCGTAAGTTCTTTTTACTGGGCGCCTCGCCTTCGAGATTTATGAATAGTTTGACTGGTTCAGTAGCAGCTAGGTCTGTGTTGACACTATATGTTTTGGCTTGGCTTTGTGCGCTGTATATGACGAGCAAGCATTCCTCAAAGCGAGGAAGCTGGGCTACAAATTTGCCATCCGTGCCTACTGGCACCAGCTGATGTGATCCAGGACTGTAGACACTCACCAGTATATTTCGACCTTGTACATTAGCGACACTACCTTCTACATTGATCTGTCCTTGTGCCACGGTAAAGCACCCAAGGAGCATTATAAGGCATGTAAATATTTGTGTTGTTATTTTCTTCAATCTATTGTTGGGCCAGACCCATTTTTTAAACTTTTACAATTCCCAATACAATCTTAGTTAAAGCCCTTTATTAATTATATTTTTGCTCCAAATTGTATTGCGTTGCTACATATATAACGCAATATTAAAGAAAAATGATTTTATGCTCAAAGCAATTTCTCCGATAGACGGCCGTTACGCAGGCAAAACTGAAGAACTCGTAGATTATTTCTCCGAATATGCCCTCATCAAATACCGAGTATTTGTTGAGATTCAGTACTTTATAGCTCTTTGCCAGTGGCCACTGCCCAAATTAGAATCTTTTGAAGAAGCAAAGATAGATGCCCTTAATGAAGTTTTTGAGGAGTTTAGTATGGAGGATGCACAGCATATCAAGTCCATAGAGCGCACGACCAACCATGATGTCAAAGCTGTAGAATATTTCCTAAAGGAGAAATTCGAAGCACTGGGTATCGCTGAATACAAGGAATTTATCCACTTGGCACTTACCTCACAGGACATCAATAACACCGCTACCCCACTCTTACTAAAGAATGCGATAGAGGAAGTATATCTTCCCCAAATCTCTGGCTTGATGGATACACTCAGCGAAAAGATCCAAGACTGGGCGGGCATCTCTATGCTTGCGAAAACCCATGGCCAGCCCGCCTCACCCACCAGATTGGGTAAGGAGTTTAAAGTATTTCACGAGCGACTACAGATCCAGATCAACAAAATAAAAGAAGCGACACATACCGCAAAGTTTGGCGGTGCCACGGGCAATTTCAATGCCCACCAAGTCACCTATCCTGATATCGAATGGAAAAAGTTTGCCGACGAATTTACTTTGGAGTACCTAGGGCTCAAGCGACAGCAAACGACGACACAGATAGAACACTATGACGAGATGGCTTCTATCTTTCACAATATGATGCGGATCAACACGATCCTCATAGACATGTGTCGCGACATATGGACCTACGTTTCTATGGAGTATTTCAAGCAGCGAGTCGTTGCTGGCGAGGTAGGATCATCGGCTATGCCGCACAAGGTCAACCCGATCGACTTCGAAAATGCAGAAGGAAATCTGGGCTTGTCCAACGCAATATTTGCTCACTTGGCAAGTAAGTTACCTATCTCAAGATTGCAGCGTGATCTTACGGACAGTACTGTATTGCGTAACGTCGGCGTCCCATTTTCGCACACCTTGATTGCTTTCAAATCTATCCTTAAAGGATTTTCCAAATTGACAGTCAATGAAAGCAAGATCATAGAAGACTTGGATGCCAACTGGATGGTTGTAGCGGAGGCTATTCAAAATATTCTGCGTCGAGAAGGATACCCTAATCCATACGAAACACTCAAAGCGCTCACACGTGGCAATGATGAGATC
>CALJVI010000296.1 GCA_937974575.1 uncultured Saprospiraceae bacterium | reverse complement strand
AAATATTTTAGTCCAGCAAATCCGATAACTTTATTATCTGCTTTATGGACTACCGCCCAGCGACCATAGCCGTAGTCGGCATAATCTTTAAAAGAAATATCTGTAATGATCTCTGTGGCTCGCTCCAGAGAGGTGATCAATTCGTCCCCTGTGTATTGCTGTACTTCCAGATTAGAATTGAATTCATATACTGCTTCTGCATCGCTAAGTACAAATCGGCGCAACTGCATTCTAGGGGTTTCTATAATAGTAGACATACCTAAATATAACAAGATTGCATCAAAAACAAAAAAAGGTGAAGCGTACAGCGTAACCCGTCGACCGAAGGGAGCAGGACAAAGGATGGTAGTGCGCCCGATCATATGAAAAACTGATTAGGATGAAGCAAGTTCAAAATGGAGAATAATCCGAATTAAAAAAAACAAATCTAAGGGCATTAGCGGACAGCCTGGTCACGCTGAGTGGAAGCGTTTGGAGAGGTGCAGAGGGCCACTCAGTCGTGATGGCCCCACAACCTATACAGCATTCAAAATAAGTAACTGCGTAAAAAAACATGGCTCAATCATAAGGGATGCTATACTGTGTGAATAATACAAAAAAAAGGCAAAAGCTCTCGCCTTTGCCTCCTGTCCAAAATAATAGTAATAGTATTTTTCCGATTGTAGGAATCCACTCTATCTTATAATTAACTTCAAAGAACCGAGAGCGGAATTGCGGCTTAGAATCTTCACAATATAAATACCAGAAATAAGATCTTGTCTTTGGAATTCAAATTGATTGATACCCGATACCGCATTCATACTTTCTTGATAAATCGGTCTGCCTAATTGATCATATAAAACAATGTTTACATTTTCTGACTGGCTCACTTCAAACTGAATCGTAGCCATACCATCCATAGGATTGGGGTAAGCAGTCAGCACATATTCTATTTCTTCATGACCGAAAGTAGACAGTGCCGCCTCGCTAGAAAAGCGAAGATCGCTGAGGAACATCGACTTAGTCATTAGCTCACCCGTCTCGGAAAACATGGTAAATACAAGAGTGACTACATCATCCAATACCAAACTGCTGCCCATAGATGATGAGAAATCGGACTGTGACAATTGGACATCTGCAAAATTGTCAGACAAATCTACATAGGCCTTAAACTGATCATCCCAATTTGTGATGCTTTCTTTCAGCACTGTTACTTCTAAAATGCCCGTTCCTTGTGCTTGAAACTTTAAAGTATTGTAAGCTGATAAATCGACGGACTCATACCTAGGTGTCAATGCGCGATACGCTGCCACATAATTACTAGTCGTAGCTGTTAATTCTATATTTCGCTCTATAGCATATTCTGTTTCATCAAATTCAATATTGCTTGGCACCACTTTATAATGACTGAGCTGTGTACTGCTATCCGAATCATCAATGCCCCATGGTCCATCCGACATAAACAAATCATCTGGTGTAGCCATTCCGTCACCTATTCTAAATCCAATGTCAAACAGCTGGTCTGTATCAATTTTTAGGTTTGTAATATAATTTCCATTTAAGGTAATTACTTTATTTAGATTATCGAATTCACTTGTTTCTGTAGTTCTGCACCCTGCATCAAAGATTACTGAATCGGTCGCATTGGTGTTGATGATCTGCATCTCTAAGGCACCATTGCTGTAGGTTCCTTTTCGAACGAATACGGTAGGTGGTTTAGAATTGGAGTAGGTAGAGATCGGTTTTTTGACATCTAATAAATTCAATACCTCCTGCCCTAAAGCGTAAAGATCATCAATGGTATTTGACCAAATTTGGAAATTATAAAAGGTAACGTTTTCTTCATACTGATCCAAATTCCAGTGACTCTCTACTGCAAAATTAGCATCTGCATTGGCTGTTTTTGCTGAAAAACTTAAGACAAACTCGTTGGCCCCATCCTTGTTCTTAATTATAGATTTTATAAATTCCTGATCATTAATTGTCATAGTAGATACGGAGATTAACTCTGCTCCTAATAAACGATCACAAATATACTTGGTATGTTCGTAAACCCCGTCTTCGGTCTTTATGGCCAACACAGATGCCACAGCAACATTGTTCTTCAAATAATCGACAGAAAATATATCTGTAGCATTGGTTATACTAAGCAAATCCCTCGGTGAAGCCTCAATAGCTTCATCTTCATTGATACTGTTCAATGGAACAAAATCTTGCAAGGCTAATCCTGAACTATGTGTAGTACTACTTGCATAGTTTGAATTTTTTGTCAGCCTCTTAGCTTTGTCTATATTAAACTTGTACCCAGATTTTGTTCTCTTAAAGTTGCGCTCACTTATTAGCTCAGACAATCTACTATTGCTTTCAAGACCACCTGAATTGGAGCTAGAGGTTGGCGTTTCAATCACATCGCAAACTCCATATCCTGAGCAAGAAGGATCTTCACAATCAATGAGTCCATCGCCGTCATCATCAAGACCATTATCACATATTTCTTGCTGTACTGGAGCAGTTGGACATCGTGCCCCATCATTGCTTGAGCTAGAAGGTCCAAAGGCAAAAAAGTTAGATTCGATATCTTCTTCGCTGACAATATCCTGCACAGATTGAATCATATAAATAGTTCCTGTTTGGTTGGCAGATACATAAAATCGACCTTCACTATCAAAATAAACAGCTCCATAGGTATAGTTCAATTCAGGCAGAATAGGCACTACTCCTAAAGCGCTCACTATTCCATCGCTTGGATCTATACGATATAAAATATTTGTTCCTTTTTCAACAGCATATAACTGGTTATCAACAGCGTTAAAAGCCCAGTCGTGGATACTAATGTTTTGGGACAATTTATGTGTCGTGAGACTTAATTCATAATCAGGAAAAGTAGGATCCAAATCTATCTGATGAAAGGTAACTCCTCCGCTCTTTAGGTAGTATATTCCTTCGGAATTTACATCACCAACATACATCCCTCCACTAGGTAAATCGTCTATAAAATATTCCGTTGTACTAAAGTCTTTTCCTATTCTAACTATGGATTTTTCTGGTGTACTCAATGATCCCCAAATAAAACCGTCTACTGGATTATATGCTGCTGCATTAATATTACCAGGAGTGACATCCTCTGCAACTCGGTAAGAATTACCTGATGCTAGATCCAAGGCGTATACATCATTGTACTGAAAGAGGTAGGCATTAAAATCACAATTGAATGGGTCGCCCTGTGCTTGAGCATTAAAACTGTAAAGCATCACAATGAATAGCATTTTTAAGGTGTCAAATTTATTTTTCATATCGATATTAATTTTAAGATTAAATAATAATTATAAGGTTCGATACAAATATGAAGGCATTCATGCTTGGATATGCTGATTTTCGTTAGGTGTATGTATACTGTAGTTTAATAGCGATAAAGTGTCGATGGATGGTATTGGGGAGGATAATGACGATATAATCGGAAAGGAATAAGGGATAAGAAGGAAAAAAGGCGTGTACATTCATTAAGCTGATACAGCAAATAACTAAGCAGCACTCATACGCTCTACACACCTATGTGAACCAGATACCTTGTGTATACATACGACGAAGATAAAGGCTACAGTAAATTGAGACGCTCCATCAATTCTGATCGTTTGGAGCGACTTACAGGTACAACGTCTTTTTTTATGAGGACACTATTATCCTGGATGTCGATTATCTTTTTGGCATTGATAATGAACGAACGGTGTACTTTTAGGAATGTGTCTACAGGGAGTTTATCTTCAATTTTCTTCAAAGTAGAATGAACGGTGTAATTTTGATCTTCCGTTTTGATCTGAATATAATCTCCCTTTGCTTCAATGAGATAAATGCTTGGAATATCTATTTTAATAAGTCGGCGATTGATGTTTACATATAAATCATTGGCCGTAGAAGCTTCTACTTGCTCAGTTGAAGTGGATTCGGATCTAGAAAAATCTTTAGACGCTGCTTTTTGAATAGCTTTTTGAAAACGTTCGGGAGTTATTGGTTTTAATAGATAATCTACGATACAATCATATTCGAAAGCTTGAATTGCAAAATTCGCATCGGAAGTAGTTAAAATAATTTTAGGAGGATTTTTTATCGTTTCGATAAAATCAAACCCTGTAAAATCTGGCATGTGGATGTCTAGAAAAATCAGATCTACATGCTTATGGTTTAAGTACTTTATAGCTTGGATTGCATTTGGAAATTCTTCTAAAACAGATAAGTTATCAACACTTTTGCATAAATGACCTAGTATTGCTCTAGCAGTGGCTTCATCATCGATAATAATACAATTCATAAATCGGACTCCTTTAAATATTTTCTAAATAAGTGGTCATAACAGTGAGAATAGATTCAAATTCTACTTGAAGTGTGGTGTTTCCTTCTCGTAAATTATGCTCGAATGCGACGGCGATTTCATAACTTTTATCAAGTCCTAAAATACTAATTTTGTGCTTAAGCTTATGAACATGCGCTGCACTGCGGATATAATCATCAGAAGTAATATGGTCAAAGTAAATTTTCTTTTCTGTTGGAAATTCGCGCTTAATAATATCGATCAATTTTCTTTCAAAAGCTTGATCGCCACCTGACATACTATGTATATAGGATAAATTGGGCTGTTCCATTATTTCTTAATCGTAAAGTGAAAAACTGATCCTTCTCCTAGTTTGCTTTCAAGCCAAATTTTGCCCCCGTGCAGTTCCACAATCTTCTTTACGATGGACAATCCAATACCTGTAGAATCTTTGCTTTTGTTTAAAGAATGAAATAATTCGAATATCTTATCATGAAATCTTTCCTCAATTCCCATACCATTATCCTTTATAGAAAACTGATAAAAGTCATCAAGTGACTTCACACTCATCTCTATAAGTCCAATGGCTTTGTCATTGTACTTAACGGCATTGCTTAATATATTTTGAAATAGTTGTTGCAATTTAATGGCATCTCCGTTAACAACTGGAAAGGGCTGTAGTATTTTAATTTCAATATGATCAGGGATATAGAGTATATCTATAAGCTCCGTAACTACATCATTTAATGGTACCTCTACCTTGTCCGTATTTTTGGCATCAATGCTGGAATAGTGCAAAACGTCAGAAATCAATAGCTCCATTTTTTCAAGTGTCACTTCGATCAAGTCGAAATTTTTCAAGCTCGCCTCATCAAACTTCCCTTTGTTATCTTCCTTAATCCAATGCACTAAAGCATCTAAACTTCTAAGCGGTGATTTTAAATCATGTGATACAACGTGTGCATACTCTTGCAGCCTGTCATTACTTTCTTCTAATTTTAGTAGTAGTTTCTTTTTCTGAAGTTCTAGATTCTTAATGGCCGTAATATCTCTTACTATCCCCTGTGCTGCGATTGGCACTTCCCTATCAAAGACCATACTTGCATTGATATGGACCCATTTTATTTCCTTTGACTTAGTATAAATTCGAGCTTCATAGTTTTTAAAGAATCCATTTTTTCGCAAACTCATAAAAGAGTCCTTTGCATATTGATAATCTTCTTTGTAAACTAGGCTAAGGACATTAACGGATTCAACATCAATATCATAGCCAAACAACTCTGTAGCTGCATCATTAAATTTCAGGATATCGCCTTGTAAATCAATGATAACGTATGCATCAATAATGTTCTCGAAGACTCCTTGGAGCTGGGCAGATTTTTCTTCAAGGAGTGTTTCTAGTTTTTGAGATATATGAAACAGCTCTCTAGCTTTTTCTTCTAGAATCTTTTCGGCAGCTTTTCTAGCAGCCTTTTCTCTAAGTAGAGCACGTTTTAATATGTCAACTTCTTTGCTCATTAATTTT
>CALJVI010000295.1 GCA_937974575.1 uncultured Saprospiraceae bacterium | reverse complement strand
GGTGCTACACCTTTTAGATAGAAAAGTGAAAATCCAAAAGGAGGAGTCAAGAATGAAGTTTGCAAGTTCATAGCAATGAGTACGCCAATCCATATGAGATTAATATCATAGGCTATAAATATAGGAGCAACTACAGGCACTATAATGAAAATAATCTCTATAAAATCGATAAAGAATCCAGCAACAAAAATGATAAGCATAACCAATAACAAGAATGCCATGGATGATAGATTGGACTGAGTAATCATCTCTACTAAAAAATGATCGCCACCCAGTTGGCGAAATACAAAAGAGAAAGTAGTAGCACCAAGCAGGATCATAAATACCATACAGGTTAGATGACTGGTCTCTTCCATCACCTTCTTACAAATAGCCCAGGATAGTTTTCCTTGTGCAAGGGTCAAGAAAGTAGCCCCCAGGGCTCCTACTGCCGCTGCTTCTGTAGGGGAAGCTATTCCAAAAAAAATGGATCCCAATACGAGAATGATCAAAAGCATAGGCATCACAAAAGCCAAAACCACTTTCTTAAAAACACCGGCTTTCCAAAACTCGGCCAATTCTTCGTCAGATACACTTGGAGCCGATTCTGGTTTAAGATGAGCGAACACAATGACATAAATAATATAACATAGCACTAGCAGTACACCAGGAATGAACGCTGCTCTAAAGAGCTGACCTACAGACACATTCAATACCGAACCTAGTAATACCAAAACTATAGAGGGTGGAATAATTTGCCCCAAAGTACCCGAAGCAGCTATAGTGCCCGTCGCTAAGGTAGGTGCATACCCACGACGTAACATGGTGGGTAAGCTGATAAGCCCCATAGTAATAACCGTTGCTCCTACGATACCCGTTGAAGCAGCTAGAAGGGCTCCTACTAGGATGACAGATACTGCTAAGCCTCCTTTCAGCTTACCAAAGAGTAAGCCCATAGTATCCAACATCTGCTCAGCCAGACCAGACTTTTCGAGCATGATGCCCATGAAGATAAAAAGGGGCACTGCAAGAAGGACATAGTTGCTCATAGTCCCCATAATACGTTGTGGCAATGCTGGATAATAAATCGGATCTATAAATAGAAGTAGATAAATTAAAGAAACACCTCCTAGTGTAAAAGACACAGGATATCCATATAATATGAGTAAGAGAATTCCGAGAAATAAGATCAGTGCTATTGTCCCCATACCTCTTCTTTTTCTACAGGTCCCTTGATTATTAAAAAGCAAGCTAGGCTATTGGATATGGCTTGCAATCCTAGGAGCACAAAACCTACCACGATACAAAATTTAATAATAAACCGATAAGGTAAGCCTCCAGGATCTGGTGAACCCTCCCCCATCAGGAATGAGCCATAAGCATAATCAAAACTATACTTTGCGATGAATATACACCATGGAATCAGAAATAATAAGTTTCCAAAAAGATTGGTTCTAGCTTTTTCCTTTTCTGATAATTTGCTGTAAAACAAATCTACCCTTACATGTCGATCCTGTTGAAAAGTATAAGCAGATCCAAATAAAAAAAGTATGGAGAAAAAATGCCACTCCAGCTCCATAATCCAAGGTGTTGAGAGCTTGAAAAGATAACGCATCAAAACATCATAAATGACTAGCAATACCAATAATCCTGAAAACCATGATGCGAAAACGCCCATCCTTTTCGTCAATGAATTTATTGTATTTATGATTGATTGCAATCTCGAGTTATTAGAATAAAAAAAGCGCATCTGAAATAATTCAGATGCGCTTTAAGATAATTAATATTATCCAATTCTATACTTGAAAGCAAGTATTATAACGTTCTTATCTGGAAACGGTATTAGTTGAAGTAAGAAGTTTCGTTCTTTCCTCCAGCTTGTACATTTTCAAGTCTCGTCTTGAATTCACCAGACTTTTCAAAATCGTTATTTCTTGCAAAAATCTCTTTCAATGCTATCAAAGTATTGATATCGTTAGCGTTTAACCTCTCTGCAATCTTAAAGTATGGTAATGCCGTATTAAATAAGTCATCAGACTCTTTCTTAAGTGCATCATACTTTTTAGTTTCATTGATTGGCAAATCACCCATCTTCTTGGTTACTTCTACAGCTTTATTGAAGTAAAGAGAACCTAAAGAGTACTGTACATCAAACAAACCAGCATCTAATCCTGCAGCCTGCTCATAGTATGACTTTGATTCCTGAAAGTATTCAGCCGCTTTTGGACTACCTGAAGAATAAGCATCTTGGTGCAGATTCATATAAACATTACCCAATGCAGAGTAAACAGATGGATTATCTGGAGAAGCAGCAATTGCTTTCTTTAATAAACCTGTAAGTGCATCATATTCTTGGGCATTGATCAAGTGATTGATCTGTGCAAACAAAATCTCTTGTGAATCTGGGTGCTTACTCATTCCTTTTTCAAGAATTGAGAATGCGTCAGGATCTTTTGCATCAGAAGCGATCTTATAGCTATACTTGAAGATTCTTTCATCCCCGTAATTACTGTCGATAAGGTCGCCGAACATTTTAGCAGCCTCTTCAGACTTTCCAACTTCCATAGCGCAGTATGCAGTAACAAAGTTGTGATCATTCATGGCAGCAGGATCATCCAAGGTAATTTTCATACCATTTTCTTTCTGAATTTTATTCACCTCCGTCATTGCTGACAAAGTAGAATAAGCTGTTGCATAGTCTTGCTTTTGGATAAGTAAGTTACTTACATTGTTAAGCTGGCCTGCAGTATCTTGCATACCTTTAAGTGCCTCCTTCTTTTCAAATTTCTTTGTAGCAAAAGACATTGCTTTCTTAAATGCGTTAAAAGCATTAATTGCTGCTGCTGGATTTTGAACTTCGGCAGTAGGGTCTAAAATAGCTGCATTTACATCCAATTTAGCAAGATCATTGTAGATTTTACCTGCAGTCTGCCAAGTCTTAGCATTTCCATTGGTAATATCACTGTCCAAAGCGATTTGTATTAAATCAAGTGCTTCATTCAATTTTTCCTTGTTATTGATCGGATCTACGTTGAATGAACCATATGCCTTAAGGGCTTTGTTTACAGCCTTAGCTGGCTCAACTTGCGCAAATAAGCTAAAAGTAATAGCGAATATTGCTATGAAACTTAGAAACGTTTTTTTCATCTTTTTAAAAAGTTTAATTCTTGTCATTAATAGGTGCGAAAATAATATTTAATACTAAGACGCTACAGAAAAGACCATTTTAGTTGCTAAAACCTTAAAATTTTATCTTTAAAATGTTAATAATTAATCAATTTTCGCCTTAAAACCACTTAGAAGAACGTCTTCTACGAGTCGATTTAATACCTAAAGCGCCTAATAAGCCACGTGTCAGCTCTCGAGTTGCTGTTCTACCTATTTGATTAGCAACCTTCTGAAATGTGCTCTGCCTTCTTGAACTAGAGCCAGAACTCTTGGTCGTAGCTTTCTCTGCTTTTTCACGTTCCTTCTCTATTTCAGCCTGATTTTCTTCTTTTTGAGCTTCTACTATCTTCTCTTTAAGGATCTCATATGCACTTTCTCTATCAATCTCTTCATTATACTTGTCGATAATCTCAGAAGCTTGAGTCACAGCCTTAATTTCTGCATCCGTCAAGATATCCATTCTTGATTGCGGAGCACGAAGTAAGCAATGTACCAATGGTGTGGGTATCCCTTTTTCATTCAATACCGTTACAAATGCCTCCCCTATACCTAGAGAAGTCAAAAGCTCTTCAGTATCATAGTATTCACTAATTGGATAGTTTTGAGCAGCCAATTTAATAGCCTTTCTATCCTTAGCGGTAAAAGCTCTCAATGCATGCTGTACTTTCATACCCAACTGCCCTAATATAGACTCAGGAATGTCATCCGGATTTTGTGTTACAAAGTAAAGACCTACTCCTTTTGAACGGATAAGCTTGACTACAGCTTCTAATTGATCCTGAAGTGCATCTGATGCTTCGTTAAACACTAAGTGCGCCTCATCAATAAACATTACTAATCTAGGCTTATCTGCATCCCCTTGCTCGGGTAAAGTAGCATATATCTCCGCCAACATCTGCAACATGAATGTTGAAAAGAGTTTTGGCTTATCTTGAATATCTGTAAGTCTAACTACAGACACCATTCCTTTTCCATCACTATCTTGTCTGATAAGATCTTCAATGTCAAATGATTTTTCCCCAAAAAACAGGTCTGCTCCTTGCTGCTCCAATTCAATTATCTTACGCGTAATCGTACCTACTGAAGCAGAAGACACTTTCCCATATTCATCTTCAAACTCATCCTTACCTTCATCTAGAATATATTTGAGCGTTTGCTTCATATCTTTAAGATCAAGAAGAGGCAATTTCTTATCATCGCAATACTTAAAGATCACGGAGACAATACCAGATTGCGTATCATTCAGATCTAATATTTTAGAAAAAAGAACGGGTCCAAATTCTGAAACGGTAGCTCTTAGTCTAGCACCCTTTTCTCCAGAAAGGGTAAGAAATTCAATTGGGCTATTTCCTGCCTCGAATGGAATCCCAATCATTTCATGTCTTTCATCGATCTTTGGGTGTCCTTCGCTTGCTGCGGCAATACCACTCAAATCTCCTTTGATATCCATCATAAGTACTGGGACACCTTGTGCAGATAGCTGCTCAGCAATGATTTGTAGCGTTTTGGTTTTACCAGATCCTGTAGCCCCAGCTATGAGTCCATGACGGTTCATAGTAGCCATGGGTAGATTGACCAAGCAATTGGTCTGGCATTCTCCATTATGCATAGCACCTCCAAGCGTAAATTGAGGGCCTTTGAAGGTATATCCTTCTGTAATTTCTGCTATAAATTTTTCTTTTGACATGTTGATTTTTATTTATACTTTTTTGACCCTCTAGATGTGTCTAAGTCACTGAATAAGGGCTCAAACCATTTAATTAAAATTCCACCTTTCTTTTCTTGTCTTGTATCGTTTCTCATTTACTCGCCAAGCTTTCTTATCTATATAGGATTCTAGGCGCTCTTCCTCCTTATCATTTAGCTTACCATCAAAAAAATCAAGACCCGTCGCTTCTTCCACCTCATCTATAGTCACCATAAATGACTGGAGAGGCTCGTCAGAAGTTTCATGATCCATTAAAAAACCGATCGCTCTAGGCGTTTTGCCTTCAGTCATTAATACTTTGTAGTATGCCGCAGGGACTGCTACATCATTATCTCCAATATAATCTATGGGCTCTCTGGTCAAAACTGGGCCACTGACAATATTCACAACTTTGAAATCTCT
>CALJVI010000294.1 GCA_937974575.1 uncultured Saprospiraceae bacterium | reverse complement strand
TTGTGCGTAGTTGAACTTAAAGAAGTTGACAAAGCCCTGTGTGTTCGTTGCCTCAGTAGCAGAGAATATTTCGAGTAAAGTACCTGGCTCTACTTCGTCACTAATACCAGGAATGGAAAGTTCTATTGATCTTTGAATAGTTTCGCCAGGATATAGATTGGTAAATTTCCAACCCCATTGGTAGTCATTAACCAATGTGTCCAGAGGATCTATCTGCTTACCAATTTGGAGTAAGGAATCGGGGAATGCCCAGATGATTCCTTCTGTGATTACGGTAGTTCCTTGATTTTGAAAAGTGAAATCAAACTTGGTATCTCGATTGCATCGTGTGATACCTGATACGGAATGCATTTGGCCGGCCATGAATATTTCGGTAGGAGTGAATCCGAAATTTAAATCTGAGTGTGAGTCACCATTTACGTTAACTGTATAGGAAGAAGAATCAGAGGTGAGTTCCCAATTTGGATCTGATTGATAAGAAAGATTGTAAATTCCATCTTCTACTATATAACTAAAACAATCGTTAACAGGCCGAAAATTTACGACTGATCCAGGATTTAATTTGGGTTTAATGAATCCAATTGAATTTTCGTTATCTTCTTTGAATCCATTTTCATTTTGATCATAAAATGCACAGCCCTGAATAACGGATGAGCCAAGTAGATTTTCAAACAGTATTAACGAACCTATTCCTTGATTATTAATGTAAGCAATTATATCCTGATCACCATCTCCGTCAATGTCACCACCAATTATATCTCCTACGATTTGAAAATTACTAGCTAATATGTGTTCTGTAAAATTACCTAGACCATCATTTTCATACCATGAAATTTTGATACCGAAATTTTCTTCTGGAGAACAATAATCTATATCACCATCATTGTCAAAGTCAGCAAATGCTCCTTGATGAATACCTGATAAATTAATACCATTTAAAGTTTGAGGAGGGCCGAATTTTTCGGACTCAACTTGAGCGATCCAACTGTGTTGCACGCCACCTTCAAAGATTAAATCTTTTAAGCCATCATTATTAATGTCCTCAAAATGAACATTGGATATTTTATCAAGAATGGCCCTTTGTACTAAAATTTCTTCTGTTTTGAATATACTCCCACCTTCATTCCGTAGAATACTTACTTGGTCCTGATCACTTATAAGTAATATATCCTGATCCTCATCCTGATCAATGTCAAAAGGGAAGATAGATACGTAATAATCATTGTAAGGGCCAATTGGCAGCTCTAAAATTGGAATTCTAGAATCAAAAGTTCCACTCCCTATATTTGGGTGCCAGCTTATTTTCTTTTCAAAATAATCGGTACTTATAATATCTAAAAAGCCGTCTTCATTTATATCTGCAAGCGCAAAGTGGCCACTGTTCTGATCAGATAAAAAGATAGGAATTGGAGTGCTTCCACTTCCTTCACCTGTGCAAAAATTCTTGTGACACTCGGCAGCCAATTGAAAACTATAGGTTAAATCTTTACATCCATCGTTGTCAATATCTCCAATCTGAATAATGTCTACACTTCCAGTATTTATATTTTCATTAAACCCTGCTAACAAAATGGGCTCATTAATCAAGAGTTTATTGTTTCCTTCGTTTAAAATGGATCGTACACGAATTGTGTTATTTTCTTCTTTTAAAACAAAATCTAAAGATCCATCTAGATTTATGTCATCTATATAAAGAGTGACTTGTTCTCCTCCAAAAAACTCTTCTCCAATCACTTCATACTCCCCGGTAAATAGCTGCCCAAATAAATCAGGCGAAGCTAGAATAGCAATAATGAAAATAAGAAATAGGTATATAGACTTGTTCATACGAGCTAGAATTTGTTGGGCTAAATAGACTTGTGTTTATGTTTGTACTCTTCTGCTAAGAAGGGCTGATAATTGAATACAATTTAGGTAATAATCCTCAAAAGAGAAAGAGCCTTAACATATGCAACTTTATGGACAAGGGATCGGAGTCAGACGACCAGCGGGAGTAGTGCTGGGCTGCCTATCTTCAGGCAGATCAGTACCGAAGTGAAACGGAGTGACGCAGAGCCCGGTGCTGACTTTTTTTGTCAGTATGGCCCCAAAATAGACTACTCGACAAGCGAAAAAAGAGCTTTGAGGAGGGGCAATGTAAAAGACGACAGGTTTTGGATAAAAAATAGGGAGACATGGTTAAAATATCTACCAAAGTTCGTTTCTTTATCGTTTTAGGAATTACAAAACACTCAAGATAGAAAAGATGAATATACCTGCGGAACTAAAATATACTAAGGAGCACGAATGGATCAAGATAGATGGCGATGTAGCTACTATAGGAATCAGTGATTTTGCGCAATCGGAACTGGGTGAACTGGTCTATGTAGAGGTCGAATCTGTAGGCGAAACGCTTGCAAAGGATGACGTATTTGGTACTGTAGAGGCTGTAAAGACGACTTCGGACTTATTTATGCCTGTATCTGGGGAGGTGATTGAATTCAATAGCAAATTGGATGAGAATGAAGGGGATGACCCTACCTTGGCAAATAATGACCCATATGGTGAAGGCTGGATCATCAAGGTGAAAATGACTGATCCTAAGGAGGTTGCAGACCTGATGGATGCTGCTGCTTACGAAAAATTGGTTGCTTAAAATTTTATTTTGGTGGTACACACCAAAAAACGATTCACTTACATCTATACATGTGAAGTACTATACGCCTGCTCTAATATGGTCTTTGGTTATATTGGTGCTGTCAGCGAAGGCTGGTATAAACCTGCCAGAATCTATATTTGATTTGATCGCTTTGGATAAATTGGGGCACTTTGCCGTGTATGCCGTGTTGAGTGGGGCAGTACTCTGGGGAAATCATAAAAACGAGCTCCCTCTAAATAGGAATACAGTGATTACTGCTGTGTTATTGAGCTCTATTTATGGAATAGTGATGGAATTGATGCAGTATTGCTTTTTCCCAGGAAGATATTTTGAATATTTAGATATTATCGCTAATATTATCGGTGCAATCTCAGGATTCGCACTATATAAATACATGTACATTAAATTTACCTAATATATGCTATTTTTAGTAGACGTCGCATTGAAAGGAAGCACACTGGCTGTTGTCGTGGGTGTTTTGTTTCTGTTGGTGTTAGGCCTTGTCTTTATGATGAGAAGTAGGTTTAGTGGATTTGCCTCTAAGGACCATGATAATGTAGTGACTAAGTCACTACTGGGTTCGAGAACCAAGTATCCTCAAGTAAATGCTTTGAGTAATTTCCGTACACCGCTGACCTTGTTGGGTCTAGCTTTGTCTATCGGACTTACTACGCTTGCATTTGGTTGGACACAGTATGAGAAGACTTTTTTCATACCAGATGATGCTATGGAGATCGACGATGACATTGAGGTAGAAACACCAAGAACCGCCGAACCACCACCGCCTCCTCCGCCACCACCGCCACCGGTGATCGAAGAAGTTCCTGAAGAGGAAATCGAAGAAGAAGAGGAGCCAGAATTTATTGATCAGTCGGTAGAAGAGGAGACTGTGGTAGATGAACCGCCGCCTCCACCGAAGAAAGAGGCACCGCCTCCGCCTCCACCGCCTCCACCACCACCGCCAGAGCCTGAAGTAGAGGAAATCTTTAAGGTAGTGGAAGAGATGCCTAAGTTTCCAGGTTGTGAATCAGCCGGAGATGAAGCTGCTAAAAAAGCTTGTGCACAAAAGAAGATGCTTGAGTTCATATATGGTAACATCAAGTATCCTGCAATAGCGCGTGAGAATGGTGTAGATGGAACGGTAGTAGTTCGCTTTGTAGTGGATAAGTCAGGTGCTATAACAGCACCAGAGATAGTAAGAGATATTGGCGCAGGTTGTGGAGCAGAAGCACTTAGAATAGTGAATATGATGCCAACCTGGAATCCCGGTAAGCAGCGTGGACGTCCTGTAAAAGTACAGTTTAACTTACCTGTGAAGTTTAAACTCCAATAATCACTACTTTACGTTAGTGAATATTTAAAAGCCTTCATCACTTTGTGGTGAGGGCTTTTTTGTGTTTG
>CALJVI010000293.1 GCA_937974575.1 uncultured Saprospiraceae bacterium | reverse complement strand
CCTAATGCCGACAAGCCCCATTAATCCCCAATACAAAATGCTTGACCACATCAATCTCCACGGCCGTCTCCGAGCCATCAAAACCTTGGATCATCTCATTGCGCAGGCGAGCCTCCGCGGCATCCGTCAGAGGCTTGGATAAGGGCATATATGACCAGTGCCACTTCTCCTCAAAGTAACCCTTGGGGCGCTCCGCATTGATTGGAGTATAGGGCTGGCAAAATCCAAAACTCGCAGCATGAGTCGTGAGCCACTCGTATTCTTTCAGGCCCTGGCCTTTGGCAAAATAAGAATTGTTGAGATTGTTGATATCGATATCCGTACCCCAGTGATGACGAGAAGTACCCGGCATAGAACTGTACTCAAGAATTTTCAACGCACGACTTTTAGGAACAGGAACACTCTTCGACAAATCCTTGCCACCAACCTTAGTCCGACCATTCCACTTCGCTTCCCAGATAGATTTTTGTCGAAAGAAATTTCTGGCGGCGGAAACTACCTTCAGAGAAACCTTATCTTTTTTTGCAGATTCGGCCATTTTGACAAAGGCGTCGTAAGCTTCACGCTGCATATACATACCACGTGCAGAAGCATACTGAAGCGCAATCTCCACAAACTGGCTTTCTTTTTCTGGGTTGAATTTACCCATGATGAAATCTATTGGAATCTCTTTTTTCACAGCAGGTATTTCTATTTTTTCTGCAATTTTATGTTCGGCAGCAGCTATTGCATTTGCCTTGGTATTTTGTGTGTTTTGATCTTCAGCACAAGATAGAAGACAGGTAAGGAGGCAGCACCAAGATAAGTATTTAATCATGCATCAATTTTGAATAGGGTAATATGAGTTTTGAGGTAAAGCCTAATATTTGAATTCCATCTTTTCACTCGGAAAGCCAAATAGGTACTGTTCTTTGATCACCTTCGCTATTTTTTCTGGAACCATAGATTCCCAATTTCCTGTATCGGACTGTACGAGTGCCAATACCTCTTTTGAAAAAATATGTAGGATACTGGGATCGTAGTTTTCGACATCTACGATCTGACCACTCTCCAGTAAGTGTTGGTACAGAAAGCGCACCGCTTCCGCAACGGGAAGATTCTTGCTCGTGATGACTTCTTCGCTACCCGCTTGCATCATGGGGTACACGTACATCTTGACTACGCGTGTAAAGAGGTCGCCAAAAGAAGCTAGGATACGGCCGTTGTTATTGTTGTCATATTTGTCACTAATGAGTTTTTCCAGCTCACGAGCGCCGATCACCAGACCTACCTTAGGTACTTTGTAGTCACTTAGATATTGGAGTAGTTTTTCGTGTTGTTCACAATCCGTGATCGCTACTGTCATGCCCATTGCACTGAGTAATTCTGCACGATCTAGAAAGTCTTTGATATCTATTTCGCCATTGGATCCTCTTAGATTATCTAGAGTGATTTCGGCGATGAGGTATGATTTTTTTGGATCTACACTATCTTCATTTCTGAACTGTTCCCAGCACTTGGTGATCATATCTTGATTGACCAGCGTAGGAGGTCTAAAACTGCCACGTACTAAAAGTACTGATTTGCGATATAGAAATTCAGAAGCATGTTGGTTTTGTCTATCGCTGTCAAAGATGGCTACATTCGATAAACCATGCTTGACCAGCATCAGACTTAAGCAACGATTATCCAATTCTGAAAAGTCAGGCCCAGTGACGCGGATCATGTCAATGGCGATTCTACCTTTCAAGCTGTCCATCAAACTTTGGACCAGCAGCTCAGGATTTTTTGCATATTTATAGCAAGCATAAATCAGATTGGTGCCTAATATACCAACTGCCTGCTGCTGAAGCAAAGTGTCGTTGTCCAACATTTTTACATGCAGGACGATATCATTGGTAGCGCCTCTTGGTGTGAGTTGAAAGCGGATCCCAAGCCAACCATCTCCTTTGATGGTGCGATGAAAATTCAAGGCAGCTATCGTATCGGCGAATACAAAAAAATTGGTGTCTGGTCGTTCGTTTTGCAGACGGTTTTCCATGAGGTCGTACTCATGGTCAAGCATCTTATAGATACGTGATTCACACACATAGCGACCACTAGGTTCAGGGCCATAGATCTCATCGGAGTAGACCTTGTCATAGGCAGACATCGTCTTAGCGATGGTACCTGCCGCAGCACCTGCCTGAAAGAAGTATCTTGCTACTTCCTGACCCGCACCGATCTCTGAAAAGGTGCCATATATTTTATCATCCAAATTGATTTCTAAAGCCTTTTGTTCAGGCTCCTTTGTAGGACGTTTCATCTCCACGATTTTAATATTATAAAACTACAAGTATAGCTGTTAATTTTTACGAGCAATCAATTCAAAAGGGTCTGCTTCTAAGCCAAAATCTGTATAGTTGTCACCCGTTTTTATATCTGTCAATTCTAGGGTAAATGCAGGGTTTACATGAGTAGTAGAGATCATAGCGCCATTGCCTAGATCTTTCCAGTTGTCCCAGGTAAATTCCATTCCTCCGACAGGGATGATTTTCACCCACATTTTATAACTGACAGGCCTTCCATTTTCGTCCAGTTTCCAAAGATAAGAATCACCGGGAGTAGTACCTCCGGTAGTGTAAGTTACCATCAGTTGCTTGTCGCCCTCCTCGGTAGTCACTACACTGCGCACTGTGCCTGGCTGCTTGATCAGTGTCGGAGCATTCAACCAAAAAGAATCATTATTGAAAAAATCCCAAGCTTGCTTCACGGTGTCATAAGATTCATCGTCTGGTAGTTTTTCGCCATTGATATACGCCACGCCTGCTACTTCATTTGGGTCCAAGAGCACCTTGGTTTCTCCCCATTTTACTTGTACAAGATGTCTCTGCTTATCCCATAAATATTGCTGACGATCAGCAAAGTTCCATGCAATATAGTTGATACCTTCCCATGCTTCATTATTGACGGCAGTCAGCATCTTTTGCGCCAGCTGCTCCGCCTCAGGTCCTTGGTTGCCTGTGGGCATCTTCTCATTATACTTGAAGTATATGAACGCAATCCCGACCAATACCACTAATGATAATCCGATGACTGCCTTCAATAAACCTGATTTAGAGAACATACTTTTTTTGCTCAAATGTACTTAATTTCTAGGTGTATTCAATGTGCAATTTGGGCGACCCCCATACCGCTGTATAGATTATCTTTCAATAAAGTGTTTGGTAGCGCGGTATGCGTCAGGCTATGCAGGGGTGCGCTTCGCTCCCGTGCTGCGCACCTGCCGCTAAGGCGACAGCCCTTTCTATCCTTCTCGCAAGAAAAAAAGGAACTGATCTCTTTTGTGTCTTTGCTCTAACCCATGTCCATGTTCGTCGAGTGGCTGTGCCCTCGATGCGATACGATTGTCATGTGAAGAAACTTGAGCCAAGATTTTTCTACTTATAATGTTAAAATAGTAAATGGGATTGAGCTTGTAAATAATGACGGATTTGCCCAAGATCCACCAGAAAGAAACAAAGAGCATAAAGCGAGAACTACCCCTTTGTTTGCTTTTGCAACTATTGTTCACTTTGTGTTTCCCCGAAAGAGCTTTGCCCAAGATCCACCACAAAGAAACAAAGAACATAAAGTAAGAATTACCCCTCTGATTACTTTTGCTTCCTATTGTGCACTTTGTGTTTCCCCGAAAGAGCTTAGCCCAAGATTCACCACAAAGAAACAAAGAGCATAAAGCGAGAACTACCCCTTTGTTTGCTTTTGCAACTATTGTGTACTTTGTGTTTCCCCGAAAGAGCTTTGCCTAAGATTCACCACAAAGAAACAAAGAGCATAAAGCGAGAATTACCCCTTTGTATTCTATTGCTTTCTATTGTGCACTTTGTGTTTCCCCGAATGAGCTTAGCCTAAGATCCACCACAAAGAAACAAAGCACACAAAGTAAGAATTACCCCTTTGTTTGCTTTTGCAACTATTGTGCACTTTGTGTTTCCCCGAATGAGCTTTGCC
>CALJVI010000292.1 GCA_937974575.1 uncultured Saprospiraceae bacterium | reverse complement strand
TGGTCCTTCATCACTAAAATTAACCAAGGCCGCTCTAAACCCTCGTCCAAATATCCAATTATTATTAACCTGTACCTGGGAGAATAAAAAATTTGGTGAAAGTAAAAACAATAATAGAATAATCTTATTTGTCATTTATTTATGATTTTGAAATAAGAGAGGGAACAAATGCTTCCCTCTCTTATTTTGTTTATTTCAACACGGATAAACTTCCTTGTTTCACTAGATTTTGATCAATAGAAAATTTATAGTGATATACACCAGCAGCAAAAGAAGATAAATCAATTTGACAAGATTCTTCTACCTGCTTTTCTATAATTTTCATACCTTGAAAATTAAAAATCTCAATCAAGCCTGCTTGATTAACCGTAATATTTACCAAATCTTTTGTAGGATTAGGAAAAAGTTCAATGTTGTAAGATTTATGTAAATCAGAATATTCACTTGGCTCACTGGTTCTCGGAGTAGGCAAACTACCCAATTCTCCTAAATCATAAGTGCAATCATTATAAGCTTCGCAGTTTGGCAACATTTGCCTTGCGACATATACCGAATAACCTCCTTTATTAGGGCATTGTATAGCAATATCACGTATTGAGGCTATATTTTCTAGGATAACTTCCTCACTTTGATTTATCAAACTTTGTAGAATAATTCTATTCATCTCTTTTTCATTTGCAATAGGAATTATCCTTTCTTCAATACTGTTATTTAACTCTAATGAACTTGACAAATCATCTAAATTCAAGTTTCCCGAATAAAAACTCTTCAAGTCGTGCTGTATCTCGAATAATTCTCCATAGATAGTATTCTCATTAATGAACTTTTGAAAAGTATGATCTAGCAGTAAAAGGTCTGGATTATTCTTAAGGTAGAAATAAGTCTTTCTTTTTTCAATAGCCAATGCCTCTGATGAAGGGAGATAGTTTTCAAACCTTCCATTAGCGACATTAATATATCTATTCATATTTCCGTTAGCAACTGGACCTTGTAGGGATTGATTACATGTTGATGAAGGAACAGGAGCAGTAGTAATGAAAACCCACCATTCGTCATTGTTATCAGGAATAACTGTAACGGGATGTAGTCTGCTATAATCAGAGCAATAATCAGAAACCTGCTCTTCATTAATTATAAATCTTGAAAGATTAGCATCCGGTGGATAAGCAAGACTTGCTTGTATTGGATAAAACACCGGTTCTTCCGCACCAACTGGTTCAAATGTATTACCCTGGGATTCTTTATCTCCTATACTAGAAAAAGGTTGAATCCTAATCAATTGTCCATAAGTAGAACTATTTTCGTGAAAATCTATTCCCTCTAAATAACCATCAAAAACAAACATGGATCCAGATTTATTATTCTTATTACAGGAAAAAGCAGTGTTGTGGAAATTTTTCACCTTTATACAAGGCTTAAAGCCGGTATCAAAAGGGCTAAAATTTGTAAAGTCGGTAGGGTCTAAATCGCAGTCTTTAGGAATAAGGTCGATACTCATATTCCTAAATCCATTGTCTTTGACTTCATTTAGCATACCAAGAAGCGATCCCTCAAGATTAATCCCAATATCATTTATTTTTCTTTTTCGAGATACCTTGAAATTGTTATAATTAATTTTCAAGTTGTGCATCTGGAAACTATTTATATCTATACCAGTACTAGCTCCTTGAATAACATTTTCAGTCCCAGAAAACAAGAAATCATTTAGTCGTAATTGTGTATTCGAAGAAGAGTAGAATGGCCCACTAACATAGATTCCCGTGCTAGAATATCCAAATAAATCAAATAAATTATCTTCTATTAAAGTGCGAATACTCGAGAAATTTGTGAATTTATTTTCCAAGTAAATATGAGTGACACTACGATTTGAATTTGTATTATTGGAAAAATCACAATCTTTTATTTCAACTATAGCTTCAGAATCATAATTGTTAATTATAACGCCAAAGTGTTCAGTTTCTGAACCTTGTATTGGTGAAATATCATCATCCATATAAAAAGTAGAGTTAGTCATGGAAAAAAATGAAGATTTGTCTAGTCTTATCCCTGAATCCCCGCAATTTCTAAATTCAAAATCGTCGATTTGAAACTCCGCGAATTTCAAATAAATACCATCTTCTCTGATGTCTTCGAAAACAGCTTCTTTCCCCGCTATGAAGGATTTCGATCCGCTTGTACTAATGATCCCCTTTTGCAAACCATTAAAAATCACTCCTTTTAGATCACAAACTATTTTATGCCCTTGCGCTTTAATCCCCGCATGAGAAATTTGGTTTTCACCAAGATTAAGCGGAGAATCACAAGTAAAATTAACATTTGTCATTTTACTAAACGTAGGTGTAGAAATGCCTAAAATTTCCTTCTTAAGAAATACTCCTATATCATTTCTATTGAATGTGCAATCCGAAAGATCGAATGACGTGGATGACATATTAGTAGAATTAAGCGCAGTGAGCGCATCTTCAATTTGGGTACCTGTATTCAAAATTACCTTACATCCATTATTTAAAAAAATTCCTCTCCACATGTCTTCACAAGCATATAGATCGCAAGCATTTAGTTCTAAACTTACATTTGGACTCATTCTTATGGCTATATTAGTATTGATCTTAAACTCTACATCATTAAACACAGATGGAACATCAATAAAAAAGTTTCCTCTTACGAAAACTTTTGTAGGAATAAAATCAATAGATGATGCAGTTGGATATGGAGTAGCGGCTCCAATTTCAACAAATCCTCCTGGACCGCCTTCCCCATTTGAGATATCACACAGTGTATTATTTGATTGCCCTCTAAATTCAGTTGTAAAGTTATTCCTACAATCTTGCGCTAATGAAAATGTGGCACTAAAAAGAAAAAACGCAAACAAAACCAGAAAACTTATTGGTTTGAAGTGGTTTGAAGTGGTTTGAAAAAATGTTTTTGTAACATAATAAAATGGTTTATGATGAATTAATAAATTCAAATCTAGTATTGCTCTAAAGAAAGGTAGGATTTAGACTCTTTCTTTTCCAATATTCTAAAGTATAAAAAAAATTCCTTAACTTAAAACATTGCCTAAATCTTAACTTCCTCTAGCCTACAAATACAATTTTTTATCCTTGTCATAGAATTCTATCTTAGCGCCAAATTCAGGAAATTATGAACATCTTACTACTCGGATCCGGCGGAAGAGAGCATGCTTTGGCTTGGAAAATGGAACAAAGCGACCAATGTGACAAGCTTTTCATCGCTCCTGGCAATGCAGGAACTAAGCGATGCGGAACCAATGTAGCCCTCAACATCAAGGACTTTCCAGCCATCCATGAGTTTTGCAGTCAAGAGCAGATAGATATGATCGTTGTTGGACCTGAAGAGCCACTGGTACTCGGGGTACAAGATTACTTCAAAAAACACAGCGATATCAAGGTCGTAGGGCCAAGCGCAGAAGCAGCGCAACTAGAAGGAAGCAAAGCTTATGCAAAAGAGTTTATGCTCCGACACCATATTCCGACTGCTGGGTATAAAGAGTTTAATCCTTCCACATTGCAAGAAGGAATAGATTTCATAGCGTCTATAGAGGGGCCTGTAGTGCTCAAAGCAGATGGTATTGCTGCCGGCAAAGGGGTTGTAATTCTTGAAGATACGGCAGCTGCACAGGCAGAACTAACTGCGATGCTAGGAGGCAAGTTCGGACAAGCCAGTGAACGTGTTATCATTGAAGAGTTTTTGGACGGTATCGAGTTTTCCATGTTCGCCATTACTGATGGTAAAGATTACCAGCTTCTGCCTATCGCCAAAGATTACAAGCGTATTGGTGAAGGAGATCAAGGC
Organism: uncultured Saprospiraceae bacterium; assembly: GCA_937974575.1. Taxonomy (GTDB): domain Bacteria; phylum Bacteroidota; class Bacteroidia; order Chitinophagales; family Saprospiraceae; genus JALZVN01. Next base: position 7,674 of record CALJVI010000292.1, on the reverse strand, counting down.
CTTAATACGGGTGGTATGGGAGCTATTTCTCCAGTGCCATTTGTAGATGCGACGCTCATGCAAAAAGTAAAAGAGCGCATCATTGAACCGACTATTGCAGGGCTTCACAAAGAAAACTTAGACTATAAAGGATTTGTATTTTTTGGACTTATTCAAGTCGGTAATGACCCATTCGTTATAGAATACAATTGCCGTATGGGGGATCCAGAGACAGAAGTAGTCATTCCAAGATTAGACTCTGATTTGATGCCCGTTTTAGCCTCCCTTTTCAATGGAACTTTAGCGCAGCAAAGTGTAAAAATAAATCCCCATTATGCAACTACAGTAATGATGGTTTCGGGAGGATATCCTGAAGCATATGAGAAAGGAAAAGAAATCAATGGTGTAGATTCCGCAGAAGGTAGTCTTCCATTTTTTGCTGGTGCGCAAGAAAATGAAACGGGTCAGATTGTCACTAGTGGTGGTCGGGTATTGGCAGTCACCTCTATGGCTCCAAGCATGTCTGAAGCCTTGGCTACTTCATATAAAAATGCAGAGAAGATCTCATTTGACAAAAAGCATTATCGTAAGGATATTGGTTTTGATTTGGAAGGGTAATTTATAGGCTACAAAGATCAACACTAACGCTGGCGCCTGTCTAACTCGTAGAGGTGGAAAACCACCTCAGAGACCTAAGCTAAGCCTACTTGCGCTAGACACCTTAGATTCTCTTCAGGCAATGAAGTATCAAACGTAGAGATATTTCACCCTGAAAAATAGTACTTTATAATTCCAACTGGTAGAGCCTAAAATTGCAATCCAGTCCTTCCCTTTCAAAATATTAGCAGTGCTCTAAATTTTAGTATTTTTGCGTGAGGGATAGTAGCGAGCACGCAGTAAAGCGGATAGCCCGACCCTGACTGAACGATGCGCAGCAATATAGATCCAGTGGATCTATATAGTGAAGGAACCACAGCAAACTTGCTGGGGAATGGGGCACGCCCAAACTATAATCACTATACGAATGAAATTATCCATACTAGAAATAGCGAACATACTCCAATGTCAAAAGCCAACACATAGCCATACCATACAGTATGTCTCTATCGATAGTCGCCAAATCTTGCAAGCTCGTCAAACTTTGTTTTTCGCCTTATCTGGGAGCCAGACTGATGGACATTTGTATATTTCTGAATTGTATAAAAAGGGGGTACGTAACTTTGTGGTGCGTCAAATCCCAAGCGATAAAAAATATAAGGGAGCCAATTTTTTACTTGTTAAAAATAGAGTACGAGCACTACAAAAACTAGCCACTTATTATCGCAAATCACTCTCTGCTAAAGTGATCGCCATCACGGGCAGTAATGGTAAAACAGTAGTCAAAGAATGGCTAGCTACCCTACTGCAATCCAACTATAAAACGGCTAAAAATCCAAAGTCCTATAACTCCCAAATTGGGGTTCCGCTGTCTATATTTCAGATATCAGAAAAAGATGAATTTGCTATTTTGGAAGCAGGCATATCCAAGGAGGGCGAGATGAACAAATTGGAAAAAATAATCGCACCTGACTTAGGTATATTTACCAATATCGGCTCCGCTCATGACGAGGGATTTGCAGATCAAAAAACTAAAATACTCGAAAAGCTAAAGCTCTTTAAAAAGGTAAAAGAGCTGGTGATAAGTGCAGATCAAAAATGGATTGACAAAGATCTCTTCTCAAAAAAAACAGTCTTGTTGGACTGGAGTAAAACTTCAAACGGTCTAATCCAAAATATAAAGATCACAAAGAAACGTGGACATACTCGTATACAATTTAGTCGAATAAAAAACACCTTTACCTTTCAAGTATCCTTTAATGACGAAGCTTCTATAGAAAACTGCATGCACTGTATCACTATGGCATTGCACCTGGGACTTAGTGAAAAAGAAATTCAAAACGGACTGGATCAGCTCTATGCCGTTGACATGCGGCTACAAATGCTGGCAGGAGAAAATCAATGTGTTCTTATCAATGATGCCTATACTGCGGATATTGAGAGCCTCAAAGCAGGGCTTGATTTTCAAGATCGACAGCGTGCCAAGAAAAGCAAAACAGTGATCCTCTCTGATCTATTGCAAACGGGGAAAGGATCTAGCAAACTCTATCAACAAATAGCTGATCTCCTAAGCCAATATAAAGTAAACAAGGTAATCGGTATAGGTCAAGAGGTACTGCTACTCGATAAATACTTGAACAACAAAACACGTCGCTCTTTCTACAAGGATACTGCTGCCTATCTGCATCATTATCAAGATGGCGCACACCTGCATGAGATCATCCTAGTAAAGGGAGCGCGTAGGTTTAGATTTGAGCAGATTATTGATCGCTTGATGGTCCGCCAGCATGATGCTGCCTTGCAGGTAGACTTGAGTGCTATGATGCACAATGTGAGCTTTTTTCAAAGTCAGCTCAAAAAGAAGACAAAACTCTTGGCCATTATAAAAGCATCAGGCTACGGAAGCGGCGCTATCCAAGTCGCCAACTTACTCGAAAAATCAAAGGTCGATTACTTTGGAGTAGCTTATGTAGATGAAGGTATCGCACTGCGTAAGAAAGGAATCCTAAAACCCATATTAGTCCTTAATTGCCAAGCCCCGTCCTTTGGAGCTTTGATAGCGTATCAATTGGAACCAGAGATATATTCCATCAGCCAATTGAAAGAGCTCATCTCCTTTTTGGGTAAAGACCAAAAAGTCAAAGTTCATTTGAAAATAGATACTGGTATGAACCGTCTTGGTTTTGTCAAGTCAGAATGGGCGGAGTTGAGTAAGCTATTAATCACTGCAAAAAAGCAGATCAAGGTGCAAAGCATATTTACCCATCTTGCGGCCAGTGATGTACCTGCGGAAGATGCCTTTAGTAAGTCACAGGTAAAACTATATAATAGTGCATATGCCTCCATTACGAAGCGTATCAAAACGAAGCCTGACAAACATGTGCTCAACACCTCAGGAATATTGCGTTTTCCACAATACGGCTATGATATGGTGCGTTTGGGCTTGGGATTATACGGCATAAACCCTACTAATCAAGTAGATACGCAGCTGCAAGAGGTCTTAACCTTCAAAGCCAGTATATCTCAAATAAAGCACCTATCACCCGGAGACACCGTGGGATATAACCGTAAAGGTCGTATCCGAGTACCTAAAAAAATAGCAATAATAAATGTAGGCTATGCTGATGGTTTATTGAGAAAAGCAGGTAATGGCAGATTCAAAGTATGGATCAATGGCCAGCTGGCTCCTACGATAGGCAATATCTGTATGGATATGAGTATGATAGATATAAGTAAAATAGAGGATATTAAAGTAAATGATCAGGTGGTCCTTTTTGGAAAAGACTATTCTGTGCAGCATTTATGCAAAGCACTTGACACAATTCCCTATGAGATCTACACAAGTATCTCAGAAAGGATAAAACGAGTTTACTACCAAGAATAAAATTGTTAATTTTGGGGTCTAGACCATGACTTAGAGCGCTAGGTTCTAAGAACCAATATTGACCAAATCTATATTAAATAAATATGAAATATTTAAGTTTTGTTTTCTTTCTACTGGCATCTGTGTCTGTATTCGCACAAGCGAACGATGAAGTATTGTTCACCGTAGAAGGATCCCCAGTATATGTAGGTGAGTTTAAGTACATCTATGAAAAGACCAATCAAGACGATGCGGACTACTCTCAAAAGTCTGTAGAGGAATACCTAGATCTATACAAAAAATTCAAACTGAAGGTACAAAGAGCTAGAACCATAAAGCTCGACACCATCACAGCACTTAAAAAAGAGCTTGCTGGATATAGAAAGCAGCTTTCCAACTCCTACCTGATAGACAAAGAGGTGACAGAGCGATTGATAAAGGAAGCTTACCAACGAATGAAACTAGATGTGAACATCAGCCATATCATGGTGCAAGTCCCTAAGGATGCTACACCACAAGATACCCTAGTGAAGTACAACAAGATTATGGACATCTATAAGCAACTAGAAGGTGGAAAGAAGTTTGAAGAGCTGGTTCCGCTTTCGGAGGACATCTCTTCTGTAAAAAAGAGAGGCAACATTGGCTTTATCACGGCAATGCTTCCTGACGGATTTTACAATATGGAGACAGCAGCTTACAATACGCAGCCAGGCGGTTATTCAAAGCCTGTTCGCACCAAGGTAGGTTACCATATCATCAAGACGCTAGGCAAACGTCCTGCACGTGGTACTATGGAAGCGGCGCACATCTTGATCCGTACCAACAATGCCAGTCTACCTGGTATGAAAGGAACTAGAAAACCAGAGGTGATCATCCAAGAGATCTATAAAGAACTTCAAGCGGGTGCATCATTTGAGTCCTTAGCGCTTAAATCAGAAGATAAGACCACTAATCAAAATGGTGGTTCGGTAGGAAAATTTGGGATCGGTAGATTTGAGCCTAAATTTGAAAACGCAATCTTTGCTCTCGAAAAAGATGGAGACTACTCCGAACCATTCCAATCAGCCGCAGGATGGCACATCGTAAAGCGTATCAAGAAACACGATCAGATGCCCTATGAACAAGAAAGAGGCAGACTGCAAAACAAAATAAAGAAGGACAGCAGATATGAGATCGCAAAAGAGTCCATGATCAAGCGTATACAAAATGACAACAGCTTTAAGCAATACGATAAAGTAGTACAACAATTCAAAAATAGCTTGAGTGATGAGTTTACTACTTATAAGTGGAAGGCTAACAAAAGTCCTGTCAACAAGGTAATCTTCACTATTGGAGAGGAAAGATATATCCAGGCACAACTGGAAGAGTTTTTAGAGCAATCTAGTAGAAAGCGCCAGCGTTTAGGCCGCAAAGGCGACGTATCTGGAACCTTTGATATCCTATATGCCGACTTTCTAAAAGCTCAAACTTTAGCTTTTGAAGAACTCCAACTGGAGAAGAAGTTTCCTGAATTCAAATATTTGATGAAGGAATACGAAGAAGGCATCCTTCTCTTTGAGGCTACAAAGAAAGAAATTTGGGATAGAGCATCACAAGATTCTACTGGATTAGCAGCGTATTTTGAGCAAATCAAAAACGCTGACAAGTATAAATGGAAGGAGCGTGCTGAGGTGTCATTTTTCACCATCAAGCCTGAAGCAAAAAACATGCTTAAGCCTATCCAAAAAATCGCCTCTAAAAAATCTACTAGTGCTGTCCTGAAGAAGTACAATACGGACAAAAGTACGCCAGTCGTAGTGCGTAGAGAAACTTTCGAAAAAGGCAAAAACAAAATTGTAGATGCCATGAAATGGAAGCCTGGTACCATGTCAGCAGTAGAGACAAATGCAAAGGACAATACACTGCACTTTATCAAAATAGAGAAAATCATTCCTGTAACTGGTAAATCGCTTAGTGAAGCCAGAGGATATGCAGTAGCGGAATACCAAGACTACCTAGAAGAGAAGTGGCTCACTGATCTTAAAGCGACTTACAAAATCGATGTCAATAAGGCTGTCTTAGATCAATTGATCAAATGATAATATCTACAACGAGCAAAGCATGGGCGGCATCCATATTATGGATAAGTCTATGCTTTGCTTGTACTACTCCCAATTCTTCATCCGAATCCACCAAAAAAAAGGTCTTAGCGCAAGTCTACAACAAGCAATTGCTGGCCTCGGACCTAGAAGATCTCCTGCCTGAATCCTACAAAAAGGAGGACAGCACCATGATCTACAATGCCTATATCGAAAACTGGTTAAGAGATGCAGTCCTCATGCATGAGGCAGAACAAAAAATCTCGCAAAATATAGATATTGACAAATTGGTAAAAGATTACCGCTCTACCTTGATTCTACACAACTATGAGGAGATTATCGTAGAAACTCAGCTAGATTCAACCATCTCCAATGCTGAATTAGAACAGTTTTACGAAACGAATAAAGGCAGCTACCAACTCAAAAATCCATTAATCAGGGTACAATTCATGAAAATACCTGTCAATGCCAATGAGATAGACCAATTAGACCATTGGCTCAGCAGCGAGGACAAGAGTGACCAGCTCCATCTGATAGAGTATTGCAACACTTATGCAGAGGTTTACTACCTAAATGAGGAGGAATGGCATGAAATACAAAAAATAAAACGACACATACCAACGAATTTGTTCCCAAATAGCACTTTTACTCAGATAGGCTTGGACATTAAGCGTAAAGATGAGCAATACAAGTATTATCTTCGCGTCCTAGATATCATTCAAAAGAATGAAGCTCCCCCTATAGACTATATAGAGGAAAAAGCGAGACAGATCATTTTGCAGCGCAGAAAGTCGAAACTTCTTGAAGAGCACAGAGAAAAATTGTACGATAAAGAAATCAGTAACGTAAAAGTATTTACTCAATGAAATTAATATACACTAGTATCCTACTCATTTTGCCACTCCTAGTTTTTGGACAACGTGAAAAGATAGACGACATCATAGCTCAAGTTGGTGAGGAGATCATCCTTCTATCTGAGATAGAAGAGCAGTATGCCTTAGTCAGTGCTCAGCAGGGATCCATCCCAGAAGCAGCTAAATGCGACATCATAGATCAGTTGCTATCCCAAAAATTAATCTTAAATCAAGCAAAGCTCGATAGTGTTGTAGTTGCTGACGAAGAGATCGAGGCACAGCTCAATACTCGTATAGATCGTATCCTTGGCTATATGCAAGGTGATGTAGCGCAGTTTGAGGCTTATTATGGTAAGTCTGTCAGCGAGGTGAAGGAAGAGTTCAGAACCGACCTTCGATCACAGATCACAGCTGAACGTATGCAGGCTACCATATTAAGTGAGGTAAAGATTACGCCTTCGGAGGTGAAAGCATTCTTCAATACTATCCCAAAAGATAGTCTACCCTACTTCAACTCCGAGGTTGAGTTGGGAGAATTGGTATTTAAGCCTGTAGTCAACGATGAAGAGCGTCTCAAGGCAATGACCAAAGCACAAGAAATTAGAGATCGCATCGTAGAAGGAGGCGAAGATTTTGCTGAACTAGCTAGTCAATACTCTGAAGATCCTGGCTCTGGAAAATTGGGTGGTGATCTAGGTTGGGCAAAACGTAACACCTTCGTTCCTGAGTTTGAAGCTTCTGCTTATACTTTGGAAAAAAATGAAATTTCAGAATTGGTAGAAACGGAATTTGGTTTTCATATCCTACAATTGATCGAGCGTCGTGGTAACAGCGTCAAGGTGCGACACATACTTATCAAGCCTGAGATTACTGACCTAGATTTAGATAAAGCAGCTGCTGACTTAGACGACATTAAAACTCAGATAAGTATTGACTCTATTACTTTTAGTAGAGCTGTAAAGCGCTTTGGAGACGATGGCAATCAGAGCTTTAATAACGATGGTGTCATGGTCAATGCCGCTACTGGAAACAGCTTCTTTGAAATCAGCGACCTTGAGCCGGATATTTATTTTGCTATTGATTCCTTAGAGGTTGGCAAGATGACTTCTCCTATGGAGTTTAAGTCTCCTGCTGGTGAGACGATGTACCGTATCATACTGCTCAAATCTAGAACCAATCCACACAAAGCGGATCTGGCGCAGGATTATAGCCGTATCCAAAAAGCAGCCTTAGAGTCCAAGAAAAATCTCTTCATCAATAATTGGGTAGAAGAAAAAATTGGATCTACATATATCGAATTCAC
>CALJVI010000291.1 GCA_937974575.1 uncultured Saprospiraceae bacterium | reverse complement strand
CCTACCTTTCTATCACTAAAACACCACAGAATGCAGTGTTTTCAGCACTAAAGCAATATTAATAGTACCTTTGCGCCCATGGAAAAATTTGAAGCGCTCGGTTTAAGGAAAGAGATTCTAAAAGCAATAGGGGATCTGGGTTTCGTAGAGCCAACACCAATACAAGATAAAGGCATAGCACATCTTATGGAGTCTGATCAAGACCTCATAGCCGTGGCCCAAACAGGGACGGGAAAGACTGCTACATTCGGCCTACCACTATTGCAAAAGATCGAAGCGAGAGATGAATATCCACAGATGATTATCCTGAGTCCTACCCGTGAGCTTTGCTTGCAGATAGCAAAGGATATGAAGTCGTATTCAAAGTACTTAGACAATATCCGTATTACTGCGGTATATGGTGGTACTGCGATAAGTGAGCAGATCAAATCATTGCGTCGAGGAAGCCAGATTATTGTCGGTACTCCTGGACGTACACTTGATCTTATCAACAGAGGTAAGCTCAAGTTAGATCGTCTACGATTTGTAGTATTAGATGAAGCAGATGAAATGTTGTCTATGGGTTTTCAAGAAGACCTTACAGAGATACTTTCCTCTTCCCCTGATGACAAGCAGACTGTATTATTTTCGGCTACCATGCCTAGAGGCATCAAGACGATCGCAAAAAAATATATGCGTGAAGCTGAAGAAATTTCTGTAGTCAGCAAGAATGCTACCACGACTAGAGTGACGCACTCTTACTTTATGGTAAGTGCTCGGGACAGATACATGGCTGTAAGAAGGATAGCGGATATGCATCCAAATATCTATGGAATCATATTCTGTAGAACTCGTAGAGAAACAAAAGAGGTCGCCGAGAAACTTGGTCAAGACGGGTATAATGTAGATGCTATACACGGTGACTTGTCTCAAGCGCAACGTGATCATGTAATGAACAAGTTTAGAAATAAGTCTTTACAACTATTGGTCGCTACTGATGTAGCTGCCAGAGGTATAGATGTAAATAACTTGACACACGTGATCAACTATAATCTACCTGATGATGACGAAACGTATGTACATAGATCTGGCCGTACTGGTAGAGCTGGTAATTCGGGTGAATCGTATATCATCATCCATAGTAGAGAGAAGAGTAAACTGCGTAGGCTAGAAAGCTTTATCAAGAAACCTATCGAACTCAAGAAAGTGCCAAGTGGTGATGATATCACAAAGGCTCAGCTCATCACATTGGTAGATAGATTGAAAGATGCTAAATTCAATGAAAAGCAACTGGCTCAATACCTTCCTGAAATACTAGAGAAGTTAGAAGACCTAACTAAAGAAGAACTTATACAGCGTTTTGTTGCCACTGAATTTGAGCGTGTACTCAAAGATTACAGTGGTTCAAAAGATATCAATATCGATCCTAGCTCTAGAGATAGTGGTCGTGATAGAGATAGAGGGCGCAACGATAGAGGTCGCGATAGAGATAGAGGTCGCAGCGATAGAGGGCGTGATAGAGACAGAGGACGCAGTGATAGAGGACGTGATAGGGATAGTGGTCGTAGCGACAGAAACGAAGGCAGGTTCAGCAGAGATCGTGATGAAGATCGTGGAGATCGTGATGATCGTAGAGCAAGTCAATCTTGGTCTAGATTCTTCATCAACCTTGGAAGCAAGCACAAACTGAATCCAAAGACGCTACTTGGTTTGATCAATGAAAATCTTCCTAACTCTAGTATCGAAGTAGGTAAGATTGATATCCAGAAGTCGTTCTCGTTCTTTGAAGTAGAGGAACGCCACGCAGGTGAACTTCCTAAAGGCTTTAAAGGATCAGAATACAAAGGGGTAGATGTCCAAGTAGAGCCTTCTAATCCTTTTCCTGAAAAGAGAGATCGTCGCATTCACAAGAAGAAAAGCGAAGGAAGATCAAATTCTGGAAAAAGAGGTAGCTCTAGAAGAAGAGATTAAAAAAGATTCTTAATTTGGTATATGATAAATATCAAAAAAGCATCTTTAGCTGACTTAAAGCACGTCGTACCCTTATTCGACGCATATAGAATATTCTACGGCAAGGAGAGCAATCTTCTTGCCGCGGAGTCTTTTCTTTCTGAAAGACTTACAAATAACGAATCCATAATTTATATCGCAAGGAATGCTGAAGACAAAGCCGTAGGCTTTATTCAGTTGTATCCTTTATTTTCATCTACACGCATGCAACGCCTTTGGCTACTCAACGACCTATATGTAGATGCTTCTGCACGCAGACAAGGCATTGCCAGAAAACTTATAGATCAAGCAAAGCAGCTCAGCCAAGCTACTAAGTCCAGAGGGTTTTTCTTAGAAACGGGAGTTGATAATCATGAAGGTAATAGCCTCTACCCTGCTGCGGGAATGACATTGAATAAGGAGAGTAATTATTACTTTTGGAATGTGGTGGATTGAAGGATTCGTCTCATGACTTCTTTGCATGTTTTGGTTCGGCACATTAAAAGAGGGTCGTGCTGCGCACGACCCTCTTTCAATATACTATACCTCAAATTCTTTACACCGGTAATGAATTCTAAATTTAACTAATTCACAATGATCATTTTACGTGAAGCGCTAAATTCTTCAGAAGTTATTTTATAAATATAAGTTCCGCTTTTCAGTACACCTCCTTTAGTCAATAAAATTTCATTGTATCCTTCTTCAAAATCATCTTGACTGTTCAGAATTAATCTTCCAGCAATATCATATACGCTAAGTGTAGCAACTGCACTTTGCGGCAAATAGAATCTTATTTTAGTCTTGTCATAAAAAGGATTCGGATCGTTTTGAAGCAATTCAAAGCCAGAAGGTGATCCCATGAAACTTTCCGCTATCCTATTGAGATGCAATTCTCCTTTTACATCACCTTGCCAATAGGCTTCTGGTTTGGTAAAACTATTCTCCAGAAGAATGCTATTTGAACTATTGATCTTATCTTTCACTAGGAAATTATATGAAAATAATACCTCTTCCTTATCAATATCCTTTAAAGGAGAATTCTCGAAATACGATGTAGTAATCAATCCTGCATTCAGCATTTTTAATCCAACGTTTTTATCTCCCACTGAAAGTGCTCCACTATCAACTGATAAAAATTCCAGTTGATCAGTATTGAACCTTAGTGTAAACTGATATCCTAAAACAGAGCTTAAATCTGAAGCCTTAAAGTGAAGTGTATACAACTTACCGACACCTTGATTCACACTTTCTATATCGAAAGTAAGCTGCTTCTCTTTTTGTCTATCTGATAAAGTAGGATTTTGATAATTTTTAATATCTCCGTCCAAATCGCCAATTTTGACAGCGACGAAATCCTCATTCATCATATCGATAGACTCTAAATCCACATAAATACTTTGTGGATAGTCTTCAAGTAGCGGCGTCATTGGGTTAGCGAATATGTGTGCTGCGTCGATAAACTTCCATGATGAGTTATTAGAAAAGGTTGAAATATTGAAAAGTATCAACTCTCTCAATTCTACTAAATCTAAAATATCAATCTTCTTATCATCATTAATATCGGCAGCAATAATCTTGTACGGCGAATCCAATGGGCTCAATTGGAGAATATGACGAGCCATCAGCAC
>CALJVI010000290.1 GCA_937974575.1 uncultured Saprospiraceae bacterium | reverse complement strand
TAAGAATATTATCTCTTCTAAACTGTATTCCACTTTAACCGGATCTCTAAAATCTTTACATATTTTCACCTGATCTAAGAACGCTTCTATTGCTGTCTTTTTTGACTTCATTTCCTTGCTCATCTTTTTTTGAGCATAGTATAATAATATTCCTAATATATTATAATTTCATGTCATGCGTCTGCCCTGGAGGCTCCCCCAGTCGAAAGTAACACTAAAGTTTGATAGGAATCAAACCTTAGTGCTACTTTCGATTGGGGTCGGGTCATTCGGAGCTCCGTTTCACTTTGGTATAGCATCCCAAAAAGGGGCTGCTACACATCTCCCTACGGTCGATCTCCTACTACCCCTAGCCCATAATAGGAGATTGATTATGAATTTACAACTACATAGTAAAATCAAATTTTATATGTAAAGCCATGACCTCTAGAGTCTAACTTTCACATCTTGGTCCATATGACTTGGCTCTAATAAATATGCAAAAGACTAGTCCAAATAACGAACACAAAATCCTCTTTTTGTCGTACAAGTATATTGATAAAGGGTAGGATAAAACCTACCTTTACGCCTTTATTGACAACGGTAGCAGAACTTATATAGAAAATGAGCGATCAAATCAAGCACGAATGTGGGATAGTGCTTATCCGCTTACGCAAGCCTTTAGCGTATTACAACGACAAGTATGGTACGCCATTTTATGGCCTTAGTAAGCTATCATTACTCATGCAAAAGCAAAGAAACCGTGGTCAGGATGGCGCAGGTATTGCAACGATCAAGTTAGATCCAGAGCCAGGCACAAAATATATCAGCCGTAAGCGAAATATTACACCCAATAATTATTTAGCAGACCTGTTCAAAAGTGTCTACAAGAGATTCAAAGGTCTCAGCGCTAAAGAGCTCAATAATCCAGAATTCTTAAAGAAAAATTATCCATACATGGGCGAATTGCTCATGGGGCACCTTCGCTATGGTACACATGGAGATAATGGCGTAGAATCATGTCATCCTTTTCTACGTCAAAACAATTGGATCAGCAGAAACCTGGTCCTTGCCGGCAACTTCAACCTCACCAATGTAGATGAACTATTTGGCGAGTTAGTGCAGCTAGGTCAATATCCGAAGCAAGTTTCCGATACCGTTACTGTACTAGAAAAAATAGGCCATTTTTTGGATAGTGAAGTACAGAGACTACACGACTGGTACAAGCAAGACAACTACACGACTGCTGAATTAAACGACCTCATCTTTGAGCACCTTGATGTACAACGAGTACTCAAGCGTGCATGTAGAAAATTTGATGGTGGATATGTCATGGGTGGTATGATAGGGCATGGAGATGCATTCATATTGAGAGATGCCCATGGTATACGTCCAGCATTTTACTATCAAGACGACGAGGTAGTAGTTGCTGCATCCGAAAGGCCAGCTATCCAAACTGCATTTGATGTGCATCATTCTCTAGTCAAAGAAGTACCGCCAGGACATGCCTTGATCATTAAAAAGAGTGGCAAGGTTAGCCTTAAACGTATACACAAGAAAAAAGAACCTGCACACTGTTCTTTTGAGCGCATCTATTTTAGTAGAGGCACAGATAGAGATATCTACATCGAAAGAAAAAAATTGGGCGAACTACTTGCTAAACAAGTTTTAAAAAGTGTCAATTTTGATTTAGATAAATCAGTTTTCTCTTTTATTCCCAATACCGCAGAAACCTCTTTTTACGGATTGATTCAAGGGGCAGAAAGAGAACTCAATAAGCAGAAGAAAAAAGACATACTCAAGCTAGGTTCAAACCCTAAGGAAGAGAAAATAAGTAAGATCCTCAACAAGCATGTTAGAGTAGAGAAGCTAGTCGTAAAAGACGCCAAATTACGAACCTTTATTACCAGTGGTAAATCAAGAAACAATTTGGTCTCTCATGTATACGATGTTACTTATGGTATTGTCAAAAACGACAAGGACACACTTATCCTCATAGATGATTCTATAGTAAGGGGTACTACACTCAAAACCAGTATCATCAAAATTGTTTCGCGACTAAGGCCAAAGAAGATCATCATTGTCTCCTCCGCACCTCAGATCAGATATCCTGATTGTTACGGAATTGATATGTCAAAGATGGGTGAATTTGTAGCCTTCCGTGCCCTACTTGCCTTATTGAAAGAATCAGGTCAAGAAGAACTACTACAAAAAACTTACGAAAAGTGTAAGGCTCAAATGAAGCTTCCAAAAGAGAAGGTCAAAAATCAAGTCAAAAAACTATATGATCTTTTTACTTATCAACAGGTCAGTGATAAAATAGCCGAGATTATCACCCCTCCTGACATTAAGCCGGAGGTACAAGTTATCTTTCAAACTGTAGAAAACTTGCGTGAAGCATGTCCAAAGCACAATGGAGACTGGTACTTTACAGGGGAATATCCTACAGCGGGTGGTAATAAAGTTGTCAACAAATCTTTCATCTTATTTATGGAAGGAAGCAACAAGCGAGCTTACTAAGCTTTGGGCTGATCCTTAATCCATTTCTTAAATAGAAGCTTGATCTCTGCGGAGTAGTGAAAAAAGTATTTCAGTTAACGACACGACTAACGTAACGTATAGGTCTGGGTTTATCCCTAAGCGAGTATTTGACCCAACAGCTTAATAAGCTTTTCCTCAGACCAGGTTTCCCAATCATGTTCATTATGCCACGGTCTAGCATTTCGCACTATGGCAAGAAGATCCAACTCTTCTTGGGCTACAAAATCAAAACTTGAAAAGTGCGATGCAAGATGCTCTGCTAAATACTCTTGCTCCGGTTGACCAGGTGTCGGAATCAATATAGCTGGCTTACGCATAGCGACCAAATCCATGATGGTAGTATAACCTGCTCGGCTTACCAACAGTTTACTTTCTGACATGATACCTTGCAGTGTTTTACTATCTGCAAGATCTATTATTTCTATTTCTAAATGATCATCACTCCTATTTCTCTCTGGCGCAATATTCGTCCCACGAACCAAAACACAATTCTTTGGCAACTCTCCTAGCTGATCTAAAATCAAATTTTCCAAGCGAGTGCGTTGTGGTTCAGGCCCAGAAAGCACAAAAGCAATCTCATATCGCTTAGGCTTAGCCTCAAATCGAAAGCGACTCAAATTACCAATATACTTTATAGGAATTGATAGACTACAATCATGGCTTAGCTGCCCTGACAAATTTGTACTGCCAGCCACATCCGGCACCCAGCATACATCAAACGCTTCAATAAATTTATGTAAAAAACTACTCGCCGCTTTACTTTGCCATTCTACAGAAGTAGGAATGCGCAATTGATGGGTAATCATGATCGACTTCACTTTGGAATGATAAAAACCATAGCGATTATCACTGATGATAAAAACTGGATCGTATTGGCTCACAAGCTCTTTTAGAACTTTCTTTTCTTGATATATAGATTTGAGAAGACCCATACCATACCACGATACATTAGCCACCATACTACGATGTCTATATTTGATGTGATAAGTAGGTAATGAGACAAACTGGGCCTGAGGAAATTCCTTATTCAATAAACTCAGCGCATCACCATCCGAACAGATAATAACATCGTAGTTCAATCGGAATAAAGACTGAATAATAGGAATAGAACGAGTAGCATGTCCCAGTCCCCAATTCAACACTCCATAAATGACGGCCTTTTTCACGGCTCTAATTTAGCCTAATTTCGTCATCGTTGGAGTCATAAAATTTATATACCGACAAAGGAAAGTCAGCATCTGCTGATAGCTTGACCCACTTAAAGTGCTCTTTAAACCACTTCACTTGTATACTATTAAAAAGACCATCTCTAAGAAATGAGTAAATATATGGGTGTACCCTCAGTTTGATCTTCGATGAAGGCCTAGACTGCAAGATGAATTTAAGATCTCTTTCTATGGTATCGGATATGAGAATGGTAGAGTTCACTTTACCAGTTCCAGCACATGAGGGGCACTGTTCAGCCGTATTGATCTTCACAGCAGGTCTCACTCTTTGGCGAGTGATCTGCATCAAACCAAATTTGCTCAAAGGTAGAATAGTATGCTGTGCTCTATCCTTTTTCATAGCATTACGCATAGCTGTCAAAAGGGCTTTTCTGTTTTCAGCTCCTTTCATATCGATAAAGTCAATAATAATCAATCCACCTATATCTCTTAATCGCAACTGGCGAGCGATCTCTTCGGCAGATTCCAGATTAACATTCAGGACTGCTTGTCCCATATTATTGCTACTCATCTTATGTCCACTATTCACATCTATGACGTGCATAGCTTCAGTGTGCTCTATGACTAGATAGGCTCCACTAGGCATAGTAGCCGTCTTACCAAAGGAAGACTTAATCTGTTTGGTCACACCGTGATTATCAAACAAAGGCCTATTTGATCTATGCATATCGAGAATACGTTCTTTCTCTGGCGCAATATTATGCAAGTAGGATTTCATACTATCATAGATCTCCTGATTGTTTACTACTATTTTATTGAAGGATTCGCTGAGCATATCACGCAGCATACTAGACGTCTTATCCAGTTCACTCAACAATTTCAAAGGAGGTTGTGCATTTTTGAGTTGCGTGAATATAGCTTCCCAACGTTCCATCATGAAGTTAAGCTCTTCATGCAGATCTGCTACTTTTTTACCTTCTGCCGCAGTACGCACAATAAGGCCAAAGTTTTTAGGCTTGATGGATTCGACTAGATTTTTCAGACGCTTACGCTCTTCCAGATTTCCTAGCTTCTTCGATACTGCTACGACATTACTAAATGGAGTAAGTACTAAAAAACGACCTGGAATAGTCATTTCACAACTTAGTCGAGGCCCCTTAGTCGAGATCGGTTCCTTCAGTACTTGTACTAGGATATGTTGTCTTTTCTTGAGGACCTGATCGATTTTCCCATTTTTGTTGATTTCTGGTGAAAACTCAAACTGGTCCAGACGATGAGTGTTGGACTTGCCGCTGACTACATCATCTGTATACTTCACAAGGGACTTCAACCGAGGTCCAAGATCTGTATAATGCAAGAAAGCGTCTTTGCTATGGCCAATGTCAACAAATGCTGCATTGAGTCCAGGCATAGTCTTTTTTACCCTTCCGAGAAAGATGTCCCCTACAGAAAACTGAGTATTGGTTTTTTGATAATGTAACTCAACCAACTTCTTGTCTTCAAGGAGCGCTATTTCAACATTTGTAGGTGTTGAATTTATTATTAATTCCTTATCCACAAACTCTAAAGTTTAGAGACTTGTGCTTACTCTTGCCATAAAAAAAGCATTACCTGCTTATTAGCTTCCGTCTAATAGGATATACATAAAAATATCCGACAAAATACAGCAACTGCTTTTGAACGGATCAAAAAACCGGATAACTAAAAACAAGATAAGAATAGACAAACCTCTGACTATAGCGTCAGAGGCTCATGACAATACCAGAGTAGAAAATACCCTGGTATTATCTTTTCTTAGTTTTGTGTCTGTTCTTTCTTAATCTTTTCTTTCGCTTATGCGTCGAAATTTTATGACGCTTTCTTTTTTTACCACAAGGCATAACAAAAATCTTTTGTTAATTATATAATTAAATATTCTAAATCACTGTTTAGAACCGCATTTTGCTTGATATGGACCAGCCATAGCTACTTTTTCGAGCTGCGCTAGTACATCCACCATCATGCAGTTTGCACTTTTATTATTTGGCTCCATAGACAATACCCTTTGAAGTCTTCCTTCCACTTTTTCATATTGGCCAGTTTGCATTCCAAACCTAGCCAGTGTAAGTAAAACCCCGATATCATCAGGATGTTTTTTATTTAGCTCCAGCAACATCATGATCCCCTGCATCGGATTAGAAGCCGAAGGATACTCTGCATAGCATATCGCTAAATTGGTCCTATGTTGTACACTTTCAGGATTCAAAGAGATTGCATTTTCAAAAGCTTTAACCGCTTTACTACTACAATACTTCTTGATCTTATCCTTTGTAGCAGTCTTGACACCCAATGTGAGGGTCGTTCCAGCTATGGACCAAGCACTTTCTGTATTTTCAATTTCAGCCACTTTCAGCGCATAATGCCCTGAAATATCGGCTCTTTTATATTTATACCACGTCGAAGCTATATCTTTATATATGCTTATCGTAGTAGTATCTTCTTCTGCTTGAGACAACCTTGTTTCAAGAGAGAGTAATTCAGCTGATTGCAGAGGAGAAAGTGAAGGTTTAGCATCGATCAATAGTGCATTGATATCGGTACTCTCTGAATTAAGCGCCCTGCTTTTTTCGGCGCTTTTAATTTCACTAGGCTTTATGCTGCCTCCAAAGTATAATCCAAGAAATAATAAAAGCGATAATCCTACGAGAACACTTTGACCTTTTGTCATATCTTGGGTTTTGGTTTATATTTTTGGATTAACCTTCTTTTTCGCTATTATCATCTGGAAGTGCTTTGACTTTCATCTTCACATCGTCAATGAATATTTTAGCTGGCTTAAAAGCTGGGATAAAGTGCTCTGGAATCTCAATCGCAATATTCTTCTTTATATTACGTCCAATCTTCTTTGCTCTCTTCTTAATAATAAAACTTCCAAATCCCCTCACATACACATTCTCTCCTTCAGCCAAAGTGCTTTTTACTTCCTTAAAAAATGTCTCTAAGGATACTAAGACATCAACTTTTGCAATTCCTGTCTTTTCCGATATTGTAGCTACTAAGTCTGCTTTTCTCATTATTTCTTAAGGGTTTTTATGTGGTTGTTATTTATTTCTGAGCTATTTTCCGATCAGAGTGCAAATGTCGGTTTTTTTTTCTTTAAAAAAAAGTCCAAAATAGACCAAAATTCAAAAAAGATAGGGATTGATTCAAGGATTTAGCTCATTTTATGCAATTCCTTTATTATCAACGAGTTTTGTTTCAAAAATAGGAGGTCTTATAGCTTTATAGCTCCGAATCTTTCACTAGCACAATTATACTATATTTGCAATACAAAACTTACCTAATATATGCTATTATCTATGACTGGCTTTGGGAGAGCGATTCAATCCTTTGACTCTAAAACCGTAACAGTCGAATTACGTTCTTTAAATTCAAAATTTACTGACGTTCGCCTCAAAATTCCGCATAACTACAAAGAGAAAGAACAAGAAATCAAAAAACTTGTTTTGGATCGTGCTCATCGTGGTAAAGTTGATGTTAATATTGAGATTCAAGCCATCACTGGAGCTGAGCAATTTTCACTCAATGAACCCCTTTTTAGAAAGTATGTTCAGGAGATCAAGCGCTTATCTGCAGAGGAGCAAATCCCTACTGGCGATATCATATCATCTGTGCTCAGACTTCCCAATGTGGTAATGGCTGCCGAGAACACGCTTGATGAAAAAGAGTGGACTATAGTTATCAGTACTCTAAAAGAAGCCCTAGACAACTTTTGTGCTTTCAGAGAGCAAGAGGGCAAAATACTTGCCGAGGATATGGCCATGCGAATTGACACCATCAAGTCCAACCTCCAAAAGATCGCTCCTTTCGAAGAAAATCGCATTGTTAAGATCAAAGACAAGATGATGCGCAGCCTCGAAGAGTTTATGGGCAAGAAGAATGTTGACAAAAACAGATATGAGCAAGAAGTCATCTTCTATCTTGAAAAAATCGATATCAATGAAGAAAAAGTACGTCTTTCTCAGCATTGCGATTACTTTCTAGAGCAGCTACAGGACAGCTCTACTGCCAAGGGAAGAAAACTTAGCTTCATAGGCCAAGAAATTGGACGGGAGATAAACACCCTAGGATCCAAAGCCTACTCATCTGATATTCAAAGACATGTAGTAAGCATGAAGGATGAATTAGAAAAAGTAAAAGAACAAGTTGCAAATTCTGTTTAATGGAAAAAGAGAATAAATTTGAAGGCAAGATCATCATCTTTACAGCTCCTTCAGGATCTGGTAAAACGACCATCGTCAGACACTTGCTCAAAAAATATGAATTTTTAGGTTTTTCTGTTTCTGCTACCAGTAGAAAAAAAAGACCCAAAGAAATAGACGGTAAAGATTACTATTTCCTTACCCCTGAAAAATTTCAAAAGAAAGTCGATCAGGATGCCTTTGTCGAATGGGAAGAAGTATATCCAGACAAGTTTTACGGTACCCTCAAGTCAGAAATTGAGCGTGTATGGTCAAAAAACAAACATGTAGTATTTGATATTGAGGTCAAAGGTGCGACCAATATCAAAGAACTGTACCCAGACAATTCCTTGGCAGTCTTTATTTGCCCGCCTTCTATTTCCGAGCTCAGGCGTAGACTTACCAATCGTAAAACGGAGACTGAAAGCTCGCTTAAAAAGCGACTAGATAGGGCAAAAGAAGAGATGACTTACGAAAACAAATTCGATAAAGTCATTATTAACGACTTATTAGAAGTTGCACTTGAGGAAGCGGAACAAATTATCGAATCCTTTTGTATTAATTAAAACGCAAGCGCTCTTACTATGGAAGTACTTACTACTAACGGCATCACTATTCAGGTAGACACCTTCTACCAAAAGAAGCACTCCCATCCCACAGAAAACAGGTTTATTCACGCCTATCAGATCACTATCAAGAACGAGAACAACGTATCTGTAAAGCTCACAGATCGACACTGGTACATAGTAGACGGCCATGCCAATATCCGTGAAGTATCGGGCCAAGGCGTGATTGGTAAGCAACCAGAGCTCGCTCCATCCGAAGAGCACAAGTATGTATCATGGTCACCTATCGCCACGGATCTTGGCAAGATGTACGGCTTCTATACCTTTGTCAATTTGGAGACCAATGACACTTTTCTGGTCCCTATTCCTGAGTTTAAGCTCATTTGCCCCGCAAAACTCAACTAAAACACCCACTTCTTGATCTATTTGGGTCCATCCACAGCCTATCGGCGTGGTCGGGTCATCCAGAGCTCCGTTTCACTTCGGTATTATATCCGCTACGCTACTATAATACTACCTCTTACTACCCCTTGTACACTAGGGCTATAGCTATTCGCATCGCCTGTTATAGCTCAAATTATCTAACAAAACCCATTCAAATTGCTAATTATACATTAAGATCATTTTATAGGCAACAATAAAATTTATCGCCTCGTTTTTTATTCAGTCCATAAAAAAACTATTTTTGCAAAAGATATATATTTTTAATTCTCATATTTGACTATGATTCGGCTTATTCATTCTCTTGTACTCCTTCTCTTTATAAGCGGCTACGTCATTGCACAACCCAATGCCCTAGTAAAAGGCAAAATTCAAGGGGTTGTAGGTGATCATCCTTTTATTAGCCTGCAAGTCAATCAAAAATACCTTACTGGTAGTAAGAATGACTACTTCAGCAACATCCTAGAAGATGGCAGCTTCGCATTCGCAGTTAATATGAATGAACCTCAGCTCATTAGCTTGGTGTACAACCAAAACAGGGGCTATGCATATCTAGAACCCGGAGACACGCTTGTTATTAACAGCACAGATAATGAATTTCAATATTCATTCAAATTCGAAGGGAAGTCTAAGGCAAACAACAATTACCTTAGAGAATACTACAAACTCAATCCAACAGAGTCCAATGCATTCAAATTGGTACAATATCAGCAAAACCAGTTTTGGTTTACCATTTCTCCATTGATGGATGCAAAAATGAGAGATCTATCTACTGATGAGTTTCTAACTTATCTGGCTGACCGACGCCAAAAAGCCTTGAGCCATTTATTTTCAAGTGCCAGCAACTTATCTGGAGAATTGAGCAAAGGATTTACTGAGTATATTACTTCGGAGATCAATTATGACTGGGCCTATCACATGATGGCCTACGGACACATCTATCGCAAAATTAAAGACATCGACAGCGAACAATATTATACTTTCCTAGACAATATGGATGCTATGAAGGGTAAGGTCGGCAACCAATATTATCGCCAGTTTCTCCTTGCCAAATTGGACAGAGAATATGCAATAGGTGCTGTAAAAGCAAGCAATCCATATATGGGTAAGTTCAACTATGCTGCTAAAAACAGCCAAGGAGAAGAATTGGCATTCTTACAATCTGAAATGATCACCAAGGCATTTAGCAAAAAGTATATTGAAGAGACGATTCCTTTATTTGAGACTTTTTTGAATGATGCAAACAATGACAACTTTGGATCAAAAGTAGTTGTCGCTTATGAAAAAAGCCTAGTCAATGCAATTGGCACACAAGCGTCCAACTTTGTTATTAAAAACCCAGGTGAACCAGAGGTTTCTCTTTCTTCTTTAAATGGCAAAACTGTCTACTTAAATTTTTGGGCAAGCTGGTGTAGACCTTGCATGAAAAAAATGAATGAATTAAAACCCATAGAAGCAGACTTAAAATCAAAAGACATTGAGTTTATTCACATTTCATTTGACAAGAATGAAGCTGCGTGGAAAAAGGCTATAAACACCAATGGCTTTAAAGGAACCCACGTTATAGTCCCTGATGGAGTTGAATCAGCTATTGCAAAGGAGTACGAAATTCGATCCATCCCTCAATATTTCATTATTGACAAAAACGGAAAATTCGCTACCAAACCTACAGTCAACTCTGTAAAAGAATTACAAAAAATACTGGAATCTACTGCTCAAATGTAAGTCACCCTTTATAAACACAAATATTGATGTCAAAATTTATCATCTGCTGCTGCTTCACATTATTAGGTTTAATTTTCCTACCCCATAGCAGTCATGCACAAGATGGTAATGCCTTGACTCATGCTGATGTCATGCCCTACTTCCCAGGCTGCAACGACTTTGAAGGCGACCCTGAAGGCAAACGAAAATGCTCCAACTACAATCTAGTAGGTTTTATATCTACTACCTTAAAATACCCAGAAGAAGCTAAAGCAGAAGCACTAGAAGGCACTGTTCTTGTCAGTTTCGTAGTAGGTCAAGACGGAACTGTCAGAGATGCTTTTATCTTAAAAGACATAGGTGGAGGATGTGGAGAAGAAGCCCTCTCTGTAATCCACAAAATGCCACGCTGGGAAGCTGGTATCCATAAAGGCAAAAAAGTAGATGTGAAATTGAACCTCCCAATAAAATTTACATTTGCTGGAAATGGTGTCTCTTCTAAGTACCGTGTACTTTGGGGAGATCTCAAAGGAAAAACCATTACCAAAAAACAAATCAAGGAAAATTTATTAAAATCTATAACGGTACGTGGACCCTATGGCGAGACGATCTCTACTACCGAAATCATTATTGCTTACGAGAGAAAAAACAAATTTCTAGATGCCGTAGGATCAGGTAAAATCAACAACAATCAAAAAAAATTACTAAAAAGAGCTCGCCGCAAAGGCATCATAACTATCTCTGCAACTATCCAAGAAGACGGCGAATTTGTTGAAGTAGATCGAGAGTTTGAAATCGTTAAATAGCGGAAAGCGATAAGATGTAGCTTGAATCCTGATACTCCCAGCTCGCATCCCTAGTTAATGGCTCAAAACAGCTCCCCTTGCTTGGCAAAAGCCTTTGGATTTTCCAGCTCCAGTAGTTCGCGCTTAGTCTCCAAACCATAAAAGTATCCAGTCAAATTACCAGACTTTCCTATCAC
Organism: uncultured Saprospiraceae bacterium; assembly: GCA_937974575.1. Taxonomy (GTDB): domain Bacteria; phylum Bacteroidota; class Bacteroidia; order Chitinophagales; family Saprospiraceae; genus JALZVN01. Next base: position 5,030 of record CALJVI010000290.1, on the reverse strand, counting down.
TCTATGACAAGGGACTATGATAGCTAAAGGATTGTGCTTATTGGCCAAACCCACTGCTCTTACTGCATTAGGCTGAGCTATATCGTGGGCTATTTTCGAATAACTGACCGTATGTCCATAGGGTATCTTTTGCAATTCTTCCCATACCCGGATCATAAAATCAGATTTGCCCGCAAAGTCCATTGGCAAATCAAAATTCGTTCTTTGTTTGTTGAAATACTCTGTCAACTGGATCTTACATCGCTCTACGATATCATTGCCAGGCTCCGTGTGGGCAGGCAAATCTACCTTTTGCACCTTGGTCAAACCGCGTTCAGAAGCTTCGATTTGCAAAAAACCTATAGGAGTATCTAAAAACATGTGTTGTTATTGAAAGATAAATTGTGATCTTTGCCTCAAAGAAGCACTATGGCTTATAAAAATACTAAAAAGAAATATAAAACAAGAAGAGAGAAACTAAGCTGGCACCTTAGAAACTATAGAATCATTTTCATCTTTCTTCTGATAGCTATACTGTTCTTAGTTATCCGCAACTGGGATGAACTGAGTTTCCTATTTAAGACCTACTTCATATACTAGCAGATCTCGATCAGCTCAGTATACGCTCGTAGAAGTTTTTCTCCCATAGCCAGACTATACCTACATACATCAAAAGTAAAGCAGTATTTAGCACCATTTTGATGGGCATCGATGGCTCTAAATAAGTACACAATCCTTCGCTAGCAAAATAAAACAAGACAGCTGCACCTATCATTCCAAATATCCGATCCAATTTATAAGGGATAGGATAATACTTCCTGCCTACTGCATACCCTATGATAGCCATACTGCCAAATGTAAAGAATGCTGCCCAAGCTGAAGCAATCATTCCAATCTTAGGTATTAAATAAATATTGACACACACACTTATCACTGCTCCTATCACTGCGATCACTGCCCCTATTTTTGTCTTATCTTTGATTTTATACCAAACCGAAAAGTTATAGTATAATCCCAAAAACAAATAAGCCAATAACAAGATAGGTACCACATTCAGCCCACCTTGAAAATTCTCCCCTAATAGATGTTGGAGTATATCTAAATAATATAGTATAAATAAGAAAGCAAAACAAGCCACCAAAGTAAATGCACGCGCTACATCTGCATAGGTCTGTCTAGCATCTTTACTATCTGCCTGTTTAAAGAAAAAAGGCTCCGCAGCATAGTTAAATGCTTGCGTAAACAACTGCATAATCACGGCAAATTTAACCGCCGCTGTATACAAGCCTGTCGCTACCTCATTTTCCTTTATCGAATCCGAAAAGAACATATTGATCAACCATCGATCTGATAATTGACTTATAATCCCTGCCACCCCTACTATGACCAATGGCCAAGCATATTGATACATCTTTTTAAAGAGTACCATATCTATCTTCCACGTATTTTTGAATATCTCCTGGCTAAGCATTAATACGGTAGCCGCACTACCTACTAGATTTGCTAAAAACACATAATTGAGTTGCTTGCCTTCATCATATTGCAACATACTCCCCATATCTATATTCGGTAAGAGTTCTAAGAAGAAAAGCATCACTCCAATATTAATAAGAACACTTAATATCTTGATACTTGAAAATTTGAAAGCCTTATTTTCAAGCCGAAGCCTTGCAAAAGGGACAGCGCTGATAATATCAAAACAACAGATAAAGGCAAAGTACCTTACATAGGCAGCATCTTCCACCTTTGTCAGCACAGATGCTACACCTTCAGCCTGCCACAATATCAGCAGCAAGGCAACTATACTTATTGAAAAAACTGTAGTAAACGCAGAGCTAAAAGTAGACTCTAAGGCACCCTCTTTGCTCCCAAATCTAAAGAGAGCCGTTTCCATCCTAAAAGAAAATAATGCAATGATAAAACCCGCAAAAGCATACATGATTCCATGTATTCCATACTCCCCTACATCATCATTAAACACGCGTGTGAGGTATGGGACTAGCACTATCAAATTCAGTACCCTAGGCAGTATACTACCCATCCCATAAACAATTGTCTGCCCCGCTAGTTTCTTTATTAATGACATATCAAATCTTCACAACAATATTACGTTAAAGATTTGATTATGATATAAATACTACCTTTAGACTTTTATTTATTGAATGAAGTAATATGATTGACTTAGCTTTATTAGACAAAATTTGCAGCACGCCTGGTACATCAGGATACGAAAAACGCATTAGAGACTTTGTAGTAGAAGCGGCGACACCACTCTGTGATGAAGTACAAATAGACGCCATGGGCAACGTCCTTGCCATCAAAAAAGGAAAAAAAGACCTCCGTGTGATGGCTGCGGCACATATGGATGAGATCGGATTTATTGTGACACATGTAGATGAGGAAGGATTTATACGCTTTCACACTTTAGGAGGATTTGATCCCAAGACACTTACTTCACAGCGAGTGATCATCCATGGTAAGAAGGATATTATAGGAGTCATGGGCACTAAGCCTATCCACCTGATGAAAGCCGAGGAACGCAATAAAGTAGTCCCTATCAGTGATTACTATATCGATACTGGTATGTCCAAAAAGCAAGTTGATAAATTTATCGAAGCAGGTAATCCGATTACACGGGAGCGTCAAATGATAGAGATGGGAGATTGCATCAATAGCAAATCACTAGACAATCGCATCTCCGTATATATCTTACTGAAAACGCTTGAAGCGCTCAAAGGAAAGACTATTCCATATGACTTCTACGCTACTTTCACAGTGCAGGAAGAAGTAGGCCTGAGAGGAGCGATCTCGTCTGCACACCATGTAGATCCAGATTTCGCCTTCGGCTTGGATGTAACCATTGCCTTTGATGTACCTGGTGCACAACCTCATGAAATGATTACTCGTCTTGGACATGGTACTGCCATCAAGATCATGGATGGATCCACTATATGTGATTATCGCATGATAGAATATATGAAAAAGACGGCTACCAAATCCAAAATAAAATGGCAGACTGAAATCCTACCAGCAGGAGGTACCGATACTGCTGGCTTGCAGCGCTATGGCAAAAAAGGAGCCATTGCAGGAGCTATTTCCATCCCATTGAGAAACATGCATCAGACCATAGAGATGGTCAACAAGAAAGATGTAGAAGCCAGCATCAAGCTCTTAGTAGCATGTGTCAAAGGATTAGATAAATACAATTGGGAATTTTAATACGCTAAACCTATGTGGAAAGAAGAAGACAATAAACTCAAAGCAGACTTTACCTTCAGCAACTTTAGCGAAGCATTTGCCTTCATGACCAGTGTGGCTATAGCTGCAGAAAAAGCAAACCATCACCCCAACTGGAGCAATGTCTACAATAAAGTCAGCTTTGAACTCTGCACCCACGATGCAAGCAATACCGTCACTCAAAAAGACGAAGACTTAGCAAAAGTCATTGACAAGATTTATCAACGATACAAGTAGCTATCCACCTATGGATTTTATTTCCAAACTACCTGGACAAGAATTGAGCATCTTTAGTGTCATGTCAAAAATGGCAAAAGAACAAAACGCCATCAACCTTGCTCAAGGGTTCCCCAATTTTGATTGTGACCCAACATTGATCGAGCTAGTCCACAAAAATATGACCGCTGGGCATAATCAATACGCACCTATGGCTGGCACCATTCAGCTCAGAAATCAAATTGCCAAAAAAATAAAACTACTATATAATATCGAGGTAGATCCCCTATCCGAAGTTACTATCACTACCGGCGCAACGCAGGCTATATACAATAGCATACAGACTGTAGTCCATACTGGAGATGAGGTTATTGTCATCGAACCCGCGTATGACTCTTACGTCCCTGCCATCAAAATGTGTGGCGGTACAGCAGTATCTTACTCCATGAAAGGGCCAGACTTCAAAATCAACTGGGAAAAACTCGGTGCAATGATCAATTCAAAAACCAAGATGATCATTATCAATACACCGCACAATCCGACTGCAACCAGACTTGACCAGCAGGACCTCCAGACACTCAGCGACCTACTCGCAGATACCAATATATACCTACTCAGTGATGAGGTGTATGAACATCTAGTTTATGATGAGCAGTCTCACATCTCTGCCATGCAATTTCCAGACTTGTACAAACGCAGTTTCATCACCTACTCGTTTGGCAAGACATTTCATGCTACTGGCTGGAAGATTGGATATCTAGTATCGCCTCCTGATTTGACCGCAGAGTTTAGGAAGATCCATCAGTTTACTGTGTTTTCAGTCAATACACCTGTACAGCTGGCCTTGGCTACTTATATGCAGACACCAGAGCACTACCAGCAACTACCTCAATTTTATCAACAAAAAAGAGACTTGTTTTTGGAAGCTATGCAGGGCAGTCCACTGAAGGCACTACCCTCTGCTGGGACATACTATACCCTATTTGACTATAGCGCAATCAGCGACAAGAAAGAGTTGGATTTCGTCACCGACTTGACCTACAACGCTAAAGTAGCAGCTATCCCTGTCTCTGCGTTTTATGCTGATCATGTGGAAAATCAGGTCATTCGCCTCTGCTTTGCTAAGCGTGATGATACTCTACTCGAAGCGGCCCGCCGTCTTTCTACCTTATAGCACCTGTTTTAAGTCTTATGATCATGGGCCATGCCGCTGAAAAAGCGGCACCGGGCTATGCGGCACTCCACTTTGTTCCGGTCCCAGAATCTCCCGCCACCCTCCTCCGCTGGGACTACTCCCTCTGGTCGTCTGCCTCCTATCCCTTGTCCAAAAAACACCAAACTATGCAAATCATACACATAGTAAATTGATGATAAATGTCGTAAATTTGCAGTCTTTATTCCATTCGTGAAATGGCAACACATACTAGGCCAGCTTCACGAATAACACAGACGGCAAATATTTCATGATAGCATACGATAGATTCATATTAGAGAATGGCCTACGAGTGATCGTACACGAGGATCAGACGACACCCTTGGTAGCTGTAAATATTTTGTACGATGTAGGCTCTCGCGATGAGTCGCCAGAAATGACAGGG
>CALJVI010000289.1 GCA_937974575.1 uncultured Saprospiraceae bacterium | reverse complement strand
TTCAAACTGCTCCAGCTCACTCACCGCCTGCAAATCTTGCTTCCCAAACAAGAAATAATTTTCTTGGATCACATAGTTGCAAAAAGAGTGAAACGTAAAAATATGAATCTTATGAGCCATAGGCCCGATGAGTGTTTTGAGTCGATCGCGCATCTCCACCGCTGCCGCATCAGTAAACGTAAGACACAAAATATTTTCTGCACTGGTGTCGGTCGTACTCAGTATATTTCCGATACGTGCTGCGAGTAGCTGTGTCTTTCCAGAGCCCGGTCCTGCGATGACCATGACAGGCCCTTCGATGGTGTCTACTGCTTCCCGTTGTTTGGGATTGAGTTGATCTAGGATCCTCTGAAATTCTGCCTGCGTTTCTCGTTGTGTTTTTGACATGCCTCTGCTCTTATTTTTTAGAATGCTCTAAATTAGTCATTTTTTTGGCTTGGGTGTGCCCTAGTGTTGTGCAAAAAAATGCACTATACTAGGTCGGGCTATACGTTCCTACTCACAGTGCATTTCTCCTGCCAGCCATAGTCGCATCTTGTCTCTTCTCGTTCCTCGTCGAGCCTGCGTTGCTTCTTGTCTGACTAGTCACTCTGCACCCTTCGTACCACTGCTATCCCTCACACAAAAAACAATTTTTGGAGACAGAGGCGATATTGGATAGTTGATTGAGATTTTGAATTGAAAAATACTCAATCTATTTTAATTTGCTTAATCCGTGTAGAGGAGGGTGGGGCAAGGAGAGGACCGCAACGAACGTGGAGTCCCCGCCTGACCACGCTGATGCTAATCAGTCGGGCAGGATGCATAGCCTGGTGCTCTGACCCCTCTTTGGGGCAGAGTAATCGCCCAAATAAAAAAATAGAAACTGGTATTAAACTGCTATTGCTTGCTTGGATCTACTTGCTAATGTAAGGGGAGTTAATGCCTCAAATCTATAACCTAGATTAGCGTAGTATTGAAGTACTTTAGGGAGTACTTGACATAGAATCGGTTGAGCCTTGATGCTGTCGTGGAAAACGAGGATGGAGCCAGGTTTACTTTTTTTAATGATACGCTGATAGCATGTGCTTGGATCTGTATTGGTGTCAAAATCTCCTGTCAGAATGTCCCACATGACGACCTTGTAATGGCGTTGTAAAAATTGCGCTTGCTTAGGGGTCAGTTTTCCGTAGGGAGGACGAAATAGGTCACTCTCGACCAATTCGGCACATTTGCGGACATCGTGGAAGTATTCTATCTTATCTGTTTGCCAACCATTTTTATGATGAAACGTATGATTACCCACGGCATGCCCCTCTTGCTTTATGCGGTCGAAGATGGTAGGATTTTTTTTGACATTTTCACCAACACAGAAGAAGGTGGCTTTAGCCTGGTATGCTGCTAATTGATCGAGGACCCATTCTGTAACTTCAGGTATAGGACCATCATCAAAAGTGAGGAATAGGGTGCGTTCATGTTGTGGCAATCTCCAAGTAAAATTTGGAAATAAGGATTGTATAAACGCAGGTGTTTTAATCAGATACATTCTAATAGATAAACAGGCTTACAAAAATAGGCAATTGTTCGTTGGTTTTTTGCTGTTTACTTGGGAATAAAAACTCGATAATAGTATAATAAAGACGCTCTAAGCCTTAATTTCGCTGCCTACTTAAAAATAAATAAGATAATGAGAGTAAGATTTGCACCTAGTCCGACTGGTGCGCTTCATATAGGAGGAGTGCGTACCGCTTTGTATAATTATTTGCTAGCCAAAAAACATGGTGGAACCTTTATACTCCGTATAGAAGATACAGACCAGAAAAGATATGTAGCTGGTGCAGAGCAGTATATTAAAGATGCACTAGACTGGTGTGGTATCAGTCCTGATGAAGGGCCAGATCAAGGAGGGGATTTTGGGCCTTATAGGCAAAGTGAACGCAAAGGAAGATATGCAGACTTTGCATACCAACTGGTAGAAAAGGGACATGCCTACTATGCTTTTGATACGCCTGAAGAAATAGAGGCTATGCGTAATGCAGCTCAGGAGGCAGGAAATCATAGTGCGAGATATGGTGTCAGTACTCGCATGGGTATGAAGAATAGTCTTACTTTTTCGGCAGAGGATACAAAACAATGGTTGGATGATGAGAAGCCATTTACCATTAGAATTAGAATTCCTGAAGACGAGGTAGTGAGCTTTACAGATGAGATCAGGGGTAAGGTTCAATTTGATAGTGGTGAGCTTGATGATAAAGTAATCTTTAAAAGTGATGGGATGCCCACTTATCACCTAGCTAACGTAGTCGATGACCATGCTATGAAAATCAGTCATGTGATTCGTGGTGAAGAATGGTTGTCTAGCACTGGGCATCATGTCTATCTTTACCGCTTTTTGGGCTGGGAAGATGTAATGCCTAAGTTTGCGCACCTGCCATTGATCTTATCTCCAACAGGAAAAGGCAAGCTGAGCAAGCGTCATGGTAAGAAATTTGGATTTCCTGTCTTTCCTCTTTCATGGAATGCTGAGAAAGAAGAAGATAGTTTTATCGGATTTAAGGATGCAGGGTACTTACCAGATGCTTTGATCAATTTTATGGCATTTCTTGGTTGGAATCCAGGAACAGAGCAGGAGATATTTTCTTTAGAAGAGTTGATAGAGACTTTTACACTAGCAAGAATCAACAAGAGTGGGGCTCGTTTTGATATTGATAAGGCGAAATGGTACAATCAGCAGTATATATTTCAAATGACCGATGAGATGCTTGCTGATCGCTTTAAGGAAATCATGAAGCTGGAGGGCCAGGAGGTAGAAGATGCTTTTGCATTGTCGTATGTGCGTATGTTTAAAGAGCGGATTCAGTTTTTGCCAGATTTGGTGACTCAGGGAGCATTTTTGCTGAATGATGAAGTTGGAGTGTATGATGAAAAATCTGTTCGTAAAAAATGGAAAGGTGATGCTGAAGCAGTCATGAATGATTATGTTGAAGCTTTGGCGGGTGAAGAGGATTTCGATCCTGTCTACTTGGAAGACTATACAAAGAGATATTTAGAGCAGAAGGAGCTTTCTTTTGGTGCTCTTTTTCCAGGCTTGAGATTAGGCTTGAGTGGCTCTCTCAAAGGGCCAGGCGTCTTTGAAATTATGGCACTTTTGGGAAAGGATAAAACACTAAAACGATTGACAGAGGCGCCAAGCGTTTTTGCCAAAATAAAAGAAGAACATAATGGCTAAGGGAAAAAAGGATAATAAGTCTGATAAAAAGCTAGAAGGGTTTAATATTGAGATAAATGAGTTTGGTGAAATCATTACCAATACTCCAGTTGAAGAATTAAATGAATTTTTAAATAAAAATTTAGAAGATAAAAAACTGAAAGACAATAGCTTAGAAGAAGAGTGAAAATACATGTTGATAAAATGTATATGTATTGTAACAACTTATTCAAATCGCTTGCGTAACTTTACTCAACGAACGCAAGGCGAGTACGCCATAAGCAAAGCTTAACGAAGCTTAAGAACTAGTTTTATTGGAAAGAGGCATCACAAAGACAAAGTAATTCGTTTCCAACGTATTACATATAATTGTATAAAGGTATTTGAACGCATTTCTTCCGAATTTTTTAAACACTCCAAATTAACGAACTACTTGGTTTTAGCACAGATTATAAGTGCTAGGATTTAGTGCGTTGCCTGTTAATGTAAGGTATTTACATATTAAAAAAGTTTGATATGTTTTATTTAATAGATACCTTACAGTCCAATTCCAGCTCTAAGAGAGAGTGCGAATAACAAAAATTGAAATTGTAGCATTTTGACAGATTACACAAAGTGCTGAGATACATAGTTTTAACAACCGATTTTTACTATTATTTTTTAAAATAATATATAGTATGACGAACCGATTACACCCACTCATGACATTGCTGTCTACGACCGCAATGTTCTTCCTATTTGTAGCATCCTCTTTTGGTCAGCAAAATTGTACTTGTAACAATAGTATTGATTTTGATCAAGATCTAGGATCCAATGTTCCGATAGAAATGGATTGCTCCGTTGATATTGATATTACGCCAAGCGCAGATCAAGCCCTCAAAGGAGAATGGTTTCCAGATAATTTGATGATTATTAATTCTGGGGACGCGGCTTCATGCTATGCGGCTTCAACAAGTATTGTTGATGTACAGATTACAAGAATCTTTAAGTTCAATAATGGAAACTTAACAGTATTACCAACAACCAATATGATATTGGGTCTTACTGCTGGGGATGAATTATTGATCGATTTTGAGGTTACTCTAAGTACAGGAGAATGTAGTGGTCAGCAATATGCATTGGATGTAAACGATAATCAACCTCCAGTTATAGATTGTCCAGTAGATGTTTTCATAAACTGTGTTTCTGAAATTCCATCTGTACCAAATGTAACTTACATAGATAACTGTGTGGTAGGAGTTCAGAATGCTACTTATGAGGGTCAGACAGTGACTCCAAGTCAGTGCTATGGTGGATCTATCACGAGAACATGGACAGCAATGGACCCTTTCGGTTTTGTAGACACATGTAGACAAAGAATAATTATTTCAGCAGATGTCATAGCACCAACTTTCTTGCCATTGGCTAACCTCGGACCATATTGTAATTTAAGCGATGCGCCTACTTACGGTAGCGTTTTTGAGCTGCAGACTGCTGGGGGTGGAGATATCATAGACTGTACGCCGGACAATGCTTTGGGATATGCTAATTTAGGCGATCAACTTATAAGTGGCACGCCAACATCTTGCCCTCGTACTTATTTGAGACGTTACACTTTAACAGACGATTGTGGAAATGTACAAACTTATTCACATGAGATATTAATAGATGACCCTTCTGGACCATCAATCACTACACAGCCACAACCTGTAACAGATAACTGTACAGACAACACCAGTCCTGGAACTGGTTTTGCTGCATGGGTAGCGAATGGTGGAGGTGCTGTTGTACAAGAAGATTGTGGAGCTGGGGTTACGACTACAGCATTTTTAAATGGTGTTGACATAACAGCGGATCCAAATGCAAGTTTGGCAGTACCATGTCCTAATGGTGGATATGAGGTTACTTTTGTTTATACAAATGCATGTGGAAATTCTACATCATCAAATCCAACAACATACACTATAGATGATAGAACGACACCAACGATAACAGATGGTGCTGATGCTTTAGCTGTAGATTGCGGAGATGGACCTTATGAAGTGTCTTTGGCAAACTGGGTTGCGACTGGGGCAATGTCTACGGCAGTAGATGCGTGTTCAGGTATAAACCTTACTTCTTCTATAAATGGGAGTAATGTTAATTTTGTTCAAATTCTAGATGCTTTAAATACATCAATAGATTCAGGAGTATGTCAAGACAATTTTCCTTTAGAAGATGGAAGTCCATTTACGGTTGATAATGCAATTGGATCAGTAGAAGTAACATTTACTTATACAGATGCATGTGGAAATCCTACACAACCAGTAACAAAGAGATTTATAGTAACGGATGATGAGCGTCCAATCATTGCTACAATAGGTGGAGACTTGCCAATATCTTGTAGTTCAATAGCTCCAAATACTACTCCTGAACAAGCATTAAACAATTGGTTGATGGGAGCAGCTGGTGGAGTAGCTGGCGATGGTTGTAGTTCTGCAACCTTCAATGCAACAGTTGTATCTGGTGGCGTTGCAACTGGTACTACAGTATTAACGAATGGGATGTTGTCTTATGGAGGTGCTTCGATATTGGATATTTTGTCTGATGATTGTGGTATCACTGGTGAGGTGACTGTAAGATATCAAGCAGTAGATGCATGTGGAAATTTAAGTTTAAATACATATGATGCAACATTCAGCTTAACGGATAATGAAGATCCAATAATCACTTCGCAGCCAGAAAATATGGTTGTTAATTGTAATGACGATGAAGCTGCCGCTTTAGCAGCTTGGACGGCAACAAGAGGAGATAATCCAATAACTCCACAGCCTGGAGCAACAGCTACAGATGGATGTGGAAATACTACTTCTTATTTCTTTGTGACAGGAACGTATGATCCTAATTTGGATATGGATAATAATCCATCCAATGATCCTGGATTTAATAGTATAACTTTAGCGGATCTTTCAAATGGATGTGGTTCAACAGGATCATTAAGCATGACAGTCTTTTTTGTCGATGAATGCGGAAATTTTGTAACATCTACAGCAGCTAATTTTAATGTAATTGATAATACAGCACCAGTAGTTAGCCAAATGGCAATGGATGGTACTGCGGTATGTGATGGAAGTGGAAATAGTAACACTGCTTTTCAAAACTGGCTAAATAGTGCTGGTGGTGCCATAGCAACAGATAATTGTAGTGGAACAACATTTACTTATAGTCCTTCTAATCCGACATTAAATGCTGCTTGTGGTAATACAGGTTCTTATACAGTTGAGTTTTTTGCACAAGATGAGTGTGGAATTACTACTACTGCGGGATCTGCTTCATTCAGCATAATTGATGAAGATGCACCAACGGTTACATCTTTTCCAGAAGAGTATATAGTAGAGTGTGGTCCTAACAATGCCAATGATCTTTTATTGTGGGCTGTGACAAGAGGTAATAATCCAGATACAGCACAACCTGGTTTAGAGGCGACTGACAATTGTTCAGGAAGTAATTTAAATACATTTTTCTTTGTTCAAGGGCTATACGATCCATCAACGGATACAGATAGTAATCCTTCAAATAATCCTGGATTTAATACGGTATCTATTATGGATATGACGGGTGTTGCTTGTAATGCAGGTAGATCTGTTACAGTAGACTTTTTTGCTGCTGATTTTTGTGGCAATGTCGCAGGTCCATTTCCTGCTTCATTTAGAGCAACAGATACACAAGGACCATCATTAACTACAGCACCAAATGCAACAACTAGGGTGAATTGTACTATTGATAATGCTGCATTGCTTCAAGCTTATATAGCTAATAATGGAGGTGCTGTCGCAACTGATGCTTGTGGTACCGTTACATGGTCTACTATTCCAGCAAATCCAGTGCTTACTAATGGATGTGGAAATACAGGAAGCGTAGATATTATTTTCGTAGCTACAGATGAATGTGGATTTTCTACACAAACAGATCAAGTAGTTTTTGAAATAATTGATGCAACAGATCCGACATTAGATGGCTCTACAGATATAAGTGAGGAGTGTGGTCCTGGTGGTTTATATACAGACGATCAAGCGGGACTCCAGCTTTGGATAGATTCACATGGTGATAATGATCTTACAGATATAGATGCTACTGATGATTGTAGTGAACCAATAACTTATTCTTTCATTTGGACGGATTCGAATGGGAATACAGGTGGAACAAATACACTTCGATTGTATCCAACTGTGGATGCATCTGCATGTGGATGGAGAGTGACAGTGACCTTTATAGCAACTGATGCGTGTGGAAATGAATCAAGAAACACTTCATTCTGGGAAATCACAGATGGAATTGGGCCTGAATTTACTTCCAACTTATTTACTGTTCAGATAGCAGCTGATGCTAACTGTGATTTTGATGACAGTATGGTGCCTACTCCTACAGTTTTTGATATGTGTTCAGGTTCTGGTAGTTTGATTGGAACAGGTACAGGGTCTGTGATTGTAACATTTACAGATGTAGCTAGTCCAGTAGCACCATGTACAGACAATGTTTTCCAAACAGTAACAAGAACGTATACTGCAACGGATGCATGTGGTAATTCAACACAAGCAAGTAGGTTAATCGAAGTAAGAGACTTTACTTCACCCACATATTCTATACCTCCTAATGTGACCGTGAGCTGCGAAGATAGTTTAGATCCAGCCTTTACAGGTGGAGGTATTACTGATGGATCCGATAATTGTTCTGGGTTTACTGTTGACTTTTCAGATTCCGTTCCGAGTGGATGTGCTGGTTCTGGAGTTATAACAAGAACTTGGATAGTAACAGATGGATGTGGAAATGCAAATACTCAACAGCAGTTAATAACAGTTGTTGATGATACTGATCCAATGATAACAATTGGAGCGGATGATATAGAATATTCTTGTAATGTAGATCCTAACGGAAATGGATTGAATAATGCATTTAACAACTGGTTAGAGTCAATTGGTTTTGGTTCAGTTGCAAATGATAATTGTTCAGCTATTGATAATTCTGGTGGCCAAATCAATACAACAACAGGTCAATTAGGAACATCTAATTGGTATGCTTTCCAAGCAGGAACAAGTACACCAGCATTTTTGCCAGGAGCAGCATGTCCATCGGATATAGTTGCAATGGTTGATTTTGTAGTAAGAGATGAGTGCGGACGAAGTGATGTAACTACTGCTTCATTCTCTGTAGTGGATGACACTCCACCTGTATTATCAGGATGTCCGCAGGATATTACAATTACTACAAGTAGTGATGGTTTAGGAGATTGTGCTGCTGTTTATGATTTTGCTCCACCTACTGTTATAGATGGATGTGCTGATGTGCAGTCACCATGTGGACCGATTTCATTTACCTCATCGGGTCCTGTTTCAGGTGGATTTATTCAGCTTACAGGTCCTGATGATCCAAATGTACTTGTTGATGCAATTCAGATCGATTTTATCGTACCTGCTGTACCGACAGTAGCAGTAAGTGATGTTACATTGGATTTAGATTTTGTGAATCTAGATGGAGAATTTATAAATATAGGTCATACTGAGTTTTTCCAAGTATTTGGAGAAGGGATGACTTTACTAGGACAAACAGGTCCTACTTCTTCACAATGTGGAGATTTGACAGATCAACAGTTCACCATTTCAGCTCAAACATTTAATCAGTGGGCTTCTGATGGAAGTGTTACTATTAATCTAGTACCAAATAATCCAGGTTCTGGATTAGAAAATCAAGGTATAAACAATACATGTCCTGGGGGAGCAGTATCTCCTTCACTTATTTACGATTGTTCAACTCCACCAGCTGGAGGATCACTTGAATATAGTGTGAATGGCGGGCCACTAATGCCAGCTTCATTCCCAACTATATCTCAAGCATTTTTCGGTCCTTCTTCTGGATTTACAGGTAACCCTGGAAGTGGTTCTGGATCTATGACTGGAAGTGGTTCAACGATGGGGTCAGGAACAGGATCTATGATGGGTTCAGGTACTGGAACAGTAGTTGGAACAGGAATGGCATTTGATGGTATCTCTACAGTAACATTCGTAGCTACGGATTGTAGTGGAAATTCTACTTCATGTACATTCAATGTAACAGTAGTAGATGATGAGGCGCCAATGTTTGCAGATTGTCCTTTAGATAATTTACCTGCGACTATACCAACACCAGATTGTAATCCTGTAGATGTAATGTTACCTAGACCAGACAATGATGTAATTGATAACTGTGAGTTGAATGCCTACAGTAATACAGCAATGTTTAACGAACTTAGATTTACGGCTCATCCGAATATTGATGGTTTCGTTATGGATACTGTAGTTGCTTCATTTAGTTTAGCTGGTTCACCACCACCATCTGGTGACGGTGTCTTGAATATCATGTTCAAAGGAGATTTGGATAACTCAGTTATAGGTGGTGTTTCAAGTCAAGAATCTTTGAATATATTTGGAGAAGGTGGAGTACTATTAGGAACTACGACAGCAAATATGGGTTGTGGTGATCCAATGATGAATGTAGCTCAAATTACTGTACCGGCTGCAATGTTGCAAGCTTGGTCTGCGGATGGTGCTATTGCAATTACCGTTGCTCCAGTCTTTAATGGCTTACTAGGCTTTAATAATGATGGAGATCCGAATAACGATGATTACGGAATCAATCCTTGTGTAGATCCAGGTACATTCCCATCAGACGTATTCTTAACTAACGTAACTGATAATGGAAATTCAATGCTTTCTGTGCAGCTTGCATTTGAGTCTACTGCGTTTGGATACAATGTGGCTGGTGCTACAACAGTACCACAAACAATGTTCCCATCAGATGGATCAAGTCCAACTGTAACATTGAATCCAGGTATGAACACAATTACATATACTGTTATGGATTTTGCTGGGAATGTGGATAACACATCTTGTGTAAGAACAATAGATGTTACTAACCCAAATCTTCCTACACCTAGCTTATCAGCTAATATGACTAGCTTCAATTGTCCAGGAGAAACAGTAGTCTTAACTGAGAATTCAGGATACATGGGTACCAATACTACTTGGGAATGGTATATTGACAATGCACCACTTGGGACAAATGGACCAGAAGATGTATTGGTTAGTACGACTAGTATTCCTACAGTTTCTTTCCCTGCATTATCAGGGAATACTAATTACTATGTGTTTATAAATGATAATTTATGTACAACTCCATTATCAAATAGTGTGACTATTAATACTACAATTATTGCTGAGGCTCCTATTGTAGTAGTTAATCCAAGTCCAGTATGTGAAGGTGACGATTTCTTATTGACAGTTTCAAATCCACAAGCATCATGGACGGCTTACAGATGGGAGGGACCAGCTGGATATAGTGCTGTTGGGCAGTTCCCAACAGTAGTATCAAATGCTACCTTATTCAATGAAGGTATTTATACCTTATTTGTAACTGACAACAGTGGTTGTGAAATACCAGGATCTATTTTTGTAGATGTTACACCAATGCCAATTACGCCATTTATTAGTAGCAATTCTCCAGTTTGTGCTGGTGATAATATGATACTTTCTACTAGTGAGGTGTGTGATACGTATACATGGATAGGTCCTGATGGAAGTAGTGCAGGGACTTTATCAAATCCTTTACTTATTACTACAGTAAATACTACAAGCATACCTGCTGGAAATTCAGCATATGATGCAGGCTTATGGTCTGTGATATGTACGAATGGAGCTGGATGTTCTTCTCAATCTGAGGATATAGAAGTATTGATTTCTGACCCAATACCAGTTGCACCATTTATAGTAGGTGGTCAAGCTTGTGAAGGTGATGTTATTCAGTTGGATGTAAATACTATTGCTACACCGCAGACTTATAGTTGGGTTGGACCAAATATGTTTACTTCATCTATCTCTAACCCAGTAGTTATTGAAGATGGATTGTACACATTGACAGTTACCGATGTTAACGGTTGTATTGGTGTAGGATCTATCGATGTACAAACATCGGAGACACCTACTATCACAGCAATTAGTTATAACCCAGGACCTGGTGGTTGTGTAACAGGAGCAGAAAACTTGCAATTTATGGTTTCTGTATTCCCGCCGGCAACACCACCTAACAACTACACATACAGTTGGTCTGGACCAAATGGTTTTGTTTCTATTTCAAGAGATGCAGTTATACCGAATGTAAATGAGGATGATAATGGAAATTATATTTTGATCGTAACTGGTCCTAACGGATGTGAATCTGAGCCTTTTGAAGTGATAGTTGATATTACTACAGCTCCTATTACGCCTGTTATCTCAGTAGATGAAAACATGATTTGTGAGGGAGAACAGATAAGAATAGAGAGTACGCCATACAATCAGACAGGTGTGATGTATGTTTGGGATGTTCCAGGTATTGGAGATACGATCACAAACTCACCTACTTTGATTATCGATCCAGCAACTTCTGCTGATGCAGGTGCATACTCACTGACTATAGATGTAGGAGGTTGTGTTTCTAATCCTTCAGGTACAGTGATCGTGGATGTAACTCCGCAATTAGCTGCACCAATTATCGAAGGGCCGATTATCGCTTGTGCTGGTGAGGACATCATTCTTACTATTACAGATCCTAATCCAAATGCAGAGTACCAATGGACTGGACCAGCGAACTTTAACGCTACAACAATGCCAGTAACCATATTTGATGCTGAATCTGTTAACCAAGGCGAGTATAGAGTGGTATGTATATTGAATGGTTGTGCTTCAGAAATATCTGATCCATTTATCTTAGATATACAAGATTCTCCAGCTACACCTACTATAGTTCATGATGGACCTATCTGTTTAGATAGCCCAGGTGAAGAATTGACATTGTCAGTAGGAACATTAGTTGCAGGTGCTACTTATGAATGGTTTGATGATACAAACGGTGGAACTAGTCTAGGAACATCTGGCTTGACTCCATTTATCACCATAGATGACTTCAGTGCATATACTGGCAATGGAGAAAGCTTTGTAGTGAACTTTACAGTAATTGCTTCAGTGAATGGATGTGAGTCTTCTAATCCAGTTCCTGCAACTGTAGAATTCAATACTATACCTAATGAGATTGCCTTTGCTGGCAACGATCAGAATATTTGTTCTCAAGCATCCATCTTCTTAAATGGTCTAGCACCAAGTATTGGTGATGGAATGTGGACAGAAGTATCGAACAATGGGGCAAACATCATTAACCCAGCTGATCCAAGTACAGCAGTATCAGGATTGTCTGAAGGAAGTTATATTTTCAGATGGACATTGTCCAATGGAGGTTGTACTGACTACTCATTCGATGATGTAGTAGTAGTGATCAATTCTGAAAATCAAGTTGCTGAAGGTGGTGGACCTTACGAATTGTGTAATGCCACTTCGTTTAACCTTGCTGCAGATGCTGCAATAACAGGTAACGTTGGTGTATGGACACAACCATCAGCTCAAGAAGCTGCAGGAATTACGATTGTAGACATCAACGATGAAAATTCTGAAGTGACTGGTCTAGAAGCAGGAAATACTTACGTATTCACATGGTGCTTAGGAAACCAAGGTTGTGGTCCTGATTTTGATTGTGATGAAGTACAAGTAGTGAATGCCTTAGCTGCTACATTAGCAGAGGCGGGTAATGATTTCCGAGATTGTGGAGATGACGTGATGCTAAATGCAGCTGAACCAGATGAGTGTACAGGTAGATGGACAGCTGTTGATCCAGGCAATGAAGTAGTATTTAATAA